>NZ_QEWR01000002.1:0-342507 GCF_003121925.1 Ignatzschineria indica | reverse complement strand
CGATATGCAGGCTCAATTTATGGCGATGGCAGCGATTTCAGAGGGAACATCCACAATTACAGAGACTATCTTTGAAAATCGCTTTATGCATGCCAATGAGTTAGCCCGTATGGGGGCAGATATTAAGATCAACAATCGCTTAGCGCTTGTAGAAGGCGTTTCACGATTATCTGGAGCGAGCGTTACAGCAACAGATCTCCGTGCTTCAGCGGCATTAATTCTTGCAGGATTGGTGGCCGAAGGCACAACCATGATCGGCGCACTACACCATCTAGATCGAGGATATGACTCTATTGAAGAGAAATTGACAAATTTAGGTGCGAAAATCGAGCGAGTTGTCATTGATTGATGATTCTATCAATATCTCTGTGAAGAGCTATCTCTATAAATAGCGCTATTTATAGTTGATCATAAATGACTCATTTGCACTCATTCCGCGCAAAAAGAGAGCCTCGAAGATAAATCTTTGAGGCTCTTTTTATGTCGCTCTATTGCGCTCTATTGATTATTGTAATGATTGATGATTGTTCGAAGATGATTTAAAAACTCCTCTTTCGGTACACTTCCCATCACTCGCAACTGAGGAATCTCCTCACCATTAGGTGCAAAGAAGAGCATCGCTGGTGGTCCATAGATCTCAAAATGTTCTTGCAATCTCTGATCATGACGATCATTTTCTGTAATATCAGCTACTAAAAGATTGATTTTAGCCATCTCACTCTTAACTTCAGGATCACTAAAGACATATTTCTCCATCTCTTTACAAGCAACACACCAATCTGCATTAAACTCCAACATCGTCACGCGTTGATTATTATCTGAAAGAGCTTCATTAAGGCCAGAAATTCCTTTAATAGGGGTAAAGAGAGCGGTCTCTATCTTTTTCCCTGACTCATGGATAGAATGGATACCAAAGAAGAGGGTTGCTAATGCTAATGCTCCAAAGAAGAGGCGTGCTTTAGGACCACTTTCGACAACGGTGACCATTAGCCAGATAAAGGTTGCCAATGCAATAACGGCATAGAGCGTCTGCTCCCAATAGAAAGGCAGGGTTCTACCGATAAAATAGGCTGCAAGTCCCAATAGCATAAATCCAAATAATACTTTGATCTTATCCATCCAAGGACCTGCTTTAGGAAGAAGATGACCTGAAGATGCGCCTAAAATAAGGAGCGGCACGCCCATACCTAAGCTCATTGCAAAGAGTGCAGCCCCACCTAATAGGTAGTTTTGTGATTGGGCAACAAGGGTGATAATGCCAATGAGCGGTGCGGTAACACAAGGACCGACGATCAATGCTGATAACATCCCCATAATTGCTGTGCCTAGATAGCTATTCTTGTTTGATTGCTTATTACTGAGCGCACTTAATTTTGACTGGACGGCTGCCGGCATCTGGAGTTGATAGAGGCCAAACATCGAGAGAGAAAGAAGTACAAAAAGTGAGCCAAAACCAATTAAGACATAAGCATTTTGCAGGTAGGCAGCTAACCCTTTACCAAAGTAAGCGGCAAGTAGCCCTAAGAGGGTATAGACCAATGCCATCGCTAAAACGTAGACTAATGAGATTGTAAATCCTTTCTTAGGGGAGAGATTTCCACTTCGTGTCAATATGCCAGAGAGAATAGGAAGCATTGGCAATACACAAGGGGTAAAGGTTAAGAGTAGACCGAGTAGAAAGAAGAGGGGGATTGCTAAATACTCATTATCATGGAGATATTGCGTTAATCGATCATGCTCTGAAGTGATCTCTGGGATCGAGTCACTATTAGTAATGACTTCCTCTATTTGATCAAGATCTCTATCGATGGAAGGATCGATCTCTAACGTTATTTCATAACTTTGTGGCGCAAAGCAGTATCCGCTCTTTGCACACCCTTGTGCCTCAATATTAAAGTAACCGGTATTGATCCCATCACTTTTCACGGTAAAGGGAATAATGGTGGCACTATCATAGATCTCCTGTTGCCCAAAAAATTCATCTTCATGCTCAACCCCTTGAGGAAGCACAATATCGATGATCTCTCCATTGGCATTTTTAAGCTGTAGATCGATCTTCTCTTTATAGAGATAGTAATCAGGATTGATCTCCCATAAGAGAAGAAGTTGATGCTCTCCTCCTCCCGGATCATTCTGTTGCAGATGAATTTTCGGTATGAAGGCTTCAGTCGGCTTGAGCAGCTTTGTCGGATCGATACCAATCTTAGTGGTAGTAATACCTTGAGACTGATTGAAGAGTGTCTGTGCTGATATGGGCTGAAAGAGTATTCCAGTCACAATGAGCAGTAAGACAAACAACCAATTTTGAATTGTTTTGATTTTTAACATCCTTTTAGACCCTTGCGATAATCGTGTTACTTTCTTATGACTTTCTTTGTTGCTTTCTTTATTGCTTTTTATTGTTTGTAGCTCTCTACTTATTCTAGCTTTATCTAAGTACTATCTAAGTTTTATCTCAGTTTTATTTAGTTCTATTATAAATAGGATAATGAGGGCAAGATACCATAAGAGGGCAAGGGGGTATATCTCATTCTATCTAATGGTAGAGTAACTATTACTCATAATGCGATAGAGATAACTGATCTTAACAGTGATTCATTCACTCCTTGATTAGTCCTATTGTGTAAAAAATAGTCCAGTAATTGACACTATGAAAAAAAAGCTTATACTTATGCAATCATTGATTTGCGGGAATAGCTCAGTTGGTAGAGCACAACCTTGCCAAGGTTGGGGTCGCGAGTTCGAGTCTCGTTTCCCGCTCCAAAATCAATCTAGCGAAATATTATGTGTCTGCATGTATTTCATACTTGAGATAATCAATCAGAGTCTACGACATAAAAAGTAGCTGAATAAAATCTCTACAGATAGCAAGATTGACAATGAAATTCCAAAGAGTATAATACTCACCATTCCTAGCGGGAATAGCTCAGTTGGTAGAGCACAACCTTGCCAAGGTTGGGGTCGCGAGTTCGAGTCTCGTTTCCCGCTCCAAATTTAAAGAGCCTGATAGCGTTGTTATCAGGCTCTTTTGTTATCTCTTATCTCTTTTCCTCTACACCAAGATATCTTCTAAAAGATATCACTCTCTGCAGCGGCCGCACCAACTTTAGCAGCTAATGCTAATGCCTCTTCAACTGTAAAGTAGTGATCTGGATCCGGGGCGTAGCGTGCAATAATCTCTCCTTCTTGAAACATTACAATCTCATCTTTAGCTAATTGCTGCCACACTTCATTGGTAGTAAGTGGGAGCGTTGCAATAACGGCGATCTTGTCATAAGGCGTTGTGACTGCCGCGAAGTTCACATTGACATCATCATCGAGTAGCATCGCTTCACCAAAAGGTGCTTGGCGAAGAAGATAGTGAAGAAGCGTACTTGCATGAGCAATCATCCACTCCCCATTAGTGAGAAGATAATTGAAGATCCCTTTCTTGCGAATGGTTGCTGTTAATTTATTAATCTCCTGGAATAAAATATCTGTAGTCGGCTTTTGAGGGAACTTTCTCCGAAGCGCATTTAATATTGCACAAAATGCAGCTTCTGAATCGGTAGAGCCGACAGGCGTATAGAAATCATCCTCTCTTTTTTGAAAAAGGGGATGAGAGAAGAGGCGTTGGCAGTCGAGATGCCCATTATGAGCAAAAAGCCAATACTCACCCCAAATCTCTCGCATAAAAGGGTGAGTATTTGCGAGAGAGACCTGCCCATAGGTCGCTTTACGAATATGGGCAATCACATTTTTAGATTTAATCTGATAGCTCTTTACAAGATCGGCAACAGGGCTGGAGGCGCATGGTTTATCATCTTGATAGATACGAACTCCCTTTCCTTCAAAAAAGGCGATTCCGAAGCCATCAGTATGAATATCTGTTTCACCCCCTCGTTTACGAAATCCTTCGAAGGAGAAGAGGATATCAGTTGGTGTATTACAGTTCATTCCTAATAGTTGGCACATTGAATCCCCCATTTGCTTACTTATTGATAATTGTTCTGGTAAGGTTATTGGCTCACTAAGTATTGATCATTAACTGTGGATCATTAACTATGGATTATTAATTATTAGATAGTCAGCACTAAATAGTTTAAATAGTTAATTACTAGAGCGTTAAACCATTGTACTCCTATAGGAGTTGTAGGTATTTACTCTCTTATTCTAGCCTCAGCGACCATATAAGTCTATTTAAGAGCTTATTTTAAGAGCTTTATATTACTTCATTATGAAGTATATGACCTCCTATACCGCTCCTTATCTGCTCTTCAAGAGAACCCTTGAGGGTTGCTACTTTTTTCATCAAAGAGAGAGTTGACAGATTTTAATTTTACCTTATAATTGTATTCCTCTTTTGCGGGAATAGCTCAGTTGGTAGAGCACAACCTTGCCAAGGTTGGGGTCGCGAGTTCGAGTCTCGTTTCCCGCTCCAAATTATTAAAAGCCGAACTTTTATAGAAGTTCGGCTTTTTTTATTCCATAATTTCTCCATCGTTCTTGCTATCATATCTCCATTAATTTGAGTGAATGATCTTATAGAATCAGTAAAGAAGGGAATCAAAAGATGTTAGAGATATCGGAAGCTCCAGAGAAAAATGGGCGTAATGATCAAAGTTTAGAAGAGAGAATCGAAGATCTCACCGCTCGTATTGACGAACTTGAGAGTCGTGAAGCTTTTCACGAATATACAGTTGAGCTGTTAAATCAAACGATTATTGCTCAGCAGGAGATGCTCGATCGTTTAACGAGAGTCTCTCAACAATTGATAGAAAAGATAAAAGAGATGCCAAAGAGTGAAGAGCAGAGCTGGACGCCAGAAGAAGAGATCCCACCACACTATTGATCTATCAATGATTATCAATAATTATCAATGATCTTAAAATGATCCATAGATAAGCTGCCAACGATCTGTTAACAAACTATCACCAATATATAAAAAAGAGCATAATGGATATTCCAAAAGAGATTGCACAATTAGAAGCCCTTTTACCCTATATTCGTACTGAGCAAGCACATCAGTTACGTCGTCAATTTTTTGCCTTAAAACGGGAAAGAGCGCCCTCAAAAGAGACAGTTTTAAAACTTAAAGAGCAGATTGTGCAATCAGCCTCAGAGACAGAAGCACGCTTAAATGCTTTTCCTGAACTTAATTATCAGACTGAACTGCCGATCTATCAGGCGCGAGAAGAGATTATAGAAGCGCTGAAATCACATCAAGTTTTAATTGTTTGTGGTGAGACAGGCTCCGGTAAAACAACGCAACTCTCCAAATTTTGCTTAGAAATGGGGTTAGGGGCTAGAGGGACTATAGGTCATACCCAGCCCCGTCGTTTAGCGGCGCTCTCTGTTGCAGAACGAATTGCCGAAGAGCTTGATACACCCCTTGGGGATTTTGTCGGCTATAAGATGCGTTTTAATGAGGAGATCAGTGATAAAACCGTCTTAAAGCTGATGACCGATGGAATCCTCTTAACTGAATTAATGCATGATCGTTATCTTAATCAGTATGAAGTGATTATTATTGATGAGGCGCATGAGCGCAGTCTTAATATCGATTTTCTTTTAGGAATTTTAAAGAAAATTCTGCCAAGAAGACCCGATTTAAAGCTGATTATTACCTCTGCAACCATCGATCCTGAAACATTTTCAAATTATTTTGGTGGGCCAAAAAAGGCGCCTATTATTGAAGTATCAGGCCGAACTTATCCTGTGGAGATTCGTTATCGTGATCTCCATCTTGATGAGGAGAATGATCCTATTGAGATGGAAGAGGGGATTATCGCTGCCGTTAATGAACTGCAGAGCGAAAAAGAGGGGGATATCTTAATCTTTCTACCCGGTGAGCGAGAAATCTTAGAGACGGCTGATCTGCTTCGTAAAGAATTTCGTCATTACGATATCTTGCCCCTCTTTTCACGCTTGAGTCAGGCAGAGCAGAAGAAGATCTTCTCTCCTAAAGGCAGAAGTCGTATTGTTCTTTCAACGAACGTTGCAGAAACTTCAATTACGGTTCCGCGTATCCGCTATGTCATCGATACCGGTGTCGCAAGGGTGAGTCGTTACAATGCTCGATCTCGAATTCAGAGCCTCCTAATTGAGCCGATCTCACAAGCTGCCGCGAATCAACGATCAGGACGCTGCGGGCGGGTTGCGGAAGGAATCGCTATTCGCCTCTATAGTGAAGAGGATTTCAATAGTCGTCCCCTCTTTTTAGACCCTGAAATTTTAAGGACCCACCTTGCTTCGGTGATCTTGCAGATGGGGCATCTCCGCCTTGGTCATCCAGAGGAATTCCCCTTTGTTGAGATGCCGGAGATGCGGCAGATCCGAGAAGGATTTCAGACTTTAAAAGAGCTGAAAGCGGTTAATGATGAGGGAAGATTGACCCCATTAGGGCGGACTTTAGCCAAAATTCCGATCGACTCCAAATTGGGAGCGATGATTATCCAAGGTGAAAAAGAGGGGGTAGGCCATGAAGTTTTAGCGCTTGTGGCAGGACTCTCTATTCAAGATCCTCGGGAGCGTCCTTTAGAGTTTCAACAGCAAGCTGATGAGAAGCATCGCCTCTTTAGACAAGAGCGCTCCGATTTTATTACGTTACTCAATCTTTGGGCATGGTATCAAGATCGCGCTCGAAGAGAGAGCCAAAATCAGATGCGAAAAGTGTGTCGGGCTCACTTTCTTAACTTTATGCGTATGCGGGAATGGTACGATCTCTATCAGCAATTGAAGGGAATCTATCAATCATTATCCTTAAAATGGAACCCATTCCCTAAAAGTGAGGAAAAAAATCAGCCTAAAGGCGTTAAGGAAGGAGAGTATCTTTTCCCCTCTTTTAGTGAGGACCAGATTCATCGAGCAATTTTGGTCGGCTCTCTCGATCAGATTGGGGAGTTAGGGGAGGAGAAGCTCTACAGTGGTGCTAATGGTCGCAAATTTAAGATCTTCCCCGGATCTGCACTCTACCGTAAACCGCCTAAATGGATCATGTCGCTTGAGATCGTAGAGACAAGCCAAGTTTTTGCCCGCATGAATGCTGCTATCAACCCTGAATGGTTAGAGCGTTTAGCAGAGCACCTTCTCAAACGGGAGTATACAGAACCTCACTGGAGTAAACAGCAAGGACAAGCTGCGGCGTATGAGACAGTCCGCCTCTTCAATTTAGCGATTATTAAAAATCGTACAGTCAGTTTTGGGCGCATTAAACCAGAGATCTCTCGCGAACTCTTAATTCGAGAAGGTTTAGTGGAAGGAGAGATTCAAACGCGAGCTCCCTTTTATCGCGTTAACAGAAAGACGATCTCAAAAGTGGCTGAGATGGAAGAGAAGACGCGGCGCCGGGATATCTTAATTGAGGAGTGGAAGTTATTTGAGTGGTACAACGAGCGATTACCACAAGATATCTACTCTGTCGCATCACTTGAAAAGTGGTGTAAAAATCCTAAAAACAATCAATCACTGATCTTCAGCGAATCCGATATTCTAGACAATGATGAGCAACTCAATTTAGAGGATTTTCCCACCACTATCTCTTTTGGTCAGCTTCGCCTTAATGCAGTCTATCGTTTTGATCCTGCTGCCGAAGATGATGGAATGACCTTAATGGTGCCTTTAGCAGCGCTCAATCTACTCGATAAGACTCGTCTCGACTGGCTCGTGCCGGGATTATTGCGGGAGAAGATTACAGAGATCTTAAGATCTCTACCGCGAGCATTGCGTAAAAACTTTGTTCCACTTCCTAATGTTGTCGATGAAATGTTAGAAAAATTGAGCTTCGGTGAGGGGAATCTCTACTTTCAGATCGCAGCGTTTTTAACGCGACGATCCGGCATTAAGATTGAGCCCCATCTCTTTGATGAAAATCTCCTCGATAAACATCTTCGAATCAATATCCGAGTAATTGATACAGGTGGTAAGACGATCGCAGAGGGGAGAGATCTTCAACAATTGACTCAAAAATTGAGAGGAAGAGCCGAAAACGCCTTCCAGCAACTTGCTTCAAGTTTTGGTGCCGGCAAAAAAGAGAAAAAAGCGCGAAACAGTGAGGAGAAGGGAGCAAAAGAGGATGCTCAGCCACGCTCTAGAAGAAGAGAGGATAACTCGATAGCATCCGATCAAGAGGCGAAAGAGCAGATCTACTTCTCAGTAGATCAGTGGAAGATTGCATTAGAAGAGCGCTTCGTCCGAAATGGCATCGAGCTTAAAGGGTATCCTGCACTCTTGATCGACAAAGAGCAGCCTTTAACGCTCCGAAAACAGCTCTATGATCGTCCTCATGCAGCTCAAGAGGTGCATCTCAACACATTAGTGACACTGATATTAAAAACACTTCATGAACAGGTAAAATATCTGCGCAGACAGTGGCCTCAATTTGGTAAATTAGCATTAATGTTCCGACAAGTGGGAAATGAGGAGCTTCTGCGAGAAGATCTTATGCGAGCGATTATTAAAGATCGACTTGAAGAATCTTCATCTCTGCCTAGAGATGCCGCGGAATTTCAGAAGGTGATCGAAAAAATGCGCCGGGAGATGGTCTCTGATGCCACCGATCTTAGTCGCTTAATTGTCACCATCTTTGAGCGAGTTAATGAGGTAAGGGAAGCGCTCAATCAGCTTCATCCGATGAATCGAGCGTTAGCAGAGAAGCGAATAAAAGCAGCTTTAGATCGTCTAATTTATCCTGACTTTATTAGTCAGACGCCCAAGATCTGGCGAGATGAACTTCCCCGATTTTTAGAAGCGATGGTTGTAAGAATTGAGCGTTTTTCTCAAAACATAACACGAGATAATGAGCAAAATGGCGTCATTGAGCAACATTGGCAAAATTATCTTAAAGCGCAAAAATTCTTTGCTGATAGGGAAGAGTTGCCTGCGATGTTAGAAGAGTATCGCTGGATGATTGAAGAGATGGCTGTCTCCTTCTTTGCCCAACCGATGCGAACTAAGATGACGGTATCAGAGAAAAGGCTCAATAAGCTTTGGGATGAAATTGATCTTTTAATCAAAAATAGTAGTTATCATTAAGATGGAATCTCCCCTCAATGGGGAAGAAGCCCTAATAAAGTGACGGCTAAAGAATTAGGTCATTAGAGGGTTAGTGGGTTAAGAGAATATAAATAATAAGTTTTTAGGGCTGGGGCATTAATAGTGCTATAGTATTCACACTTGCTTAACTTATGCTCATATTTATATCTCATATTGAAGTCTTATATTAAGTCCCAGACTTATCTAGTTTGTAATGGGAAATGATATGATTTATAACAAGAATAGAGATGAACTAGAGATGAATTAGAAATGAAATTCCGCTCTTAAATTCCTCTTATATTAGGTTTATCTAGGTTTATCCTCTCTTTTTTAAGAAAGGGTTCTTTAGGAAAGAAAATATAAGCAATGGTAAAGCATTAATAATGATGGGGTTATCCCCATTTTAAGCTATTTGCGTGAAAATAGATTGCAAAAAAATAGAAAGAGGGTATGATATTTCCTCTTCATCGCCCTGTTGGTTCATAGTTAAGAACTATGACATAAGTGTACTTGACGCTTATTTGAGATTCGGTCGATGCATGTTTTTGGCTGAATGTTCAAGCGCATTCCCTATAAATATTATATTAAAAGGAAATCCCTCTCTTAGTTAGGGATCAGTATCTTTATGTCTCAATTTTCTGATTTAAATTTAAATCCTATTCTCTTAGCTGCCGTCCAAAAAATGGGTTATGACAGTGCAACAGAAGTGCAAACACGTGTTATACCTGTTGCAATGGGTGGTCAAGATGTTATGGTCTCAAGCCAAACAGGTAGTGGTAAAACAGCAGCATTCCTCCTTCCTATTTTGCATCAAATTATGGATGCGAAAGAGCTAGAAGAGAAGAGCGCACCTGAAGAGCGTCCTGCACCTCGTAAAGGTCGTCGTGGTCGTCAACCTGCCTATAAGATGCCGGCACCCCATGCAATTGTGATGTGTCCAACGCGTGAGCTTGCGTTACAAGTAGCACAAGAGGCTATTCTCTTAAAAGGTACTCATCGTGATTTCCGTGTTGCAACTGTTGTTGGTGGTATGCCTTATGGCCGTCAAATTCGTGAATTACAAAATGTTACGCTTTTAGTCGCAACACCTGGGCGTTTAATCGATCTTTATAAACAGAGAGAGATTAGCTTTGATAATGTCCACTTCTTTATTGCTGATGAAGCTGACCGTATGCTCGATATGGGCTTCTCTGAAGATTTAGAAACACTCCATAAAAGCTGTATCAATAATCGTCAAACATTGATGTTCTCTGCTACTTTCCCACCGAAAGTGATGAGATTAGCGGAAGGAATGATGAATCATCCTCTCCGTATCGAGATCTCACCTAAAGATACCATCAATAAGAATATTACCCAGATCCTTCATTGGGCAGATGGTCGTGAACATCAGAAGAAGCTCCTTTTTCATTGGTTGGAAAATGCAAAAATTGATCAAACTGTTGTCTTTGTTCCAACTCAGATTGATGCAGAAGAGATTGCAGATGAGTTAAAAGAGATGGGCCTCTCTGTCGATTACCTCCATGGTGGTATGCAGCAACGTGTTCGTAATCGTTGTCTCGACAATCTCCGTCGCGGTAAAATCAAGATTCTTGTAGCAACAGATGTTGCTGCTCGTGGTATCGATGTCGAGACAATTACTCATGTCTTTAACGTCGGTGTACCAAGACAGCCAGAAGATTATGTTCATCGTATCGGTCGTACAGGTCGTGCGGGTCGTGAAGGAACAGCCGTAACATTTGTTCATTTTAAAGATAAGCGTCTTCTTGATGCAGTAGAAGATTTCATTCAATTAGAGATTAAAGCGAATGTGATCGAAGGTTTAGAGCCTAAGAAAGAGCCATTACGTGGCGCACCAAGAGGTGGACGTCGTCGTCCTGGTGGTGGCGCAGGTCGCAGAAGCGATTCACGTGGCGGTAGAAGAGAAGGTTCTTCACGCCGTACAGAAGGTCGTGGTGATCGTGATCGTAATAGAGCTCCGCGCGGTGAAGGTCGTCGTAGTGAGTCACGTAATGAGCGTCGCAGCACAACAGATCGTAATTCACGTCCATCGCGTCGTTCATCTAATCGCAGTACCGCGGTCTAATAATGGACTGTAGATAGGTCATATTTAAAGAGAAGCTTTTATCTCTTTTTCTCCAATGATCAAAAAACCAAAAACATATTGAACTCTCTTCATATTTAATGAGATTCAATAACAAACTGAAAGATGCCCTCAATCCTCCATAAATCTATGGTTCTGGATTGAGGGTATTTTTATTTTTGTTGAATTGATTTTTCTTGAAACAAAAAACAACAGAAGTTGATGAGGTCCCGGTTCTGACTATCACGTTTTTCCATGGATCACGCGCCGGCAGTTAATGATCTTATCGCTTATAAATGGTATCAGTTCTGTACTACTTCCTCGGCATTATTGATGTCAAATAGCGGGCATGCACCGGAGAAAAGAGCAAAATAGTTGGCTCCCACCGCTCCAGACTCTTCTTAAGAAAATTGTCTATTGCAACAAAAAAAGCGCCATCTTTTATTAAGATAGCGCTTCTATTGTGAAGAATCATCATCAACCAATAGGCATCATGAATGGTTATATGAATGATTATTTATTTGAAACTTCTTTTGGAACAACTCCTGTTGCGGAAAAATCTGCGGCTGCTGTAAAGAGAACATCGGTTGATGAGTTTAAACCGGTCTCTGTTGAGTCCTGAATTACGCCAACAACATAGCCAATGACAACGAGTTGCATCGCAATATCATTGTCGATCTGAAAGAGAGAACAGGCAAGCGGAATCAGAAGAAGCGAACCGCCAGCAACGCCTGAAGCACCACAAGCACCAATTGTCGCAAAAATACTTAAAAGAAGTGCAGAGAAGAAATCCACCTCAATTCCTAGAGTATGAACCGCTGCAAGCGTAAAGATTGTGATAGTAATCGCCGCTCCCGCCATATTGATGGTCGCCCCTAGAGGAATTGAGACAGAATAGGTCTCTTCGCGAACACCAAGTTTACGACTTAACTCGATATTAACAGGAATATTAGCTGCAGAGCTACGAGTAAAGAAGGCAGTCATACCACTCTCTTTGATACAACGTAATACTAAAGGATAAGGGTTTTGACGAATAGCCCAATAGACCAAGAGTGGATTGACTACAAAAGCAACGATACCCATTGCCACTAAGAGAACAATGACCAATTCAATATAAGATTTAATCCCTTCAAAACCTGTTTCTGCAATAGTGACAGAGACAAGACCAAAGACCCCGAGTGGCGCAATAAGAATCACTTTTTTAATAACACTTGTTACTAATTGTGCAAGATCTTGAAAGAGATTACGAGTTGATGCATTCGTCGATCTTAATGCAAAACCGAAGAGAACACCCCAAGAGATTAAACCGATATAGTTAGCAGTGACTAAGGCATTAACTGGATTATCCACCATATTCATAAAGAGTGTGCGAAGAACATCCGTAATATCTGCCGGTCCTCGTGCTTCTGCTGCCGGAATATCTAACGGAACAACAACCGGATAGATAAAGCTGATAGAGACTGCTACTAATGCTGCAAGAAAGGTGCCAAAAATATAGAGAAGAATCACCTTCTGCATGGCCCCATTGCCACTCTCCTGCTTATGGTAGTTAGAGATTGCCGCAATAATGAGGATAAAGATCAAAACAGGAGCAATCGCTTTTAATGCGCCAATAAAAAATTGGCCAATAATACCGACTGACTGAGCAATATGAAGAGGGAAGAAGAAACCAACGATAACCCCTAAAATAAGGCCAACGATGATCTGCTGAACTAAACTAAAACAATTAATAAATTGAAAAAAAGCTTTCATCTGTGAAGTGTCCTAATATGGTATGACATTTTGAGAATAGCGCAGGACTTACGGACTGACAAGCCCTGCGGCGGGTTAAATCTCTTGTTGTAGCCAGCGTTCAACAATAATGGCTGCAGAGATCGCATCGAGTTGCCCCTTTTTATGTCGTTGTGATGGCTTAAGATAGCGTTCACTCTCTTGTGAGCTATAAGCTTCATTGACAATAAAAACTGGCAGGCCAAATCGACCATGGAGGCGATTGATAAATTTTTGAATAATCTTAAGATGTTCAGTAACAGTACCATCTTTTGTATAGGGCATTCCTACAATAAAGGCATTAGGTTGCCACTCTTTGAGAAGTTTTTCTACCTCTTCCCAGCGAGGCTGATTATGGGTAACTTTTAAAATCGTTAAGGGTTGTGCCGTCTGAGTTAAACAGTTTCCGACAGCAATCCCTAAATTTTGAGTTCCAAAATCAAATCCAAGAACAAGAGAGAGTTCTTCTCCCTCTTTAAGCGCCCCTAAATAGGGAGTGTGATCCTCTTTCTCATTCTCTTTTGTAATCTCTTTTGCGATTAATGATTGCAGTGATTGAATACTATTTTGCATAATTTTTATTGATCTATATCTGGATGATCCATTCACGAATTAAACTACTGATTTAATCCACTAGTTTAATTCTGTGCTTTAGAGAGAGACTACTTCAACTCTGTAACATATTGCTCAAAAGAGGGTTTTGGGAAGGGAAGTGGTGTTTTTTCAGGGTAGCCATACCAAAAGAGCCCTTCAATAACCTTTTCTTGAGAGTTAAGCCCAAAAATTTTATAGACTTCCTCATTGAAGAGCAGAGAGCCTGTAGACCATTTAGTGCCGATTCCTTCCGCTGTTAATGAGAGCATCATCATATAGAGCGCGATGCTCAAGGTGGCATAATCTTCATGGGCAACCTTCTCCTTGTCACTCTTTTTTCGAGTCACTAGGATCCACCCAGGAATTCTCTTCCAACGAGCGAGTTTTGTTTCAGCAGAAGCAGGATCACGTTCAGAGAAAGCCTCTTTCGCATAATCGAGGAAACGGGATTTAATCTCCTCTCCCATCAGATAGAATCGATAAGGATGGGTATGGTGATGGTTAGGGGCATAAACAGCAAGCTCTAATGCTCGTTTAACAGGCTCAAGCGGAACTTCAGTTGGCTCAAAATGATGAATTGTCCGGCGAGCAATCATCAGTTCAGCTAGCTTGCTCTGTTCGAAAAGATCCCCACGATCATGACTCTGTTCAAGATCGCTTTCTGACATTTCCCTTGATAAATTTGGGTCTACTAACGATTCATTTTTATTCATCATAATAAAATCCTCTTCAATTGATCTGATAAGTTATGAGAGATCTCCCCGATATTGAGCATCTCTTGGCAAATTGCTCGAACCTCCTCTTTTAAAGACTCCGGTAATCGGGAGAGTTTGGCAAAAGGTGTAATAAGACGTGCAGCTGTGACCGCATTAATCTTATCAACTTTTACAATCTCTGCCCCTATCCATCGATAGAGAGGTGCGCCTATTCTGGCAAGAGCAATACGATTTCGCCCAATGGATCCCACAATTGCCCGTGCTCGATTAGGATTTTTAAGATCAAAAGCCGGGTGGTTACTGATCATTGCCACATCATCCATTGTTAAGTTCGGATTACGTCCTAGTAGAGAGAAGTAGCGATCTACAAGAAGCGTATCACCTTCATATCGATGATAGAAGCTCTCTAGAATCACTTTTGCTTTTGGATTTTGATTAGAAAGTAGTGCTGTTAATGCCGCATTGATATCGGTCATATTATCTGCTTTCTCATATTGTCTTACTGCTAACTCGCTCTCATGGGGGAGACGACTTAGATAGTGTAACGCCACATTTTTAATCGCTCTTGCTGCAATAGAATCCTCTTGGAATCGATTATAAAGTGCTCTCCAATCCTCTTGGAAACGTCTTGCTAAGCCAACCTCTACCTCCCTTTTGATCTGGTAAAGAGGTAAGATCTCTTCACTCTCTAAATGATCGAAAAGATGATCATTATCTGGTAACGTTAAGAGCAATGCGGCAAATCCTGGCTCTTGATAAGCATATTGAAAAAGGGGCGCTAAAGCATCGCCAATCATATCGATCTGTTCTTGTCGTTGTAAAGAGTGATTGAAGAGAAGGCGCTCTACTAATTTTTGCACAGCTTCCCATTTTGCAAAGTAATCACTCTCATATTGGATAAGAATTTTCAGATCATCGATCGATTGCGGATAATCGACCGTAACAGGCGCTGAGAAGTCTCTCAACAGAGAGATTACCGGCACTTCATCAATATTGTGGAAGATTAGACATTGATGCGCCATCGTTAATGTGTAGGTCTCTTCAAGGAGCATCTCTCCTTGACGATTGAAGAAGGCATACTTAATGGGGATCGGTAATGGCTCTTGCAACTCATTGGTAACAGGATCAAAGAGGAATTGCTTCAATGAAAGACGCATCTCCCGTTTATCGGGGTAATATTCAGTGGCGACTTGAACCTTTGGTGTCCCTCTTTGAGAGTACCAGAGGGGAAAATTTTCAAAAAGACGGGGATTTTCCATCTTCATCGCTGCATAGAGATCATCAACAGTCACAGCCATGCCATCAAACTCTTTAATATAGCGCGCAAAGCCGCGATCAAAGCCTTCACGGCCTAAAATAGTTTGATAGAGGCGAATAATCTCCGCCCCTTTCTCATAGGTGGTTGTGGTATAGATATTCTCAATTGATCCCAATTTATCGGGGCGCACCGCATGCGCAAGAGGGCCTTGATCTTCAGGAAATTGATGTAGACGGAGAAAATTGACATCTTCAATACGACGAATGCCGGGTTCCACTTCTGACATAAATTCCTGCTCACGAAAGACCGTTAAACTCTCCTTTAATGAGAGGTTAAACCAATCTTGACAGGTGATACGATTTCCTGTCCAGTTATGGAAATATTCATGCGCAATGACCGCTTCAACAAAACGAAAATCGCGATCGGTCGCTTGCTCTTTTGTAGCTAAAATACAGCTTGTATTAAAGAGATTAAGCCCCTTATTTTCCATGGCGCCACTATTAAAATCATCCACTGCGACCACATTATAAAAATCGAGATCACATGCTAATCCAAAACGATCCTCATCCCAACGCATCGCTTTTTTAAGGCTTTCAAGTGCAAAGTCACAAGCCCCTATATTCTCTTTTGAAGCATAGATACGAAGTTGTACTGGACGACCATCGGGGCGAATATGTTGATCTTCAATATATTGCAGATCGCCGGCAACAATCGCAAAGAGATAGGTGGGTTTAGGGTAGGGATCTTCCCATACAGCATAGTGACGTGATTCATCAATAATCCCCTCTTCTACTAAGTTACCGTTAGAGAGAAGAGTAGGGCAACATTGATCCGCTTCTAGAGTGACGCGATATTGTGTCATCACATCAGGGCGATCAGGGAAGAGCGTGATGTTTCTAAAGCCTTGAGGCTCACAGTCCGAGCAGATAATGCCTCTTGAAAGATAGAGGCCACTTAACGCACTATTCGCTACCGGCGAGACACTATTTTTGATCTCAATCAACTGCTCACGTGTATTTAAAGTTAATGACAGATTACCCGCCTCATCTAACAATGAGCTGATATCTTCCTCTTTCCCATCGATCTTCAATTGAATATCAAACAACATCTTTGATCCATGGAGCTTGATAGTATGGGGTAGATCGATACTTTCTTCTACAATCACCTTAAATTGAGAGCGTACTCTGCTAACTTCAGGGTCGAGCGAGAAATGAAGCTCTAAATGGGGAATTGTAAAAGTAGGAGCGAGATAATCTAAACGATAGATCTGCTGATCTGAACGGGGCGTAAATGGCATAGAGAGATCCTTTCTATCGGTCGCACGCTTTAGGGGACAACCTTCAAACAACGAGAGTAAACAGCTATAGATAAACGGTTATAGTAAACCGTTTCAGCAAACAGTTAGAGTAAAGAATGAGCATGGAATAAAATAGGTAATAAAATCATTGAGTATTCTCAATAAGAATCCGCTAACGTGTCGCCATAACAGAGAGTTATAGCGAAATATTACACAAGTTAGCGGATCGAAATATCAAGCCTTCAGAGCAATTAAGGGCTACCAATACTTACTTTTTAAACTGAATACTATTGATTGCCGCCTCAGCGCCTTTTGTATCATTAGTGGTACCTAAGCAGATTGTGGTGATTCGCTCTTCTACCGCAATACGACAATATTCATAATAGGGAACATTATTTAGACGAGTTTCAGCAATATAGTTGATCTGGGTATCACTCTCTTTAACCGGCATCACTTTAAAATCGACAATCTCATTAATAGCATCCATCTGCTCATTCATCACCTCTTCAAACTCAGGAAGTGTGATCACAACGCCTTCGGGAAGATCGATCGTGACAGCATAGAGGATATCTTTCTCGATATCTCCCTCTTTAGCTTGAAGTAGTGTAATGTTCTCTGCAGGAGCGCCCTCTAAACGGACGGCAACGATGGCATCTTTCTTATCCATTACATCTTGAAACTGCTCACTGACTTTCATCGTAAAGAGTTGATCCTCAGGGGAGAGGCTCTTCAGCGAGTCACCACATGCTGCTAAAATCATCATTGCGCCTAAGGCGATAGTTGCTTTTAATAATTTGTTCATGGTTAATCCTAGCATCTTTTGTCGATAATAGGATCGATTCTAACATATCTAGCGACAGTGGTTAAGTATCGATTTTTGCAATCTCAATGGGAACTCCTACCGCATCTAAAAGAGAGAGTTGTCTTTGAAAATCTTTAAGCTCACCCGTAGTTAAAAGCTGTAATGTTTTAAGTGGTAATGTTTTAATGCTATGGCTCTTTTCCTTACTAACTGTAGTCTCCACATCGCTAACACTATAAAACGTCGTAATACGATGGGGATAACGCATGGTTATTTGGCTATAACACTCTTGGACAATCGCATTTGCCGGATCGATGATAGTGATCTCTTCTGGAAGAAGCGCTTCAAGTGCCGGCATTAAGAAGGGGAAATGGGTGCATCCTAAGACGAGCTGATCCACGGGATATCGATAGAGGGGTTCTAAAGTCTCTAGCAATATCTCATGGTTATGTTCGAGCGTTAGTTTCTGTGCCTCCACTAAGTTAACCCATTCAGAACCGACAATTTTATGGAGTATCTGATCTTTAGCAAAGCGCTCTTTGAGGCTCTCGAGTCGTTCACTATTGAGTGTTGAGAGTGTTGCAGCAACAGCGATATGACCACTTTTTGTAGCGGTAGCTGCAAGTTTTATCGCCGGCTCTATTCCAATAATAATAAGATCGGGATATTTTTCTCGCAACCTTTCAGCACTCACTGCGGTCGCTGTATTACAAGCAATCACTAATGCATCGATCTTTCGAGATAGAAGTTCCGCTGTTAAGCGCTCCATTCGCTCATGGATATATTCATCACTCTTTAGACCATAAGGAAGATGACCAGAATCAGCAATATAGATAAATTGTGTTCGATTCAGTGGTGTCGCTGCTAAAAAAGCATTTAAAATAGAGAATCCACCAATCCCTGAATCGATTAAACCAATCTTTATCACACCTCTCCCTTTTTTATCCCTGTTCTACTAATAGACCTATCGGCGCCCTAAAGGAACAACGATAGATGGATCTAAGAGAGGTGCTTCTTCAACCTCTTCCTCTTTTGTCATCACCTCTTCTGCTAAGAGAGAGAAATCTTCAGGATCGATATCAAGCATCGTTTCGTAGGTGATAAGATCCCACATCTCAAAGAGATTACCATTGCCTAGGAGAATCAGTTCACTCTCTATATTGGCGTATTGCATCAATCTCTTCGGTAGGACCATTCGGCCTTGAGCATCTAAAATAACTTCTGTTGCGCCCCCTCGAACAAAGCGTGCAAAATCACGCTCTTTTTTCACAAAAGGGTTCAGTTTTTCTAATTCTTCTTCAACTTGGCGCCAAGCTTCGATCGGGTAGAAGTTAAGGCATTTATCGAGCGCACGGCTAATAACAAAATGGTTCATACCATTAAACTGTTTTCTAAGGGCAGCAGGGAGCGCGATACGATTCTTCGCATCGACCTTTAGCTCATATTCCCCCAAAAACTGATACATATTTGTAACCTGTGCCTACAATTGATCATGAAGATATTCCACCCATTGATCATATTCCGCCTTAAAAAAGTGGAATAAGATCATTTTATAATACGATTATCAGCGATAAATGCCAACCTTTTATCGGCAGAAACTACCTATTTGCGTAATACTCATAATCATCTTCATAATTTCACCACTTTAGTTGTTTACTTCGGTTCTACCAACCAGATAAGTGGTTTTAATTCTCGCATCATAAACCTTGGAATACGATGAGAGCGTTGTTGATGGATTTTAGGATCCATTCGGAATTTAATCACTTGAAAGATCTCTCTAAATTCCGGAATTTTTGTCGCATCTTTCCCTTCTAATAGAGAGGCTAAATAAGAGAGTTGCGAAAGAACCGATTGCATCTCAATCAGCTCATCATTAATAGCAGAGATATCTCGCTCCCTATTCTTTATAGGTTCATCTTTCATCCGCTCTAAGGAGTTTGAGAGAGAGACAATAGAGACTTGAGCCCGGCGGAGCGCTAATTTAAGATCAGCATCATCCTCACTCTCTTTCGTAATTTGCCACTTCTCTATCTCTTCAATCACCGTAAAGAGATCTTTTCTCGCACTTTTAGTAAGTCGTGGAAGATTCACCTTCTCCCAACTGGGGAGAAAATGGCTAAAGCCGATAGCAATAACAGCGGCGATTAAGGTATCGATAATACGTTCTATTGAAACAGATATTCCTTGGAACATCGACAAATCCTTACTAATGTTAAGAATAATAAGGACATAGACTGTCGTAAAAGTAACGCTGAGTGGGTTATGGATACGAATTAAACCATTATTAAGAATAACCGAGACAAAGAGAATCGAGAGCAACCCTAAAGTTGAGATCTCCATGGAGATTAAGATCCCTCCAACGATACAGCCAATAATGGTGCCGATAATTCGATTTCTACTGCGCTCTTTCGTTAAGCTAAAACCTGGTCGCATAAGACTTAAGAGTGTAAAAGCGATCCAGAAACCGTGAGAGAGAAAATCGGTCATGCTCACAATTGAGAGTGCGCAAAACATCGCAAGTGAAGAGCGAATTGCAAAACGTAGCACAGGTGATTGGAGAGTTAAATTCTGGGTAATATAATCTTTAGACCAATGCGACTGGGAGAGAAACTTTTTCAATTTATGTTTAGGGAAGCTCCCCTCAAGCGCAACATCATCGACTAAGAATGAGCGAATACGCTCTAAATTACGGGAAAGTGACCAAACTTTACGAAAGTGATTCGCTACAATTTGATAGGCCTCTAACGCTTCACCCTCTAAATCTTGCCGGCGTAGAAGTTCTAATTCATACTCTAATGCTCGTAATTCTGCTTTAAAGCCGAGACGCTTTAACATATCGCCGGCGCGCATTGAATACATCCCCATCTCTTCAAGATTAATTCCCGCCTTAGAGAAACTATCACGAAAGAAGATCTGTAGATCACTATTGGGATAGTTTTCACGAATAATAACAAAATCTTGCAATGGAATAGTTGCAATCTCACGAGTTTCTATCAGGAGTAGCAATTCATTGACCATCTGATTGAGGCGATGATCCTTCTCATAATCGAGTCTAAAGAGAAGGTCTCGCATCACCTGTAGCTCTTCAAGTAGCTCAGTTTGAGAGTTGATAAAGTTTTTAAACTCCTTCTCAATCACGACATTTTGACGATAACACTTTGAGAGTGCTTTAAGATAGCGCGAAAGGAGAAAGTAGATGCCGGAGAGATTCTGCCGCACAATATAGATCTGAAAAATCTTCGTCACCGCCATGCTAAAGGCAAAATAGAAAAGAGCTCCTAAAGAGAAGAAGAAGAGGTAGACCGCGGGAGTGGCTGCACTATTAGATGCGGCAAGAAGTGCCGTAAAGCCTACGATAAATCCGAGTGCGATAAATTTAGCCTTAAAAGCATAGATGAAGGCTACGACAAAGGAGATGAGTGAGAGCGAAACGATCTTTAAAAGATGGAGCCCTGGTGATTGAAAGATAAAGAGCAGGGTTATAATCACAATCGCAATAAAGGTGCCGAGCATCTCATTGCGTTTATGCTTTAAGGTACCGGTCTGGTCGGCAATAGACATTGTTAGACTACCGTAGCCGGCAATCATTAAGATCTCTAAGGGAATTGAGAAGAGGGCTAAAAGCGCAACAGGCAGAAAGATCCCTAGCGCCATCTTTACCCCCATGGCAAAGTCGCTACTAAAAAAGAATCGATAAGTTGCTGTAATAAAGTGATTCATACTTCTAAAACCCCACATTTAAAAACGCCATATTAAAGATCATGCTCTAATATGGCGTACTGATGCCTATTTCAATGCTCATCTCTAGGTTAGCATCTTTACCCGAGAAAAGGGGAAGATCCTAGAAGAGTGCAAATTTTACTAAAAATAGAATCGCAATGATATAGGTCGCAGGATGAATATCTTTTAATTTTCCTGTTCCTAACTTTAATGCAACGTAGCTAATAAAACCAAAAGCGAAACCTTCTGCAATTGAGTAGGTAAAAGGAATACCTAATACTAAGAGTGCCGCTGGAATTGAATCGGTAGGGGAATCCCACTCAACTTCTGTTAACTCTCTTAACATCAAGCCTGCGATATAGACTAATGCCGGAGCCGTTGCATAAGCTGGAATTGAGTTTGCTAATGGTGAGAAGAAGATCGCGAGAATAAAACAAGCAGCAATCGCAAGTGCTGTAAGACCTGTTCGTCCTCCTGCTTGAACGCCGGCAGTACTCTCTACATAAGCAGTGACAGAGCTCGTTCCCAATAAGCTTCCTGAAAGGATTGCAGTACTATCTGAAAAGAGCGCACGATTGAAGCGTTTTTTTGCATCCGGTACTTTTGTCTCATCAAGTAATCCACTCTGCTTAGCAACACTCATTAAAACGCCTGTGGCATCGAAGAGTTCAACAAGTACCAGCGCTATTAAGATCTGTACAAAGCTGCCACTTAAGACCTTTTCAAAGCTTAATTGGAAGAAGGTTGGCTCAATGGAGGGCGGAGTAGAGATAACCCCTTTAAATTCCGTATGACCAGCTAGAGCACTGATTACAGATACGATCAGAATACTTAAAAGAATTGCGCCTCTGATCTTAAAGTTATCTAAAACTACAATTAAGAAGAAACCCAAAATAGCATAGAGCGCACCGTGAGAGGAGAGATCCCCTAAGCTTACAAGCGTTGCTGAATTCGCCTTGATAATACCTACTTCAGGATTAGAAAGACCAATGAAAGCTAAAAAGAGGCCGATACCCGCTCCGACAGCAGCTCTTAATGATTTAGGAATCCCATTGATAATCCATGAGCGAAGCCCGGTAATAGTGAGAGCAAAGAAGATCACCCCGGAGACAAAAACAGCTCCTAAAGCTTCTTGCCAGGTATAGCCAAAACCACCCGCAGCAACGGGAGCTGCAATTGTAAACGCAAAGAAAGCATTCAGCCCCATTCCCGGTGCAAGTCCAACAGGATAGTTTGCAACAAATGCCATCACTAAAGTACCAATTGCGGCCGCAAGACAGGTAGCCATAAAGACAGAATCGTGATCCATCCCTGTGGTTGAGAGCAGGCTTGGATTTACGAAAATGATATATGACATCGTTAAGAAGGTCGTAATTCCGGCAATGATCTCTGTTCGAGTCGTTGTGCCGTGTTCTTTAAGTTTAAAGAGTTTCTCTAACATGACGCGTCCTTTTTGCGAAGAGAAATGAAAAAAGTCTCGCAGGTAGTACGAGACTTATGGGGTTAAGAAGATCGTTTTTTAGGGGGTATCATTAGAGATAAGATGATCGAACCCACTAAAGTTCCTAAAATAATTATTAAAGAGATCGTAATCGGGAAGTGGTAGTCGAAATAGAGGACCAACATCTTAATACCGATAAAGATCAAGATAATCGCCAAACCATATTGTAGTAGATGGAAGCGTTCTGCCATATCTGCTAAGAGGAAATACATTGCTCTTAATCCTAAAATTGCAAAGACGTTAGAGGTCATCACAATAAAAGGATCAGCAGTGATAGAGAAGACCGCCGGCACCGAATCGACTGCAAAGATGATATCGGAGATGGTAATTAAAACTAAAACGATAAAGAGCGGTGTTGCGTAACGAACTCCCTCTTTGACAATAAAGAAGTGCTCTTTTTGATACTCATCAGTTGTCTTAACAAACTTTTTAGTCCATTTGACGATCTTATTTTCACTCAAATCTGCCTCATCATCATGACCAAAGCACATCTTGATCCCGGTAAAGAGGAGGAATGCGCCAAAGACGTAGAGAATCCACTCAAATTTAGAGATCAAGAAGCTACCGATCAATACCATCACAACCCGCAAAAAGACCGCGGCTAAAACGCCATAGACTAAGACGCGGCGCTGATAGATATTGGGAACTTTGAAGAAGCTAAAGATAAGCAGAAAGATAAAGATATTATCGATCGAGAGTGATTTTTCAACGATATAGCCGGTCAAAAACTCAAGCGCTTTACTCGTTGCATATTCACTCGTTGTTGCAAATTCACTAGGAATAAGGATCTCTGGCGGCAACATATAACGGATATAACCCCAGATTCCCGCCATAAAGAGTAGCGCGACGGTAATCCAGATGAGCGTCCAGATCAAGGCCTCTTTTACGCTAACACGATGATCGCCACTAGCTTTGAGTGCAAACATGTCGATAAGGATCATCACGGCAACGACGATAGCAAAGATAGTATAGAGAAGGGGGGAGCCTAAGGAGTGAACCTCCTGCGCGATATGCGCAGTGGATTCGATTGTTTGTGCGACAACTTCAGTCACTGAGAAATACCTCTAAAAAAGGGTAGATAAATAAAGCGTAAGTTTATGGGATTTTGCTATCAAGGTCTATATCTTTAGTGAAAGGTAATTTAAGAAGCCCCTCAAGAGGTAAAGCGCGCAATTAAATCTCCCTAATTGCGCGAAAAATATCTACCAAATTGACTGATAGCTACATAGATAGTTCTAGATTCAAATTTTTAGATCCAAACTATTTAAATTTTAAGATTCAAATTGGAAATAGTGATCTAGATATTGCGCAAATGGGATTTGAGGTGAAGCTTCAATTGCTTGCTGTTTCTCCAGAGATCTGATGGCACTCTCTTCAAATGCAACGCGACTCTTCTCATCTAAAGGCTTGAGCTCTTTTTGATAGAGCTTTTTCGCCTGCGTTAAGAAAAATGTCTGATAAGGCGTACCACTCTCTTTGAGCGCAGTTAAAACCTGTTGTGAAGGGAGTAGGGAAGGATCTTCAACGCGTGCATACATCTTCTCAAGAGCTGTTTGATACGCTTCTCCTAATATAGGTGCCAAAGGTGTTAACCACTCTAATACCGCTAAAATAGAAGCTTTAAGAGTGCGAGTTGTTCCGGAAACATTAAATTCTTGAGCGAGATCTAATCCTCGCTTAGCAACTGCTTTCATATTTTTCTGATTATGCTCATACTCTTTTTGCGATAATTCCGGCGCATCGGTCAAGATAGAAGCTGTCATCAAAAGTTGTACAAAGCGCATCTCATCGATTCCAATACCCTCCGCTACGAGTGGGTTAATATCGATCGATCTCAACTCAATATACTCAATTCCACGGCGATTGAGCGCGGTTAGGAAGTTTTCACCAGGGCGCATAATCTGTTTTGGACGAACACTTGCGTAATACTCATTTTCGATCTGTAAAATATGGTTGTTGATCTGGTTATATTCGCCATTTTCTACCACAGGAATTTGAGAGAAGATATTGCATGGTGTGGTAATCGCAAATTGAATATTTTTGGTAAACTCTTCAATTGTGTTGAATGAGACATCAAAGTGGCACTTATTATTGCCATAACCGATATCAGAAAGGCGTAGTGATTCCCCTTGGTCAAGATAGCTATCTGTTTCATTAAGCGACGCAAAAGGATTCTCTTTCCCACGAAGAAAGCTCTTATCCATTACCGGCGATGCCCCTAAAAGAAAAGGAATCACAAAGCCATAGCGAGAGATATTGCGACAGGCATGGAGATAACGATCCGTCTTAAACTGCTGTAAGCTCATCTCTTTTATCTCTTGACGGTCAAATGCATTTTGAAATGCATCAAAGAGATGATCTTTTAAGGAGAAATTATAGTGAATGCCGGAGATAACCTGCATCATTTTGCCATAGCGAAGGCTCAATCCTTTGCGATAGAGGGACTTCATCTTGCCATCATTTGAATTGCCATAATGACCAATTTCGATCTCATCTTCCGATTCAATGAACGGGGGCATAGAATTAGGCCAAAAGATCTCATTATCTAACTTCTCTAAGACAAATCGTTGAATCTCACTGAGGTCTGCCAATGCTTTTTCAGGAGAATCCACAGGATCTGTGACAAATTCAAGCAGGGATTCTGCAAAGTCAGTGGTAATATTGGAGTGAGTTAATGCCGAGCCGATCGCTTTTGGATGCCCTTTATCACTAATTCTGCCTGTCTCTGGGTTGATTCGAAGAGTCTCTCTTTCGAGCCCAATATTAACCTCTTTGAGGGAGGATTGATGCTTTCCAAGGAGTGTCAGATTTTTCTCTAAACGGTCTAGTAAATTATCCATGCAAACGCTCTCTTATCGGTACTACGGGGTTGTTCATTCTGATTCTATTGCATCTATTGCGCCTATCGGGCATCAATAGGGTCATCATTAGGTTGAAACAGGGCGAGATTAAAGCCGACTTTCTCCTGCCATATATTGACTATATTACAAAATAGCTCTGCCGTCTTTTCTGTATCATAGAGTGCGGAGTGAGCTTGACTATGATCCCACTCAATGCCGGCAGCTTGAATCGCCCGTGCAAGCACTGTTTGCCCATAAGCAAGGCCGGCAAGGCTTACCGTATCGATGACGGAGAAGGGATGGAAAGGGGAGTTTTTAATGCCGGTCCGCTCGATTGCTGCATTTAAAAATGCAAGATCGAAATGGGCATTATGCCCCACTAAAATAGCACGAGTGCATCCTTTCTCTTTCAACGCAGCACGAACAACAGCAAAGACCTTCTTCAGTGCCTCTTTTTCAGAGATTGCAAAGCGGAAAGGGTTATCGATCTTGATGCCGTTGATCTTCATCGACTCAGGATTGAGAAGAAGCCCTTTCTCTGGCTCAATATGTGCAGAAACACTCTCTGCCATGGTGAGTTTACCCTCATCATTCATATCGATCACAACAGCAGCGATCTCTAAGAGGGCATCTGTTCGTGGGTTAACCCCACCTGTTTCCACATCAATAACGACGGGAAGAAAACCACGAAAGCGCATTGAGATGGGGGGAGGGGATTGTAAATGATCTGCCATAATCTTTGAAGAGTCTCTTCTTCCTTTTCTATTAAATCTTTTAAGTCGGTTTGGATCAGTCTGAAATTGATTATCAACACTTGATCTAATCTGATAAGTTACTTCGATGAAGTGCTCTTTTTAGAGGTGCTCTCCGTTGAAGTCTCTTTCTCATCGTTCTTTTGATGATCTTTGTGAAAAATAATCTCAGGCGCAACACCTTCTGTCACACACTTCTCATCGACAATTACCTTAGCAACATTATCGAGTGAAGGGAGTTCAAACATCGTATCTAAAAGTAGGTGTTCGATGATGCTTCTTAAGCCACGCGCTCCTGTTTTACGTGCTAACGCTTTTTTAGCGATCGCTCTTAAAGCAGATTCTGTAAATTCTAATGAGACATCTTCCATCTCAAAAAGATAAGAGAATTGCTTTGTTAAAGCATTTTTCGGTTCCGTTAAGATATTGACAAGCGCATCTTCATCTAACTCTTCAAGCGTTGTGATAACAGGAAGGCGGCCAATAAACTCCGGGATTAAGCCATACTTCGCTAAATCTTCCGATTCCACCTCAGATAAGAGTTGAGAGATATTCTTCTGCTCATCTTCTGCTTTCACCTCTGCACCAAAGCCGATCCCCCCTTTCGATTGTCGTTGTTGCACAATCTTATCAAGGCCAGAGAATGCGCCGCCACAGATAAAGAGAATATTGCGAGTATTAACATCGATCAACTCCGCATTGGGATGTTTTCGTCCACCGGTTGGCGATACTGATGCCGTTGTCCCTTCAATAATCTTCAAGAGCGCTTGTTGTACCCCTTCACCGGAGACATCGCGGGTAATAGAAGGGTTTTCACTTCTACGGGAGATCTTATCGATCTCATCGATATAGATAATTCCAGATTCTGCACTCTCCACATCAAAGTCACAGTTTTGCAGGAGACGAAGAACTATATTTTCAACATCTTCCCCGACATAACCCGCTTCAGTCAGTGTCGTTGCATCAGCGATGGCAAAAGGAACATTGAGCGTTTTTGCTAAAGTCTCTGCAAGAAGAGTCTTTCCTGATCCTGTCGGACCGATGAGGAGAATATTACTCTTGCTAAGCTCAACCTCTTTCGTATCAGAAAAACGCTCACTCTCTAGACGTTTATAGTGATTGTAAACAGCGACACTTAAGGTGCGCTTTGCATCTTCTTGACCAATCACATACTCATCAAGGTGTGCAAAGATCTCTTTTGGGGTAGGAAGGCTCTCATACTCCGCTTCAAGCTCAGCTTTAACATCTTCTACTACAAGATTATTGCAGAGCTCAATACACTCTTTACAGATATAGACACCATTTCCTGAGATAAGGCGTTCTGCTTCGCTCTGATCTTTACCACAGAAGGAGCATTCGATACTTTTTGTGGGTTTATCAGTTTTATTACTCATTGTGTGAATTCACTCCAATTCTTTCATTTATCAACGCTTGATATCATCATTCTTAAATATCGCATATCGCATATCGCATATCAGAGACTTCTTTATAGATCTGAATGACTCGATTTAATCCGATTGAGCACAATTTAAGAGATTCTCATGATGTTAATCTATTTAACGCTTAGTGACGACCTGATCGATCAAGCCATATTTGACTGCCTCTTCTGCACTCATAAAGTTATCGCGATCGGTATCTTTTTCGATCTGTTTAACTGTTTTGCCAGTATGATGCGCAAGGAGGGTATTGAGTTGCTTCTTAATTTTAAGCATCTCACGAGTATGGATCTCAATATCAGACGCTTGCCCCTGATATCCCCCGAGTGGCTGATGAATCATCACCCGTGAATTCGGAAGGGCAAAACGCTTACCTTTAGCCCCGGCAGTTAATAAGAATGCTCCCATACTGCAAGCTTGCCCTAAGCACATTGTTGATACATCAGGCTTAACAAACTGCATTGTATCGTAGATCGACATGCCGGCAGTGACAGATCCTCCCGGAGAATTGATGTAGAGATGGATATCTTTATTGGGATCTTCCGCTTCTAAAAAGAGGAGCTGCGCCACAATTAGGTTAGCCATATGATCTTCCACCTGACCGACCATAAAGATAATCCGCTCTTTAAGAAGTCGCGAGTAGATATCATATGAACGCTCTCCACGACCAGTTTGTTCAACAACCATAGGCACTAAACGCGCCATTTCAGTATCGATAATAGAAGACATTACGAATTTTCCCTCTGTGGTTTAAACCAATTAATCTCAATTAATCTCTTTCAAACGAGCCATTTTAGCAGAAAAGCAAAAAGCATTATGAATAATATTCAGATATTCTCAAATATCATTCCAATCTGCATCTGCTTAAGAAGTTTCGCAAAAATTATCTTGCCCTAAAGAGAGCCAAAGATCCCATTCCTCCACTTCAATTATGGATAAAATATCTCTGAAATCTCTCGCCCTTAGTAGTAAGATAGAGGTGATTTTTTAGATAACTTTTATACCATTTTTATTTGTACTATCTTTTTAATGCCTTAAGCATTCAGCACCTTATCGTCATGAGGTTATGAGACTTAAGCGTACTTTTCGTTAATTTGAACAACCTACTTAAGTAACTATTAAGTAACTATTTAAGTCACTAATTAAAGCAGAAACAGAGGATTAATCGCAGTGAGAGAGACATTCAATTTTTGTGCAGGTCCAGCAACAATGCCTTATAAAGTCTTAAAAGAGGCGCAAGCAGAACTTCTCGATTGGCAGAAGCAGGGCGCTTCTGTGATGGAAGTGTCCCATCGTAGTAAAGAGTTTGTGGCATTAGCAAAAGAGTGTGAGGCAGACCTTCGTGAGTTGCTCGATATCCCGGTAAACTACAAGGTTCTTTTTCTACAAGGAGGCGGTCTTTCACAATTTGGTTTAGTGCCTCTCAATCTATTAGGTGATCGTATTGGTGATGGTAAAACCACCGTTGATTATATAGAGACGGGGATCTGGTCCAAAAAAGCAGCCGCTGAAGGCGCTCGTTATGCAAAAAACAATATTCTCTATAGTGGTAAAGAGGAGGGCTATATCTCTGTACCAAAACAGAATGAGATCTCCCCTAATCCCAATAGTGCTTACCTCCATCTCTGTTCAAATGAGACCATCAATGGTGTTGAGTTCTTCTACGATATTAAAAATAGCCCCATTCCTGTTGTTGCGGATATGAGCTCTAATATCCTCTCCCGTAAGATCGATGTGAGTCAATATGGCGTGATCTATGCCGGCGCACAAAAAAATATTGGTCCTGCAGGTTTAACTTTAGTTATTGTAAGAGAAGATCTATTAGGAAATGCCTCTCCATATGTTCCTGATGCTTTGAATTATACGCTACAGGCTAAAAATGATTCCATGCTCAACACACCGCCAACTTTTGCAATCTACCTTATGAGCTTAGTGCTTAAAGAGCTTAAGGAGAAGGGTGGCTTAGAGGAGATCGAGAAGCTTAATCATAAAAAAGCATTCCTTCTCTACAATACTATCGATAATAGCCGCCTCTATCGTAATCGTGTGGATGTTGATGCCCGCTCAAATATGACTATTCCTTTTACACTCGCAGATCCTACCTTAGATGCACTCTTCTTAAAAGAAGCAGAAGAGAATCATCTGATCAACCTTAAAGGACACCGTAGTGTTGGAGGTATGAGAGCAAGTATCTACAATGCAATGCCGATTGAAGGCGTCATCGCTTTGACGAACTTTATGAAAGACTTTGAAGATCGCCACTACTCATAGTCCGTTCTCTATTCGTAATTCGTAATTCGTAATGAATATCTCTAAATGAGCCCTACAAGAGTCCTAAAATTATAGGACTCTCTTTTATTGGGTTTTATTGGGCTTTATTGAATTCTAGTGATCTTCAGCATTACCGATTACTTCTAAGTAGTGTAGGCAAAAAAGTTAAACAAAAAAGCTCGATTCCGCTATACTAAAACGAGTTTTATCAATTGAAATGGAACTGACAAGGGTGTTTATTGGTCACTCTTACAGATCATATTCCTTATTCTCTCGATGGTAGGGATATCTCTTATCGCACTGATTGCAAAAAGTATTCAGCAAAAAGATATATAGATAGATATATAGATATATAAAATATATAGATCTTTGATCAGCAAACATTTGCGAACTAATCAAACAGACAATGGATATAGAAAACGTAATGGTTAATGGGAAAAAATTTATCAAAAGCCGCTTTGCCAAATTAGTCGGTGGACTCTTTATCTCGTCAGCACTTCTATTTGGCCAATCGACAATCGCTGCAACCGATACACCAAAAACGCCGATTATCACGAAGCCTTCTTATAATGAGCAATTGATCAATTCTGCCCATACGGCAATTTTGGCACAATATCATTATGATCGTATCCCTATTGATGATGCACTCTCAGAGCGTATCTATACACTCTACCTTAAGGCGCTCGATCCACAGAAGGTCTTCTTCGTACAATCAGATATCGATCAATTTGAGCAATATAAGTATAGCTTTGATGACTTCATTCGCCGCTCACAATTAGAGATTCCCTATGAGATGTACCAACAGCTTCTGATCCGCATGGATGAGCAGTATGCTTTGGTCACCGATATCTTAGCTGAAGATTTTGACTTCGATGTGGATAAGAGTCTCGTTATTCAGCGCAAAGATGAAAATTTCCCCAAAGATAAGACCGAGATGCGTCAACTTTGGAAAGATCGTCTACAAAATGAGCTAATTAATCTCATGGTCACAGATGATACCTTGACCCTTGAAGAGGCGAAAGAGAAGCTTCAGAAGCGTTACAATGCTCGGCAAAAAAGAATTCATGATATGGAAGAGGGAGAGCTCTTTAGTCTTATTATGAATGTCGTTTCTCTCAGTTTTGATCCCCATTCTGGTTACTACTCTGCTAAACAGATGGAGCAGTTTAATATCAGTATGAGTCTATCACTGCAAGGGATCGGTACGGTTCTGCGCCAAGATGATGATTCCATCAAGATTGTAGAGGTCGTTCCTGGAGGACCTGCAGACTTGACTGGCCAGGTGCAGATCGGTGATGAGATTATCGGCGTTGCGCAGGGTGAAGATGGTGAGTTTGTCGATATTGTTGGGATGCGTCTTGATAAAGTGGTTGAGATGGTTCGCGGCGAAAAAGATACCGTTGTCCGTCTACAGATGATTGGCAATAAAGGAAAAGGCGCAGAAAAAATTGTTAAGATCGTTCGTGATACGGTCAAACTTGAAGAGCAAGAGGCGAAATCGAAAGTCTATCAACTCCCTTCTGAAAATGGTGAAGAGGAATATACTTTAGGCGTTATTACACTTCCGGCATTCTATAGTGACTTTGAAGGTAGTAAAAAAGGGATTCAAGACTTCAAAAGCACAACACGTGACGTTAAAAAATTACTACTTAAGTTGGTCAATGATGAGCATATTGATGGGCTCTTAATTGATCTACGCGGTAATGGTGGTGGATCTTTAACGGAGGTGATCGATCTCTCTGCACTCTTTATCGGTAGTGATAAGACCATTGTTCAAACGCGAGGATTTGATGGTCAGCAAGATGCACAATCGAGCCCTAATGAAGAGTTGATCTATGATGGTCCTATGGTGGTTCTAATCGATCGCTTAAGTGCTTCTGCCTCTGAAATTTTTGCCGGCAGTATGCAAGATCAGGGGAGAGCAATCATTGCTGGTCAAACCTCCTTTGGTAAAGGTACCGTTCAGACGATGATCGATCTTAGCCGAATTTTAGCAAAATCGACCAAACCAGGACAATCGAAAGTCACTATTGCAAAGTTTTACCGCGCAAATGGAGAGTCGACACAAGAGAAAGGGGTTGAGCCTGATGTAACGCTCCCTTCAATTTATGATCCTAATGAGATTGGTGAGTCGAAAGAGCTCTATGTGATGGCTTGGGATACTATCGATGCAGCTCCGGATTATGAGCCTTCTGTCGTTATTACAGAAGAAGTGACTTCCCAGTTGCAAAATAAGAGCAAAGAGCGCTTTAAAGAGGAAGAGAAGCATCAGATCTTTAAAAAACAGGCGAATAAGACATTAGAGCTCTGGAAGATCAATGAGATGAGCCTCAATCTTGATAAGCGCAAAGAGAAGCTTAAGCGCGAAGAGGAAGAGAATCTTCAATTGCAAAATAGAATGAGAGCTCTCTACGATTATGAACCATTAACACTTGAGCAGTTCCGTAACGAAGATGGTTCATACACAAAGCTCTTAAAAGAGACAGAGACCGATCTTCTACTTGAAGAGGGATTATTGATTCTCCGTGATTATATCGATCTTCTCGATGATGAAAAGAAGAGCGATAAACAGTAACGATATACTGTATCAATCAACAATAGAAATCAACGATAAAAATCAGCTATAAAAATGGTTAGCCTTCTATTTATATTATTCGATAGAATGCTAACCATTTATTTTTACAGCAACCAATATGATGGATCAACCACACTAAAATCAGTACTGTTGGAAGTCTGGGCTGTCAAAGTTTGTATTATTAATTTTATATCAATAATTTATATCAATAATTTACATTAATGATTTATATCGATGATTTATATCATTAAAATATCATTAAAGTATCATTAAAATTTATACTATTTAGATTTGTACCATTCATAGTAATGGGCTAAAAGAGTTGAGAGGCTAAGAGATGGAAGATATAAGAGGTAAACGTGTCATTGTAGGAATGAGCGGTGGAGTCGACTCCTCTGTAGCGGCGTTTCTCTTAAAAGAGCGGGGCGCTGATGTTCATGGCGTATTTATGAAGAATTGGGAAGAGGAGTTTGACCAAGGCTACTGTAGTGCGGAAGATGATCTTAAAGATGCAGAAGCGGTCTGTGAGACACTCGGCATTCCACTTCACCGTGTCAATTTTGCTAAAAATTATAAAGAGCGAGTATTTGATTACTTTATCGATACGTTGAAAGATGGGCTAACCCCTAATCCCGATGTTCTCTGTAATAAAGAGATTAAATTTAAAGCTTTTTTAGAGTATGCAGAAGAGTTAGGCGCAGATTATCTCGCAACGGGGCATTATGCTCGTGTTCGCCGGGAAGATGGCAAAGCTTATCTCTTAAAAGGTATCGATAATAATAAAGATCAGAGTTACTTTCTCTATCTACTCAATCAGCAACAGTTGATCAATACCCTTTTTCCGATCGGAGATTATGAGAAGAGCGAAGTGCGACAAATTGCTCTCGATAATCGCCTGATCACTTTTGATAAAAAAGATTCTACAGGGATCTGCTTTATTGGGGAGCGAGATTTTACCGACTTTATCATGCAATATCTCCCTACAGAGCCCGGCGATATGGTAATGCCTAATGGTGAAGTTGTAGCGCAACATCAAGGTTTAGCATTTTACACTATCGGCCAGCGACAAGGTTTAGGGATTGGTGGGCGTAAAGATTCTACAGGTGAGCCTTGGTTTGTGGCAGATAAAGATCTTGAAAAGAATCAATTGATTGTAGTACAAGGGGATCAAAAGGAGCTCTATGGAAGGGGTCTAATCGCTCGCGAGCTCCATCAAATTAATCCTATCAATTGGGAAGAGGTTAACCCTCGCTTAACGGCAAAGATTCGCTATCGCCAACAAGATGTTAAATGTGAGGTGACACTAGAGAAAGAGGGCAAAATCCGCGTCGATTTTAGAGAGCCGCAAAGAGCCATCACACCTGGGCAATCGATCGTCTTTTATGATGGAGATATCTGTTTAGGGGGCGCTTTTATCGAGCGAAAAATTGCCTAATCACAAGTTTCCAATCATAGCTAATTCATAGATGCATAGATGCATAGATGCATAGATGATTATCAGGGGAAATTGCTAGCTAAAGAGGCGACATTACAAGTCGCCTTTTTTATTCGACCTTTTTTTATTCAATCTCTATTCCTTACCCTCTAATTGATAATAGATATCAAATAAGGTACTCTATCAACTATCAGTCGAATATTATTAATCGAATATTTTTAGCACCTATTTTTCGTACTTTTATAATGGCCCTTTATGAAAATTCTCCAACGTTTTGAATCCCTTATCGACCCTTTTAAATCACACCCCGATAAGGCGCCTCCTAAAACGTTATTCGCCTTCTATTGGCACTATATTAGCCAGGTTAAATGGGTCTTTGTTGCACTCCTTGTGACAGGATTTTTTGTCTCAACATTGGAGATCTTTCTCTTTAAATATATTGGAGAGATTGTTGATCTTGTCGATAGTGTTCATACGCCGGCAGAGCTTTGGGAGAAGCACCATTGGACCTTTATTCTTATGCTATCGGTTATTCTACTCTTCCGCCCTTTAGCCTCATTTCTTCATAATCTTCTGATTAATCAATCATTAACGACTAACTTTACATCGATGATTCGCTGGCAACAGCACCGCTATGTCGTTAAACAGAGCCTTAACTTCTTTCATAGTAGCCTTTCTGGTGGGATTGCAAGCCGTGTCATGAATACCGGTCAATCGATCCGCAATTCAGTGATTATGTCTACCGACTCTATGTGGCGCATTGTGATCTATGCGGTTACAACGATTATTCTCTTCTTTGAGATGAATCCTTGGCTCGCACTTCCTATCTTAATCTGGATTCTGCTTTATACGCTGATTTTGCGTTATTTTCTCCCAAGAACACGTCACCGTTCCCATATCTCTGCAAAAGCACGCTCTCGTTTAATGGGCCATATTGTCGATAGTTATAGTAATATCACAACATTGAAACTTTTCTCCCATTCTGAAAAAGATGAGAATGATGCAAAATCGGTGATGCAGAAACAGACCGATGCCGCTCTTCGATCAACGCAGCTCTCAACGATGATGGATCTCACTCTGATGATTCTAAATAGCCTCTTAATTGCGACAACGATCATGCTCTCTATCTATCTTTGGGGCGCTTCTTTAATCACTGCGGGAGCAATCGCATTTACCATGAGTCTTGTTATTCGAATCAATACTATGTCAAGCTGGGTGATGCGGGTGATTAGCCATATTTTTGAAGATATTGGTAATGTTCAAGATGGAATTAAAGTGATAGCCCAATCACGAGAAGTACAAGACCATCCTAATGCCGAAATATTAAAAAATGTTACAGGCGAAATTACCTTCCGTAATGTCTCTTTTAATTACCACAAGGAGAAACCGATCTACCAGAATCTCAACTTGATGATTCATCCGGGAGAAAAAATTGGATTAGTAGGGCCATCGGGTGCCGGCAAAACAACATTAACGCAGATACTGCTACGACTCTATGACATCGATGCCGGTGAAATATTAATTGATGGTGAGAATATTTGTCACTTTACGCAAGATTCTTTACGGCAAAAAATTGGCGTTGTCACACAGGAGCCGACGCTATTTCATCGCTCTATCAGAGATAATCTGCTCTATGGGAATCCTGATGCGACAGATGAGATGCTCTATGAAGCTTTAAGAAAAACCCACGCAGATCAATTTGTCAGAGAGTTGATAGATCAATATGGGCAGAAAGGATTAGATGCTTTAGTTGGGGAGAGTGGAGTTAAGCTCTCAGGAGGTCAACGACAACGCATTGCAATCGCTCGCGTCTTACTTAAAAATGCTCCCATTCTCATTCTCGATGAAGCAACCTCTGCACTCGACTCTGAATCGGAGAGTGTGATTCAAGAGAATCTTGAGCAATTGATGGCAGGGAAAACGGTAATTGCCATCGCCCATCGACTCTCTACCATCGCCAAAATGGATCGTTTAATTGTGATGGAAAATGGCAAAATTATCGAGCAGGGTACCCATAATGCTTTACTTGCGAAGGGTGGACTCTACGCTTCTTTTTGGGAGATGCAAGCAGGCAAGATGAAAGAGGATGAAACGGAGAAATAGCGCTTAGAGTAAAATTCTTTTTATGAAAAGAGTTGACATCGATGCACTATTGAGTCTATGATCTCCTCCAACAAATTAGAAATACCTCGTTAGGTGAGGCTCCTGTACGGAGATATGCTACTGCCCAGAAACGTCCAAAGACGCCAACGGGTTTGAACAGAAACTATCGAATTAAGGTGGTTTATAACGTAGCTAGTCAATTGAGATAGATAGAATAAAGTAGGGGTTACCTTCCTCTCGCTTTCTCCTGATATCTGATTGATCTTATGCCGTACAGTGCTAAAGCTCAATGAATGGAGGATGATCAGACTTTCAGATCAATTGGTAGAGATAATCTCTCTATCGATCTCTTGTGAGTCGATTAAAAACGTATAACAGAGATCAGTATCTTGATACTATCTCTCTAGAAAGCGTGCCTTCATGATTGAGGGTACGCTTTTTTGCGTTATCGCTATAAAAATAAGCTTTAAAATTAAAGTTTAAAATTAAGCCTTAACAGATAAGCTGCGTTACCCTCAATAAGTTTTATTAGCTTATATTCATATATTTCGTGTATTCCGTTCGGATATTCGGATATTTGGATATTTGAATATGCGTTTTGATATGCGCTTTTATTAACTTTGATCATTTGATTGCTCTCAATTATTGCGCTCAATTGCACTTAGCCTTACTACCTAACTGATTATCAAAATTGTTCTCTTCCTCAATACTCATCAAAAGGGCAGTGATGCACTTTAAGCGTTATTGAGAAAGAGAGCAAAGGCATTCGCAGAAAGGAGTTTTATAATGACGATCTATCCAGCAGAGCATGGAATTTTACTCAATAACGCCAACAGATCTCAAGAAGCACAACGAGCAACAACGCTTTGGGTCAATCTAGTCGCGCCGAGTAAGGAGAAGGTCGATAGACTCCTTCACTCGCTCAATCTACCACTCGATACCCTCAATCAGCCTCGCGGTAGTCTGCAGAAAAAGATTGGCGATCTTCTTCTTTTAAGGCTTTATGTTCCTAAAAGAAATCTCCCATATTCTGCCATCCCTTACCAAGTGACCCTTTTAACAATTCTCATTAAAGGAAATCGAGTGATCACTATTTTAGAGGATGAAACACCGCTCTTGATGCATCTTGAGCATGAATATTTGGTAACGTGGGCTTTTGCCGATGTGACAAGCTTTGTCTATCGCCTTTTAGAGTTGACGACGGAGAGTTTTATTCTTGCAACAAAAGAGGTTGAGAGGGAGACAACAAAGATGGAAGATGAGCTCAAAAGCGCTTTTAACAACCAATCTGTCTATCAACTTCTCAACTACAATAAAAGTTTCCTCTTTTTTGCAAAAGCTTTAAAGCATAATCACAAACTTCTCAATCTGATTTATGAGCAGAGCACCCTAAAAGCAGATTATGAGCAGGATCTACAGCTCTCTGATCTTATTGTAGAAACGGCTCAGGCGGAGAATTTAGCTCGTGTCTATAATGCCAATTTGCGTAACTTGATGGATGCTTATTCTGCACTGATTGAGAACAACCTCAGCCTTTCAGTGCAATATTTAACGATCTTTATCACCATCTCAGCAATCCCGATGTCGATTGCTGCGCTCTACGGCATGAATACCCCCTTGCCATTTCAAGATGAACCTTACGCCCTAACGCTCTTAGGCATTATCACCGGCATCTTCATCGTGGGAGCACTACTCATCTTTAAGGTTAAAAGGATGCTTTAAAGCAACCTGCAATCGATAACACTCAATAGCATCCGGTAACAATCAGTAATAACCGATAATAATTAATAACAATCAGTAATAATCAATCTCGTGAGAGATCAAATTTAATCCGAACATTATAAATCGGCCCAGATAGAGGAGTAACATCATGTTAACCATCTACAAAAATAGCGATGAGCGCTTAATCCAAAAATCAGTCATTCATCCTAACCATCTCCTTCTTTTGATCGATCCTAATATGGATGAGATCAATCAGATGACGCGCCATTTTCAATTGCCGGCAAAATTCTTTACCGATGCCCTCGATCAAGATGAGCGACCCCGTTTAGAACGAGATGAGCATGGGTACCTTATTGTTCTCAATCTTCCGATTAAAAATCCCAAGGCAGGGGAGAAACATGAACCACCCTATATCACTCAACCTTTAGGGATCATTCATACCGATAGCAATCTCATTCTGGTAAGTCGTCAGCATCATCCTCTTATTGAGCAACTCATCAATGGAGAGTGTGGCGATTTCCAGACAGAGATGAAGACGCGCATCACACTACTGCTCTTTAAAGCGGTGGCAAAAGCGTATGATGATCATCTAGGGTATATCAATGATGCCGCGGCAGCATTGCAGCAGAAATTACGCGCATCCTACCAAAATAGAGAGCTCTTTAGCCTAATAGAATTGAGTAAAAGTCTAGTCTTCTTCTCAACTTCGCTCTCCGCTTTAGCCATTCTCTATCGCCAGATGATGCAAGGACGCACTTTTAAAATTCAAGAATCTGATCGAAAGCTGCTCGATACAATTTTAGTCGATATTGAGCAATCGGCCGAAGTTGCCGAGATGCGCCGAGAGAGCCTGAGTAACCTAATGGATGCTTATGCCGCAATTGTCCATAATAATCTCAACACCGTTCTCAAGGCATTAACCGCAATCGCCATTGTGATGATTATTCCTACAATGATTGGTTCGATCTTCTCAATGAATGTTGCGCTACCGAATGAAGATGATCCTGCGACTACCATTATCGTCGCCACCATCATGGCGGGATTGAGTCTACTGCTCATACTCTTTTTCTACTTTAAACGTTATCTCCGCCTACATTAATCGAGGAGTCGGGAAATCGAGATTGAAGAAAAAATTCTAAGATATAAGCAGAAATAGAAATAAGAAATAGAGATATCAGTAGACTCAGTAGACGTAAAAATAGAAGAAACAGCCAACAATATCGGAGGTATCACAATGATGCAGATCTATAAAAACCTTATTCGCAATAGCTACTACCATGAATCAGAGATCACGCAAGAGAACTGGGTAGAGGTGATTGCCCCCACAGCGGCAGAGCGCCTTAAGATGAATCGCCAATTGGGGATCTCCAGCCATTTTATTGCAGAAGCACTCGATCCTAACACTCGGCCGATGATTGAGAAGGGTGCCGGGATCACCTACATTATTATCCATGTTCCCACGGTGAATCGGGAAATTGAGAAAAATAGCGATGGTATTCGTTACCGGACCGTCCCTTTTGGCATCGTGCTGACGGGCTCTCACCTTGTAACAATCTGTAGTGTCGAGACGCCACAATTAAGGGAGAATTTTATTCGAAACTGCCAAGGTTTAGGGGCAGAGCGACTTATTCAAAATACGCTCGATCTTCTTCATCACACCGCACAACGCTATCTTAAATTGATGCATACCATGGAGCATGAGATCGCGGAAGCAGAAGAGGAGCTCTCCCGTTCATATCGCAATTCAGAGCTCTATACATTACTCTATCTTAATGATGGATTGCTCGATATGACAATCTCTCTTAAACAGATGTTACATCTTATGAGAAAGATTAATCATGAGCACCACCTAGAGCTCATTGCAGATGGACAAGAGTTATTTGATGACACTATTGTTGAGCTTGAGCAGGCTTACTCTGTTGCAGAGATTAACCAACTCAATGCTAATAATGTGATGGATGCTTATGGCAATATTATTCAAAATAATGTGAGCCATGTGGTTAAGCTTTTAACGGCAATGACGATTGTGCTCTCGATTCCAACATTAATTGCGAGCATCTATGGGATGAATGTTCCCCTGCCATATCAAGATGAACCGGAAGCATTTATGTTACTAATTGCAATCATGGTGGTATTAAGTGGCGTTGTTGCCGGCATCTTCTTCAAGAAGAGATTCTTCTGATATTTTAGATGGGATACTGATTTTAGAATAGATACTAAAACGATATATTAATAGCGATTAAAAGTAGATATTTAATCGAAACAATTTGATAAAAATAAAAGGCCCCAAAAGCTTTTTCAATAGAATAGTCAACTCAAAGATTCCTCTTTAACTTTTTCTTGATGTTGAATTGCTAATCTACTTTTGAATCTACTTTTGAGGCTTCTATCTTCAAACGCTTATTTTAGAGTCAATAGTTTAGGATTCATAGCTTAGAGTTCATAGTTTACTCGCACGCTAATTTCGCCTCCTTTCCGTTTACCAAAGTAACCAGAAAGATCGGCATCATAGGAGAATCTAGAGGATTCTGAGGGCTTTAAGCTTGTTCCTACTTTAACAATCCCTGTACTTCCCTTAAGAGATGTTGTATCAACCTTCATTCTATAAGCATGAAGATTAAATTGGGTATCAAACTCATACTCATAGGCAATACCCGCTCTAAAACTCATATCGGGACGATAATCATAATGCCACTCGGCCCCGACATTGAGTCGCTTAGAGTTAATAGCACCAAAATGGATCTCATCTCCTACTACACGACTATTTTTACGATTGAGCCTTGTCCATAAGAAGGTAGAGGAGAGATCAAAATGTTGATTCTCCGCTATAGGCATCTCATAACCTACAGAGAAGTGCGCTCCCCAATATGGGCTAGAGATTTTATAATGAGCAAGCTCACCTGTTGCCGCATGCGCAAGATCTTGGGAATTAAATTTACTGCGGCTTTTTCCGTATCTAACCCCACCATCCAGATAGAGACCATTATCAAAGCTATAACGACTCAATAGACCAAGTCCATAGTAGTAATTATCCCCCGATCCACGGCTGGTGAATCTATTCCCATTTTGACCGACATATTGTGTATGATTTTTATAATCAGACCAACCATATTCAACAATCGGAGCAATCACCCAATTCTCTTTTTTATATGTCATTCCCATCGTAATGATATATTCATTCGCACGAATCACTGATCCATTAGCATATTTTGAGTGACCGGCATAAAAGTCAGCAAAAGGAACATAACCTTCAATCTGATTTTTACGAATAATCCCTAGAAGATTATCCGCACCTCGGAGAAGGAGCTCTTCCATGGCGAGGCGGCCGTCCCCTACAACTTTCAGTTCCGGGTTAGTCCATACGTAGGGGGGATCAGGTTTTTCAGGATCTGTTGGCTTGTTTGTGCCTTTTTTAATAACAGTGATTACACGATCATTCTCATATTCAACTTCTGTTTCAACACTATAAAGAAGTGAGATCCCTTGTTGTATCTGTGTCACTTCATCTATTCCTGCTGTTGCATCCCCTCGAAGCTCTCCGGGTTTTGCTTGCATTAAAATAAATTGATCGCCAACGCCTAATATGCGATCACCAGAGTGAATTCCTACTACATTAATTTTGGAGGGAGTAGAGGGAGTAGAGCCATTGGAAGAGAGGTTCTGATTCTGTTCATTACTTCCAAAGATAATCTTATCGGCATTAATGATAGCGATATTCTCATTGGCTAATTGTGGTGTTAAGGTGAATTGATAATACTCAAAATTAGCAACCTCCTTAAAGTGGAGCGGAGATCGAGAACTAGTATGTAGCCTATTTCCTGTAAAAAGATCATACTGTGCAGGGCGGTAGTCACCATTATAGGTTAAATGACCCCCATACAGTTGCCCACCATTATCGACTTTTGTAAATTCTCCTAGCTCGATAAGATTATTACGCGCATAAGCTTGAGTGCCATCCATCATAACGCTGTTTCTTTCTGATATCTCCTCTCCATTTTGGTAATAGGCTTTCCCTGGTGTTATCGTATAATGGATATCACCTCCATAAATATTCCCGCCACTATTGAGACTTCCCAAGAGTCTTACATTGTTATTATTTGCTTTTAACACCGTATTTTCCAGGCTAATATTCGCGCCAGCATCAATCTTGTACTCTGATTGTTTATCATCTTTTGCATGAATAACCGCTCCACTTTTGGCATTGCCGGCTTCGAGAGTAAGGGAGATCTCTCCGCCAATAAGATTGGTCACAGCACCTTTTACTCCAACTTCAACCTGATTGCCGTTAGCCTGAACATTCATCGAATCGGCATAAACTTCTGAATAAGCAAAGGCCTTTTTATGAGGGAGTTTTTGCTCGGGATCTGCCGGATCATGATATTCAGGATTCTTATCGTAAATGGTGGAGTTTGAAGAGATATTCCCCGCAATAGCATCACCCGAAACTAGAGAGATGGCGGCACTTCCTCCGACAGCTTTATCGGCATTTCCTAATAAGAAGAGAGAGTTCTGGTTTGCGGTCATCGATGAACCCGTTGCTCGCGTGATGGCATTGGCATCAACATCAGCATATATTTTAGTACCATTTTGATAGCTAACACCGCCAGCAATTGCATCACCAGCTATAAGTGATAATTCTGCACTTCCACCATAGATCTCACTACTATTTCCCTGCGCTTCAACCCAATTTTTATCAGCTTTCAGCGTTAAATCCTTTGTAACCACATAGCTATTGGCAAATGTGTAGTTTTCTGCGGCAATATCATCTTCTGTATCGACCTTAATATATCCCGATTTCGCATCACCAGAATTAAATTGGGCCAATGCTCGACCACCTATTAAACGATTCGCATCGGTAGCAACTGTAATATGATTTTGAGAGGCTTCTAAAATAAGATTATTACTATCAATATTAGTAAAAGCAGAGGCTCTATTTACAAGTCTTGATACATCTTTGGTTGGCTGACTACTTACATTACCAGTTCGAGCATCACCTGATTTTCCAGTAAGTATTGCTTCACCCCCGATTACTGAATCGACTCCACTTGCATTTGATGCAAGCGTAACTTGATTCCCTAAAGATGCGGCCTCCATCTCACCATAAATATTAATACTGCCATCTTTAATGGAGAACCCATATTCACCGCTACTTATAACATCATTTCCGGTAGTAACGCCTGTTATAAGTTCAATGGAAGATTGACCACCGTAGAGTGATCCAGCAAAGCCGATATTCTCTTTGATCGTTAAGTTATTGTTTTGAGTCTTTACAGAGAAATTGATCTTTTCAGGTAGGGTAATGGCTGCCTCAGCGCGCGAGTGTCCCGTCGATTTTCCGGCAGTAGCATCTCCCGTTTTAATCGTAGCGCTCGACTCACCACCATAGAGAGGATCACCATCTGCCGGAGCATTTGTGATCACTATCTCTCGCTCTTCAACTAATGCATCATAATGATCTAAATTAATTTTAGTCACAGCCGAATTATCATAATTTGAAGGAGTGTCGGAACCTCTATCAATCGGAAGGGTAATTTGCTGATAGTGCTTATTTTCATTAGCGCCATCACTCATCTCCTGGGCATCAACAAGTTCAGGGAGCGCAGAGATCAATAGAAATAGTAGAATAATTTTTTTTTATCTCTCTTTTTTTACAGTTTGAAAAAATAGGATTATTCATAATTTATAAATTACCTTTTATCTATATAAGGATCTTGTACAAAGATCTTGTATAAGGAGTTAAATCGATATCGATCGATAAAGAAGGGAAGAGGAGAGATAAGAGCAAGGCGTAATAATTAATCCCTGACTACTGAATAACCGAGCCATTTATCTAATATCACTCACCTAAAATGATAAATATCAAAAAATCACAATCAGGAATCTAAAAATAGAGATCGGTGCAATCGGCAACAGATTTCATTCTATTTTGCTTAATATATTTTCTATATTTCATCTGTATATCTCATTTAAATATTGGATATAACCTACTTTTCATATAAAACAGCAATATATTATTGATAAGTACAATTTACTACACAATAGATAAAACAAAAAGAATTTATTATTAAATATTATCTTCATTCGCCCCAAACATAGAGGGTTAGAAAGAATTGATAGATATTTCAGAAGGTTATAGAAAGCGTTATAAAGAATGCTAAAGAGAACGCTAGGAGCTAGTAGAAGTGTCAGAATGGAAAGGTAATAGAAAATGATCAAGGAATAGGTGAATAAAGGATAAAGTAGGGGAGCTATATAAGGAGCAGCATCTTTACAAAAGGGGAAGGGCTCAACAAAAAAGGACTAAATCTTCAATATTATTAGATTTAGTCCTTATAATTTTAAATCCTTGTAGCTGATATCAACTCGATCTACTGACCCTCTTTCCCCGGCATCACTTCTCGCACAATATACTCTGCGATTGCCATAGAAGAGGTCGCTCCCGGTGATGGTGCATTGCGAATATGGGTAATATTGCCATCACGGCGAATCACAAAGTCATCAACTAACGTTCCATCTGCTTCCATTGCTTGCGCCCTAATCCCTCTTGTTGCTGGCTTGACCGTCATTTTAGCGAGGCTAGGCACATATTTAGTCGCTTCATTAATAAAGTTTTGTTGGCTAAAAACCGTTTTTGATTCGCGCATAGCGGCAGGAATATTACGGAAAGCAAAGCGCCAAAAACCAGGATAGAGGAGATACTCTTTAATATCGCGCCAATTAAATCCTTTACCATCGTAATTTTCTCGTCCTTTAGAGAGAAAAGCATTAGGGCCTATTGTCATTTTCCCATCGATACGCTTGGTAAAATGGACACCTAAAAATGGATATTTAGGATCAGGAACGGGGTAGATAAGCCCTTTAACATCATCTGTATATTGATCATCTAAAACAAAATATTGCCCAAAGAAGGGGACTATTTTAGGAGTATCGATATCGCCTGAATTTTTCGCTAATCGGTCTGACTGCAAGCCGGCACAGCTAACGGCATAATCAAATTCCGTAGGAATAGCACGATTTCCGGCAAGTATGATCTTGATCTTCCCATCAGCACTATTTGTAATTGATTCCACAGGACTATTGAGTTCAATTTTTCCCCCACGTTCTCGAATCTCTTCGGCAATACGTTTTGCAATCGCTTCATAGCTGACGATCGCCGTTTCAGGAGAGTGAAGGGCAGCAACACCAATACAATTGGGCTCCACCTCTTTAATTTCATCACCATAGAGCATGCGAACATTGGGTACTTCGTTATCGAGGGCGATTTGATAGAGTTTTTTTAATCGTTCCTCTTCAATCTCATTGAGGGCGACCACAACTTTTCCACACTGATCATAAGGAAGATTATTCGTTTGACAATAATCACGAACAAGCTTCACACCACGTCGACATAATCTTGCTTTTAGGCTACCCTTTGCATAATATAATCCTGCATGCACAACGCCGGAGTTATGGCTTGTTTGATGTCTTGCAACCTCCGACTCTTTTTCAAAAAGGGTCACATTGGCATCGGGATAGTCGATGAGAAGCTGTCTTGCAACGGAGAGTCCGTTGATTCCTCCTCCAATCACTGCATAGTTGATGGTTGACACATTTATCTCCTTAATTACGATACTTGAATATGAAAAAACTAAAAAAAATAGAAAGTCTCTCTGATCAAGCGTTTGAACTCTTACGTGAAGCGATCCTTAATAATGTGTTAGAACCAGGAAAACTCTACTCAGCAACTGAGATAGGGGAGTGGGTAGGTGCATCGAGAACCCCCATTCGAGAAGCAGCCCAACAACTTGCCAATATTGGTCTGGTCCGTATTGAGCGCAATCGCGGTATTCGTATCCTTCCGACCTCTTTAAAAGATCTTTTAGAATCTTTTCAAATTCGTCTAATGCTTGAAGTGCCATTGGTTCGAAAAGTGGCAATGATTCGGACCGAAGATGATCTTAAAGCGCTTAATATTGCTTATCAAAACCTCTTTAAAGCCGCAGAAGCAGATGATGCAAAAGCAACACTTCAGGCAGATAAAGAGTACCATTCAGCACTCCTTAAGATCGCCGCTGTCGAAAGGGCATTAACAATTATCGATAATACACGCAATACAGTCTTACTCTCGGGCCCCAGTACTATTCCACATTCACGCACTTGTCTTGAAGCTTTTGAAGATCATCAAGAATTACATAAAGCAATCCTAAATGGTGATCCTGATAATGCCGGCAAAGAGATGGAGCGCCATATTATCAATACCGCACGTCTCTTAGTGACACAAGAATCAAATAGCCGTGAAAATTGGAATGATACCGATATTCTCGAACAGTTCTCCTGGATTCATAAACAGTAATATTTTAAAGATCTCTCCTTACTTATAAATTCGTTTAGCTTAAAGGTATTTTTATCATATGTGATAGTTGCATGCAACACGCAATGTGTAATATATCTAAAAGATTATCATTTAATGATAATCGTCAATAGAGCAGGTAGAAAGAGATATTTGAGCTATTCTGATCGATTACTGATCAAACGGATAAGAAGGATTGGGTAATTTACTCCAATCCTTTTTTATTGCCTAACTTTAACAATTTTTACTTTGATAATTTTGGGGTATGTCGAGTGATACTCGAGTGATCTTGAATACTCATGAATAATATTCAATTTATGAATATTTACAGAATCTATGTACTGAATCGATGAAGACTTATAAAAAGCATGAAGCAGAAAGAGATCGATCGAATCAATTTAGATGAAGGCTGATGCCAAAAGATTCCTTCCTAGAGAGTCCTAAGAAAAACTCTAAGTTTCAAAGTCACCTGTAAGGTCATCTCTTTTAAGATAGACGTTTAAGGTAGCTTTAAACAGTTTCTAATTAAAACTTCGAATCTAGCCCGAATCATATTTACGTAGAATCTATGAATGTTCATGAGATTCATTAGGAATGATCATATTGAAGATGCCGAACAAGAAATATAAGAACAAAGATCAAAATCGACACTGATCCTTTAAAGAGGGTATTCTCCTACCTCAATATGAAGGATATATAAAATGTCCGATTCTATATATTATGTTAAATAATATCTTTGTGTGCTTGATACAAGTAGATATATCGTTGTATTTAAATATCTGATCTCTTGTACCGTCGTAATATTACGACGAGCATTTTGTGAGATTTCTTCTCTATGTTTACTTATAGCTACTTATAATGAAAAACCTGGCGCTATCTTCATAGAAGAAACATTTAATAACTCTCTTAAATTATTTAGATACAATGGATATTCATAAGGATTAAGTTCGGCATTTCTTGAACAATCAACCCTTAGATCAATTAAAACAAAACCTAGCAGTGCTTCTGAAATCACTATTTCTCTAACACCTAAATCTGTTATTCCTAAATCCAACATCTGACTTTCAGGGTGCAAGGCCTTAGGATGAGGAATTAATTGAACATGACGATAACGATTCCAATCATCATCCCTTTCACTGCTTACTTCATGTTCGACTAAAGGGATTTCATTACGATCTACATTCAATACTGCATCTAATACACGGCTAAACTTAAATGTTTTATAACATTTTTGAATCAGCTCATGACTTAAAGAGCTGATAGAGTCAATATTTTCTATATCTGGCACGTCAAAGGCTCTAAAATACCAAGATCCTCCAGCCTTAAACAGACTATGTGGCTTAATATTTTTTACTGTTTTTCCTGAAGAGGTCGATAAATACTCTATTTTTAACCACTCACTGTTCACAATCGCCCGTGTAATTTTAGAGACTAATACAACACTTAAATTTGTAAGGCTTTTTAAATACTCATTACCATATTTTTCTATCGGTAACTGACTAGAGATCTTTCCGTAAGCGATATATTGCAAGGCATCCTCTACTGAGTGTTCATAATGGGGAGTAAAACTCTCCGAGATTGCATACCCATTACGAGCCCCCATAAAAACCATTTGATTTGGATATTGCTCTATATAACTGGCAATCAACCGACTAGCTGTTGCCTCACCAATAGAAAATCTTATCACTAACTCATTACGAGTAAGTACCCCCTTAAATAACAGTAAAAACTCTATAAACTGATATTTTTTTTGTAAATTAGCATCCATATACACCAACTATAGTATTAATTGATACGTAAATTACACTCAAAAAGCTATTAATTTTTATCTTAATTCCCTCTTTAATCAAAAATATAGGGGGGGAATAATGATTTAATAGATTGACATATGATTATTTTATAATCATACTCTGAGAGGTTTAGTATCAAATGATATAAAAAATAAAAATGAAAATAATCCAAGAATTAGAAGCGATCCAAAGAGGAAAAGGAGTCAATTGGCCTCTTCTTTATAGGAAGCTATCCCGTTTAAAAATTGATGACTCGTTAATTAATCAAGCGGTTACTCCGAAAAAATATAGTGAGACAGTTTATGGAATGACTATTACCGATCATGATGCTTTTGAAAAAATTATTCAGCTCGCACAACCTACCAATAAAAATAGCAGAGCAGCTGCAAGTCTTATGGGTAATACACATCAAACAAATGTTAATGGTGCCATGCTCATAGCAGTTACTCACCAAACAGAAATACCTTATGTGCATATTTTTATGGATGATCATCCATTATCACAGCCTAAAAAGCAACATGCGATCATTATAGAAAATCTTGAGTGCTTCTTAAATTTTAGAGATACCTATCGATTTATGAATCAATCTTGTGGAATAGAACATGATATGAATGAGATAGAATTTATCTATGCTGCGGGTAATAGTATTTCCAATCAAAATATTATCCCTTATCTAAGGGAGTTTAAAGGAGATATTTTCTGTTTATTAGATATTGATATAGGTGGATTACAAATTTACAAAAATCTTCTTAATAATGGCTTATCAATCGATAACACTCACTTTGTAATTCCTAACGATATTGTACAAAGATTAAAAACATCTAAACGACGAGCTTTAAGTTCAGAATTAAATAGATTAAATAGATTTTTAAAAATTTCTGACCAAATTGATCACCTCATAGGCTTAATACATTACTACCAAACAACTATAGAACAGGAGAGTTACCGTGCATAGTGATTCCTTATCTTTAAACTTACAAAGTCAGTACTCTATTAATGAGTTAATTTTTATTAACTCAGGTTCAAATTACTATGTTCGCCTCCCTATCAATCAATCTGCAGCTCTATTTGCTAGTAATAATGAGGGTAAAACTTCATCACTATCAGCACTTAAGCTCTTTTTGCTACCTGAAGTGAACTTTAAAGGAAGTGCCAATAAATTTAATTTCTCCTCAGGGGGCGTTACCTTTTCTGATGAGGCATCATTTCGCTACTATTTCCCTAGTCACGAATCCTATATTATTTGCGAAGCAGAAAATCCAAGCCATCCCCATGGATTTTGTTGGGTACTCTTTAAAAGTACTCGTTACCATTACGACAGAATAGCCGTTCCCCATCCATACAAAGATATTGAACACCTATTTTGGAATACCACATCTAACCATAATGAAGAAATCGGGGCGCTTCATGAAGATATTGCTATTACAACAATCAAAGAAAAGCTTTTATCAAAACAGTATGGTGGCCTGCTTATCACAGATAAAAAGATGATTAGCGAAGCGATCTACTCTCGAACAACAGCGAAAGATGATCATACGAGATTTTGTCTTCTCCCCATGATTCAGAAATCTTCTTCTGATAGCGTTAAAACTGTCAGGGCCTTACTAGATATGGCTTTTGATCTTAGCAATGCTTCAACTCAATCACTGCCCATCGCTATCGGCTCTATTATTGATAGTAGAGGGCCGAGTGTTGTTAAAGAAGATGGAATCTTTCTCGATTTAGAGGATAAATTAGCTGAATGGCAAGACCTACAAGAACAGCAAATATTTCTCTCTCTTATAGAGGAGAAAATGCCTCAATGGGATCAGTTTAAAGTAAATCTTGATAGATACACCTCTAAAAAATCACATACAAAAGTACTTTTTAACGAAATTACCCACTATGTTAATGATGCCCTCAATCTTTTTGTTCAAGAAGCAAAATCGTTAAAAGAGCAAGCTAATCAGCAGGAAAAAACATTAAATATTGAAAACCAAAAGCTCCGACAAATAGAGAACTCTATCACTGCTGTTTCAACGCGTATTGAAGAGACAGAAGTTAATGCTCAAAAAATTGATCAGACACTCAATGATCTTGAAGGCCTAAAAGCAGATTATGCGCAAAAAAATATTTTTTCAGCTGAAGAGATTATTAACGATCTTAAACAGCGAGAGCTATCTAATCAAGAGTATATAGAGGCACTTGAGAATAGCGCTAAGACAGAAAGCAGATTAATTTCTCTAGATAAAGAGATTAGTCAAAAGCGACAACAATTAAGTACATTAAAATCTTCTTTAGCAAGTATTCAGAATCGAGAGAATTTCTTAGACCAGTTTACAGAAGATACGAGCTCCATACTATTCAGCTTAAATGAGAATTTTACTAGTCTCACTGCCCTTCTCACTGCAAATGAACAACAAACTATTACTGATTTTGCTAATTTATTTGGACAGCAAGATGGTAAGCTCACTCTAAATGATCATCCCTTCTCTAAAGTCTTATTTAAGAGATACTCCGATGAAAATGCCATTTTAAATTTAGCTAATGAGATAAAGGATTTACAGAGCAATATAGGTCTATTAGAGAAAGATCGCTCTTCTCTACTTCAATATAGAAAAGCATCTCCGCAAGATCGCCAACAAAATAGATCACAACTGATGAAAGATAATAAGCTGATTCAAGCGCAATTGGCGAACTTGGCAGGCGAAGTTAACTTGCGTAAGAGCCTTAAAGAGCTCCAAGATAAACGAGATACTAATCAGAGTGAATTGAGTATCTATAGAGAATCACAAAATGCTTTACAGGCGGAAATTAATGTTTTGATAGATCAATTTAATCATTCAAAATCTGCTTATCATCAGCATCAAGAACAATTGAGTAGCATTCAACGTATTGCTGATGAGTTAAAAGTATTAACCCTGACTTATAGAGGCTTCCTGGATAGTACGGGTCTATCCTCCGCAACTGCTACTTTAAAATCAATCAATGATTATAAATCTCAATATGTCGAATCAACCATTGAGAAGATTCAACATAATATTCACTCTATCAATGAACTTAATAATGTGATTCTTCGATCTTTACATATATTTACTGATTATGGCTTCATTGAGATCTCCCCCGAAGAGAAGCATCGGGTGAGTCTCTCTAGCCAATCATTTCAGATTTTGTATGAATCTCTTAAAAATAGATTTGAAACATTAGAGAGTCAAAAAAAGAATTTTCATGATCGTCTAGAAGCACATAATAATACGGTTGCAACATCGATTCGTATCATCAGTACCACTAAAGAACTCATCGATAGTTATATTAATGGACTCAATCGCCAACTATCGAGCTATCAAATTTCTAATTTAGAGAGGGTCGCTATTGATCTTGTATATCACCCGCAATATAGAGCGGCGGTTGATGCTATGAGGAAAATGTCAAAAACTCAATATAGTACATACCCTAAAGAGTTATATGATTATCTCCAATCTTTTCATAATACATTTTATGTAAAATCCTCCAAAAAGATTGATATCGCTAAAATTATTGAAAAAGTGAATTACTCTTTCTATAGAAATGAAGAGAAAGAGGATACCCCTCAATCAAATGGGACCAACTCCATGGTCAATGCTATTTTACTTGCGATCCTGTTTAAAAATATGATTCCTGAGGATTTAAAATTACAACTGCCGGTAGTATTTGATGAGGTGGGTAAGCTTGATGAAGATAATTTAAATGAGATTTATAAAATTATCACCGATCAAAATCTTACCCTCTTTGCGGCCACGCCTGAACAGACGGGGACTATCGCAAGCGTTTTGGATCTCTATCATGATCTTTCCTGCTGCCAAGCTACAGATGTTACCGTTTACGGCAAAGCTAAAACAATCTATTTTCCTGGTATGGAAGAGCGTTTAATTAACTTGGGATAATAGGATTATGAAAACTAATGCACATAATACGCTTGCTATTCTCTTTCAGCACGTTGAGATATTTTATAATGTCATTGACTACTATAATGAAGAGCCTAGAAAGAGTTCAGATTTCCAGATATTTGTATATGAAGGCATATTAGAGAATTATATCCAACAAAGAGTAGCGGATATTAACGATCAGAAGAGGATCGCCTCTGCATTATCGCTTCACAACCTCAATCAATGTAACCAGATAGCATATATTGATAATGCAAAAGGCATTTTTCGTATCAAAAATGATCTACTTTCGGTGATTAAAAATATCGATTCCACAAGGCTAAGAGAGCTCGGGCAACCAGATTTAGACGTTATCTATTCACAAATTAGAATATTCTATGATTACTTTAATCAAAATACAGATAATTATAGTCACTATCATCCTGAATTTATGGAGCATATTGATGCTTTAATGGATACCATGCAGGATGTCTTTTCTAAAATAGAGCATAATGTCAGGGCGCTAGATGGCAATGCCAAACGTTTATCTGAAATTGTAGATAGTCACGATTTTGAAAAGCATACCCCAACAGAACAAGTAGAAAAAGCTTTTAAAGAGATTGCACATATTTATCAACGCAATATATTGCCCACGCTCGCTTTTCTCAATGAAGAGGCTATGACAAAAGACTCTTCAGCAATCTACCTTATTAGAAAAATAAGAGAAAAACTAAATCATTCCACTTTTTATGAAGAAGCGAGAACTATCTCAATTATAGAGATGCGTCTATTATCATTTATTGAAATCATTACTGATATTCGTCGTAAATTACATCGCTATATCGATATGAGCCAGAAACAGCGTGCCCTCTATAATAGAGTTGAACAACACTACAATAAGCTTAACTCATTGGTCATTGAGCTCCTAGATAGTAAGTTAACAGGAAAATTACTCTCCCCGCAGCATGAGTTCTTTCAACCTGCCAAAATTTTTAATCAATTAACGAGTTGGTCACGTACCAACTTAACCAAACCCTTAATTGAGTTACCTAACAACTTCAATATAGAAGTCACATATGAATATATCAGAGGAAAATTAGATAGTGTTACCGCATTCAGCAGTAAAAAACAGATGCCGGTAGTAAAAGGTAAAAATAGTAAAGAGCATATTCTCAAGCGTAAACGAGTAGAAAGAATTAAATCGTTAATGCGCTCATTTCAGAATAAAGATTGCGATGATCTCTATCTTGCTATTCATCACTATCTATCGGATAAAATTGAGCAATACTCCTTGAAAGATATTTATGATGCTAAAGCCTTTCTAGATAAAAAATACGTTATTACTACTGCGCTAAAACGTAACACAATACGATATAACCAACAGGAGCTTAGCTACCCTATTAAGAAGCTTATGGAGAAAAAGAGAGATGAAGACACAATTTGATGCAATTCCAAAAAATCAGTCTATTGTAAATATTGCAGAGTTAGATCCCATTGCCACCAAGGAGATTTATAAAGATTTCATTAGCGGAAAAGTGATCAATAAATATGATATACACAATAATGAGTTCATTCCATCAGCTAAATTTTCTGAATTAATCAAACATATCGATATCTATAAAAAGTTATATGACCTACTTGGATTTGAAATCATCGCTATTGGTGATGATTCTTATTACATTGCTCGTCCAGAAAGAGATACCTTAAATGAAGTTGGGGCAAATGTTCAAGTCATTCTGATTGTATTATGTCGTGGATTAGCAATTAGAGGTATTTCACCAGAGATACTTAAAGATCCCAAAGGTGGAATTGATACTCAAACAGCGGATGATATCGGTTTAGAAGAGGAAGCAGAGAGAATTTTAAAAGCCTGTGATATAGCCACCCCATTGACCAAATCTATTGAAAATATAATGGTTGACCGCGCCTTAATGCATAAAACAGCAGCAGGAAGATATATATTATCCAATGCTGGAGGCTTCATCTATCGCTTATTATTAGAAGAGGAACTAAACTTTTAGAATAATCAGCAAGAACAACAGATTCTGTTTTATAGAATCTGTTTAATGACCTATTTTTAATACCCTCTTTTAATACCTATCCAACAAATAGAGCCCATATTCACCCACGCCGAAGACGGCGACGCCATTTGTCATCTCAAAGCAGTTATCGATCTTCCAGGTTGAAGGATTAAACCATTGATCATTCTCTGCTCTATAGCGCGTATGCCAATCGATCCCTTCTGGATAGTTGAGCATCACAATCCATCCTTTTTCGCAATGGTGAATCTCACCATCCTTCTCATATTGATACGCCTCGGCAAGCTCAAGACCAATACCTCGGTAGTTGAACTCAAAGGCAGAAGTTTCGATCTGATGAATCCCTTGAGGCGTTGAAAAACGGACACTATCGATGCCTTGGCGGATATCTTTTAGGCTCTCTAATGGATAATCTGTGGGGGAATCGAGATTAATCCATGATTGTGCCGGGATTACGATCTCGCCAAAATTCAAATTTTCTTTCACTTGAAAATAACGCTCATTAAGCTCTTCTAAAGCTCGCTTTTCAGCGATTAGATCGGTGATTTCTGTAACAAAGATTGTCCAAAGAAGCATAACTGCCGGGAAAACCGTAATCACCATCGATAGATTGATCCCAAAGAGTTTGAGCTTAGAGATCTCCCTCGATCCTCGTAAATAACGCCGGCGATAGATCCACAATCCTAAAAAGAGTAGAAAGCCAAGGATGGCAATAAAGATAACAATAATAAAACCACCGGCAGCAGCGGAAGCGCCCATAAAGCCTCTCTTTTAAGATATCAATGTATTGAAATGATTGGGAAATTAATGTAATCGGCAGTATCGATACCCTGCCTCTCAAATTGATCTACCAGATACAATATTAACGGGTTATTAGGAATATTGTCTATGATAAAACTCAATAATTGCATATAGATCAACCACTTTTGAAGATTTAAGCCCCATTTTGAGAGAGTAGCGCTACAAATCCTCCATCTACTGTCGCTTAAATATCATTTAAACATCACTTAAACATCAACTGGAATATATATTTTTAAATATATATTCATGTATATTCAAAAATAGATGGAAAACATTTGCAAAATATTTTATAAAAATTATAAAGAGGAGATCTTATAAAGATTTGTAAAATACCTACCACAAGAAGCTACCACTCCCAAATAAGGTGATCGATATGATGATGACTGTATTAGATACAACGCTCCCTATAGTTGTAACGCTGTTACTCGGTTTTTTCGCTTCATGGCACCATGATTTCACCAGTAGTGATGCGCCGATTTTAAATCGAATGGTCTTAACATATGCCGTTCCGATGGCAATTTTTGCCGGAACAATCAGTACTTCTCGCGAATATTTAATTGAAAGTCTCCCCTTATTTACAACAATTACTGCAGGTGTTGTTATTACCTATATTGTTGTCTATTTTATCTCTCGCCTCTTACTAAGATTATCCCTTAGCGCTAGCGCATTAGTAGCGGTTGCTGTTGCCGGACCTGCCGTTCCTTTTTTTGGTCCTGCAATTCTTGAAGGTGTCTTCGGCACATCTGGTGCAGTACCGATGGCTATCGGTAGTATCGTCATTAACGTTACGATCGTCCCCTTCACTGTTTATCTTTTAACGGTCGGAAAAATGAAGAGTGAGCAAGCAGAAAATGATAAAGAGATAGAAGAAGATGCCGGCTCCATATTTATTGAGCACTTAAAAGAGACTGTACAAAAACCTTTAGTATGGGCACCAATTCTTGCTGTTATTATTGTCTTTTCAGGCCTCGATCTCTCCTCTCTTTTTGGTAAATCCCTCAATTTATTGGGATCATCAGCCTCCGGAGTCGCCCTTTTTGCTTCCGGGATTATGTTAGCCGCCTACAAAATTCGATTAGATTTTTTAACATGGTTTATTGTTATATTAAAGAATATTGCGGCACCGGCAGCGATCTATTTTGCGGCATCTGCATTGGGACTCGATCATAAAACAGTTGCTCAAGCGGTGATTACAATGGCAATTCCGGCAATGCCGATCATCGTTGTATTTGCAATCGAATATAAAGTGGCAGAAAAAAATATGCCCTCGGCACTGTTACTAAGTACCATTCTATCCCCACTAACCATCGGAGGATTTATCTATCTGTTGGCGGTATAGTGAAATCAAATATATCTGTAAAATAGAAGATTGTGATCAAATAGATAGCTACCATGTAATAATTAGATAGTCATTTAAAAAATATTAAAAGTGATAAACTATTCCCTATTCGATTAATAGTAATTTTCTTATAGGTTTCATAAATGGCGATCAATCAAACAGAATTATTCGATAAATTAGAAAAACTTACTCAAAACAAGGATTACGATAATTTTATCTTTGAATTTTTACATCTTTATGATTTCCCTAAATCTACTATTACTCGTTTAAAAAAGACTGTTTCTGGCGATAACGACAACATTAATGTTGCTTTAGCACCTTTAGAAGGAGAGGTTGCTAATCAAAAAGGAATCTATTTTAAACCCATTAAAGATGGAGCTAAGCTATTAGATACACTAGATACTTTAAAGAAAAATAGTATCATTCAATCCAAAAATATCGCTTTTATCATTATTACCGATTATCAAGACATCCTAGCTTATGATGTTGAAAATGATGAGATGATCGACTGCCCCTTTACAGAGCTTCATAAAGAGTATGGTTTCTTTTTGCCGCTAGCTGGATATGAAAAAGGAGCTGAATATACCGATAATCCCGCTGATGTAAAGGCAGCAGAACGACTGAGTAGGCTATTTGATCTAATACGTTATAAAAACAATCTTACTACAGACCAAGAGATTCATGCTCTCAATGTCTTTTTAACCCGTCTATTATTCTGTTTTTTCGCAGAAGATACCGACATTTTCAAGAAAAACCAATTTAGCGATACAGTTGCTAAATATACCAAAACAGATGGTTCAGATTTAAAGCCATTTTTAAAATCTCTATTCTCGATTTTAAATAGTGAGCCTACATCCGATTTACGCCAAAGTTCACCATCTCACCTCACTGACTTCCCTTATGTTAATGGTAAGTTATTTGAGGATGAAGAGACCATTCCTAAATTTGACGCTCGTACTCGGAGGATGTTACTAGAGTGCAGCTCTCTTAATTGGTCTGAAATTAATCCGGATATCTTTGGATCGATGTTCCAAGCGGTAATTCATGAGAATCAAAGACGTCGACTAGGGCAACACTACACCTCTGTTCCTAATATCATGAAAGTATTACGCCCTCTTTTTCTCGATGAATTAGAAGAGGAATTTATCAAAAGCAGGCATAGCGAAAAGAAACTTAAAGAACTGTTATTGCGTTTAGGCAATATTCGGGTATTTGATCCAGCTTGTGGTTCGGGAAACTTCTTAATTATTGCCTTTAAAGAGCTTCGAAAATTAGAAATCCGTATCTATCAAGCTCTTTCTGATTTGAATGAAGATCCTGAGATGATGATGTCGAATATTCGGCTAAATCATTTCTACGGCATTGAAATAGATGATTTTGCTCACGAGATAGCCCTACTCTCTTTATGGCTTGCAGAACATCAGATGAATTATGAGTTTAATCGAACTTTAAAAAGTTATATCCCAACACTCCCTTTACATGAAAGTGGAAATGTTATTCAAGGTAATAGCCTTAGAACCGATTGGGTAGGATTTTGTCCAGCTAACAAAGGTGAGGAGGTTTACGTTGTCGGTAACCCACCTTTTGGTGGCGTCAATAGCCGTTCAGAAGAGCAATCTGAAGATATGGAAATTGTATTTAAAGGCTTTAAAACTTTTAAATCCCTTGATTATGTAACATCTTGGTTTTGGCTTGGAGCTCAGTACATTCAAAAAACGAATGCAAAAATGGCATTAGTTGCAACTAACTCAATATGTCAAGGTATTCAAGTTGCACCATTATGGGAGCCTATTTTTGACTTAGGTTTGGAAATTGACTTTGCTTATCAGTCATTTTTATGGGCAAATAATGCCAAGGATAAAGCCTCTGTATATGTAGTAATAATTGGCTTATCTTTTAAAAAAGATACTTTCATAAAAAAGAATAAATTTATCTATCGAGAAATCAATAAAAATTGGCATCAAATCTCTGTTAGTAACATTAGTCCCTATTTAACTGAAGGAAATAATATTGCCATTAAAAATAGATCTAATCCTATTAATAAGGTTAACCTAGCTATCTGCGGAAGTATTCCTGTCGATAATGGAGAATTATTATTATCCGTAGATGAAAAAAATAATTTACTATCTGAAATCCCTTCTCTTGAACAATATATTTTTCAAATAGTTGGGGCACAAGAGTACTTAAATAATATTCAACGATGGTGCTTATGGTTTCATACAAATCCCCCTCCTATTCACTTATTTAATCACCCTCTTTTAGAAAAAAAATTTCGTGAAATACAAAGCTATCGTGCTTTAAGTACAAAAAAATCAACTAGAAAATTAGCAAATATACCACACCTATTTGGTGAAATTAGGACTCCCAAAGCTGAAAACTATATCTTAATACCCAGAACAACCTCAGAAAAAAGAAAATACATACCTATAGGATTTATGAATAGCAATATTATTACAACTAATGCTAATTTATTTGTTGATAATGGGACATTATATGATTTTGGTATATTAACATCTATTATACATAATGATTGGATGAGGTTGATTGCTGGTAGATTAAAGTCAGACTACAGGTACTCAGCTAACATTGTATATAACACCTTCCCCTGGCCTCAAAATATCGGACCTCAACGCCGGGAACAGATTGAAAAGCTTGCCAAAGAAATTTTACGGGCTAGAGCTCGCTATCCGGACAAGACTTTAGCGGAACTCTATGATCCAGACAAAATGCCGGCAGATCTATTAAAAGCTCATGAGACTCTCGATAGAGCTGTTGAAAAACTCTACCGAGATGCACCATTTCGAGATAGTACAGAACGAGTTGAATATCTATTTAAACTCTATGAAAAACTTATTAATGAAGAGAAAAATAAGAAAAAGAAAAAATAGTGGGGAGATAAAATGAGCAAAACTGTCAATTTAGTAGAAGTCACCTATGAGCAGACAGGTGCTAGCACTCAAAATAATGCGATGGGTATGCGAGAGATGCAAGCAAGAGCTTACGCCTATCGCAATAGTCAATATCTATTAATTAAAGCACCACCTGCATCAGGTAAATCGAGAGCTTTAATGTTTTTAGCTTTAGATAAGTTACATCGACAAGGTATCCGTAAAGCTATTGTTACTGTTCCTGAAATGTCTATCGGAGGCTCTTTTAAAGATACGGATCTTACAAGCCATGGCTTTTTTACTAATTGGCATATTGAAAATAAAAATAATCTCTGTTTAACCGAAAGTGAAACTAGCGGTAAAGTGGATCGCTTTATCGAGTTTATCAAAAGTAATCAACCGAGAGATGCGATCATTCTCTGTACTCACGCAACATTACGACATGCTTTTAAAAAATTAGAGCCTCAAGACTTTAATAATACTGTGTTGGCAATCGACGAATTTCATCATGTTTCTGCAGGTGAAGAAAACATTCTCGGAAAACTGATCGATGAAGTAATGCATGGATCAAATGCTCATATTATTGCAATGACAGGTTCTTACTTTAGAGGAGATTCGGTACCAATCTTATTACCAGAAGATGAAGCTAAATTCGATAAAGTGACTTACACCTACTACGAACAGCTCAATGGCTATCAATATCTGAAATCTCTTGGAATTGGATATCATTTCTATCAAGGGCGTTATATTGATGCTCTATCAGAAGTCTTAGATACCAATCAAAAAACATTAATTCATATACCCCATGTTAATTCTTCAGCTTCTACAGGCAATAAATATGCAGAAGTGGGACATATCCATGATGTGATTGGAGAGTTTGTATCAAAAGACCCAGACACTCATATTTTGACATTAAGGCGTTATAATGATGGGAAGCTTATAAAAGTAGCCGATCTTGTTGATGATAGTAAAGAGCGCCCTATTGTTATGGAATATCTTCGCAATGTAAATCATGCCAATGATATCGATATCATTATTGCTCTAGGGATGGCTAAAGAAGGTTTTGATTGGCCTTGGTGTGAACATGCATTAACCGTTGGGTTCCGAAACTCTCTAACTGAAATAGTACAAATCATTGGCCGTGCAACACGGGATTGCGAGGGTAAAACCCATGCACAATTTACTAATCTTATTCCACAACCTGATGCAACTGATGAAGATGTCGTTATCTCTGTAAACACGATGTTAAAAGCCATTAGTGCTTCTCTATTGATGGAACAAATTCTAAAACCGAATATCACTTTTAGACCAAGATCATCAGTTGTAGAAGGGGAGACTTTACCGCCAGGAACTATTGTAATAGACGATACAACTAAAGCACCCTCTAAAAAGGTATTAGATATCTTAAATGGTTCTACTGATGATATTTTCGCAACTCTATTAAATACTCAAGAAGCGCAACAAGCCTATTGGTCTGAACAAGGTTTAATAGAAACGGAAGTTGTGAATAAATTAATGATCCCTAAAATCATCCGACAATTACATCCCGATTTAAATGAGGAAGAAGTTGATCAAATTCATCAAGGATTATTAACCAGTCTATTCATTCGGCAAAATGGAGGGATAATAGAAGGTAATGCCCTACCTGAAGATGCCATTGTTGAGGGAGAATTAGCATCAAATAGAGGAGGCACTCATCCTACATCGAGTGATTATAGTGGGCAGCAATTTATCAATATTGGTAATCGATTTATTAATCTGGATGATTTAAATGTAGACTTAATCGCTTCTGTAAATCCTTTTCAAGGTGCTTATGAAGTTCTCTCTAAAAGCATAGATGCAACACTCTTAAAGACTTTGCAACAGACTTTAGCTTCTCAAAAGATCAATATGACGGAAGAAGAAGCTGTGATGCTTTGGCCTAAAATTAATCAATTTATAGCTGATAATAATCGACATCCAGATGTGGATAGCAATGATAATATTGAGCGTCGGTTAGCGGAAGGACTGTTATATATCCAAAGAAAATATGCTGAAAAGAGACAACAGGAGGGGTAAGAATGAAACTCTATGGGATAAAAAATGAGCTCCCTTCCCTAACTTTTGAGGAGATTCTCAGTGGTCAAAATGATCCGCATGGCCTGCTTAAAAATATTAAGCCTAAAAATAGTAACAATAAAATACAAAGTGCTTTAGTCTCTAAATTTGATGAGATTAATCAATTCATTGATCAAAAATCTCGATTACCCGAGGTAGAAAGTACTGATATCACTGAAATGATATTAGCAGAATCACTACATAGTATTATTGAAAAGCACTCTGATAATAATATATTACGGCAGATGGATCACCATAACCTCCTTACAAAGGAAGCGACTTCAGTAGCTACAAATAAAGATATAAACATAAAAAATAACATTTCTAAAGCAGAAGAGGTAACTTCTTTAGAGGATATCTTTAATATTGCCGGTGATCTTTTAAAAGATAACAGCGGAATATTTGAGCTAAAACATATACCGAAGATCAAACAAAATAAAGAGATGCCAGATGACGTAGCTGAGAGAAAAGAGTGCCCTGACTTTTGGAGATTTAAACCGTTATTCATTGAGATGCATCAAAAACTTAAAGATGGAGAATTTCAATTACAAAAGTTTAGTAATAATTCCCAAATACGAGAGGGAGATTTTTTTATCCTTAAGGGAGTTGCCTGTTTTGTTGATTCTATTGCTAAAGAGAGTGAACGAGAGGATGTTCATAACCCAAGAATGCGTCTGATTTTTGAAAATGGATTAGAATCCAATATGTTAATGAGATCACTAGCAGCTTCTTTATATAAAGAAGATAATGGACGGCGCATCTTACAAGGAGCCGATGCCGTAACAGAGTCTCTACTTAATATCTCTCATAAAGATAAGCCATTAGGTTATCTTTATATTTTACGCTCTTTGAGTAATAACCCTTCCCTAGCTATATACGAAAATCTTTATAAGATTGGTTTTACAACCACAACGATTGAAGATCGAATTAAGAATGCCGAGAATGATATTGCTTTTCTAGAAGCGCCTGTCGAGCTTGTAAAGTTTTTCGAATGCCGGCATGTCAATCCTCATAAACTTGAAAGATTAACGCATACTTTCCTCGAAGCTCAAAGGCTTAAAGTCACTTTAATAGGTAAGGATGGAAGTCGATATCAGCCACAAGAATGGTTTAATGTCCCCTTAGAAACTATTATAGAAGTAGTAAAAAAAATTAGTGATGGGACTATCAATCAATATCGTATGAATAACACGACTGGGGAGGTTGTTAGGAAATAATATTAACTTGACCATAAAGTTCAGAATATCAAAAGAGGATTCTATGTCATTAAACACCACTATTTTTGAGAAAAATGATTTTAAAGAAGTTATTCGCAAATTAGAAGAGCTTTTAACCCACTCTAAAATTGTTTTATTAGGAGCAGGGGCAAGTTTCTGCGCCGGATTGCCTTTAACAAATAAGCTGACGGAAGAGGTCTTGAAAAACGAGAGCCTCTCTACCACATCTAAAGAAATTTTAAAAGCTATTCAATCTAAGTTTAAGGGAGCCAATCCCGCTGCTCATATTGAAGATTACCTCAGTGAATTAATTGATTGGTTAGCCATTACAGCCCGTCGCTTTAATAGAAATGTGGATGATAACTCTATTTCGATCGATAAGAAAAGATATGAGCATGATCAATTATTAAAAGCTGTCGAAGAAATTAAATTAGCCATCTTTTCTGTGATAAATAAAGATGTAACAATTGATACGCATATTAAATTTATTGAATCATTACATCGACCTATTCGACCGGGTAAAAAGTCATCAGAATGTATCGATTATCTAGTGATGAATTACGATACTTTAATAGAAGATGCTTTAGCTCTTTCAAGAATAAAATATGCCGATGGCTTAGAGGGAGGAGTATCAGGATGGTGGAACCCTGATGTATTTGAAAAAAGTGATTTAGAAGCTAAAGTTTTAAAACTACATGGTTCCATCAATTGGTCAGAGGATCCTTCTTCTTTCACTCCGTTTAGAGTTAACAATCGACTTAACTTTCAAAAGGATCCGTCAGCAAAAATAATGATATGGCCTGCATCTACTAAATATAGAGAAACGCAGTTAGATCCATATGCATACTTGATGCATAAAGCAAGAGGTATTTTAAATCCTCAAAATGGAAAACAAAAAGTCTTATTAATTAGTGGTTATAGTTTTGGAGATTCACACATCAATTTAGAAATTGAAAGAGGCCTCAAAAACTCTAAAGGTAATTTAACTGTCTTAGCTTTTATCAGCGATAATGAACCAACTGGTATTATTAAAGACTGGAATAATAATCCTGATATAAACAAGCAATTATTAATTTTTGCTAATAAGGGATTTTATCATGCAGATCAACAGATAATTTCTGAAAATGATATTAAATGGTGGAAGTTTGAAAATTTAACTCAAATTTTAGAAGGACGGATTTAACATGATAAACCAACTTATTAAACCTATTGATAATCTTGCTATCGGTAAAATTATCGAAGTTGATGGTACTCGTATTATTGCAGAATTAGACCCCCTACTATTAGATCTATCTAGGGTATTTGCGGGAGAAAACTATCCTATAGGCCAGTTTGGTTCTATTATAAAAGTACATTTTGGGCGAAAATCAATTTATGGTTTAGTTAGTCGCCTACGAATGAAAGCTGACTACGAATTAGAGAATGGAATCCCTGTTGTATCTTCCGATGAAAGAATTATAGAGGCAGATCTATTCGGTGAGGGTGAGTGGAGAATAGGTGCAGATGAGAGCCCTTCTTTAGAATTTCAGAGAGGTGTTGCTACTTACCCACTTCCCCAGCAAACCATTTACATTACACAAAAATCCGAACTGAAATATATATATGGTAATACACAAGGTGCAATTATTCATTTAGGAGAGCATGTTGGTTCAGGATCCCCCTGTTATGCTGAACTTAATGAATTGCTTGGAAAGCATACCGCAATATTAGGGTCTACAGGATCAGGAAAATCAGGAACAGTCTCAGCTGTATTGCATAGCATCTTAGAACGAGGGAATATTGCTCACTATGAACGTTGGCATCCACAGATTATTATCTTAGATCCTCATAATGAATATGGAAAATCTTTTCCAAATCATCAACGCCTATCTACAGATGAAGGATCATTAAAGCTTCCTTATTGGCTATTAGATCTTGAAGAAACTATAAGTTTATTTATAGGAAAGACAGAGTACGCAGCTACATCTCAATCTAATATAGTTAAGAACGCATTAATAGCAATCCGTGAACAAGCCGCAAATAAGTTATTATTAGATAAAAGTCTATTAACAGTCGATTCTCCCATCCCATATATTTTGGGAGATCCGAATGGCATAGATGAATTTGGGAAAAAAAATAATGAACTATATACAGAAGGTTTAATTGGAGAAATAAATAAACAGCGTCCAAATAATAAAAGTCAAAACCAACATGAAGACTACAATAAAGTTATTCGTAAAATTAGCTCTCTCTTAAAAGATGGTAGATTAAAGTTCATGATGAAAGGTTGGGATGGCAAGTCCGATCCTTTACCTAGTATTCTTAGTCAATTTTTAACCTCAGAGACGTCTATCCAAATAGTAGATTTATCAGGCATACCCAATGAAATTGCTGGAATTACAAGTGCCGCTATTGCCCGAATTATATTTCAAATAAAAGTATGGCAGTCAGAAGAGGAAAGACAAAATAGTCCTGTTCTTCTTGTGTGTGAAGAAGCCCATCGTTATGTCCCGAATAAAGGGGAGGCTCAATATGAAGCAGCTCAATCAGCAATTAGAAGAATCGCAAAAGAAGGTAGAAAATATGGCGTTGGATTATTTTTAATATCGCAACGTCCAAGTGAGGTAGAGGCTACGGTCCTCTCTCAATGTAATTCTTGGATTGTCTTGCGTATAACAAATGATACTGATCGAGAACATGTCAAAAGTATTTTGCCTGACTCAATGACAGGCTTAACCAAGATGTTATCAGGATTACGCCGACAAGAAGCTATATTTTTAGGTGAGGCGGCAACACTACCTTCCAGAATTATGATTAAAAACTTAGAAAAAGATCAGCTTCCTAAATCAAGCGATATTGATTTTGATTTAGGCTGGCAAAAAGCAGCCTCTAATTTAAAAGACATGGAAAAAGTGATAAATCGTTGGAGATACCAACAACGTTAAATAACAGAACAAAACTTATATCTTGTATTGATTCTTAACAAATGAAGTACAGAAATAAAGTACAGCTTTGAGGCTTATAAAAATAATAAATTTGTTATTATCTTCCTTATTTAATCACATACGTAAGTTTAAAAATGTTTTCTCCCCCAAAAAAACAAAAAGCCGGCGCTATGCCGGCAATTGAATGGATACTCCCATTAAGGTTTATTGTTTTTAAGAGATGTGATTATGAGTAGTGATACAGATTTTCACAATTTTTTATACCTTGGGAGAAAGTGATCCTCAATGAGTAGGATGAATTGTGATGGAATTCACCAATAAGGATATTGGGCACTTTAGCCCTTTCTGTAAAATAGTATCCATTAGAACACATAAAATATGTGCTGTTTGGGTCTAGTGAAACTAACGTACAGAACAACAAATCATAACAAAAATTGTCACAGGTAGCGGAAAATCTTTCTCATTTATTGGTATAAGTTGACATATATCATGATTTCTTTATTTAAGGTAAATATCCCTAAAAATGAGCTTAAATGCGCTAAAACAATATAAATTTTTATCTGAAATTGTTATATATTGTTAATGAGATAACGACTTCATCCATTTAATGAGGAGTTTAAGATGAAATATAATAGAGATATTCTTTTTATTAATGATTTTTCCGATTATAGCGATCATCCTTCCCATAGACTCAATGAACGATTGAAAGAGTTACAGAGTGCTTTGAGTGCTTTGGGGTATCAATTTACAGTGGTTGAATCTCTACCACAGGCAACGGCAATCGTTGCGCAGACGCCTCACTTTGGAGGTGTTGGACTCTTTTGGGGTGGTAAAGAGACAGATGCCGTTGATGCTCTACACTTTTTAACCACTTTTCGCGCTAGAAATCCGGAAACGCCCATCTTTCTCCTCTCGGTTGAATCGATTACTCATAATCTGCCGATCGATCTCCTTAAAGAGATGAAGGAGTATATCTATCTCTATTCAGAAACGCCTCCCTTTTTAGCCAATCGCATCGACCGAGCAATTCGTCGCCACTATGAAGCGATGCTGCCACCCTACTTTAAGACTTTAAAAGAGTTTACCGAAGATGGTGATTACTACTGGGATTGTCCGGGGCATATGGGGGGAATGGCTTATCTAAAACATCCTGTTGGCGCAGAGTTTTTTAAGTTTTATGGGGAGAATATGTTCCGCTCCGATATTGGTGTTGCTACGGCGGAGATGGGGGATTATCTGATCCATGAAGGACCACCGAAAAAATCAGAAGCGATCGCAGCAAAAGAGTTTGGGGCTGACTGGACATTCTATGGTGTCGGGGGCTCTTCTACCTCCAATAGAATCGTGGCGCAAGGTGCCGTAGGTGCTAATGAGATGGTGGCTGTAGATCGCAACTGTCATAAATCGATCAATCACGCCTTAACACTCTCTCAGGCGCGTCCTGTCTATCTTCAACCGACACGAAATGGCTTCGGTCTGATCGGCCCGATTCCGACAAAAAGATTAACCAAAGATCATATCGATAGCTTAATTGCCGCAAGTCCTTTAACAAAGGATGCTATCTCACCGGCGCCCACTTATGCTGTTGTCACGAACTGTACTTATGATGGATTCTGCTACAACGTTAAAGATGTGGTCTCTCATCTTGGCGAATCGGTCCCGCGTATCCATTTTGATGAGGCTTGGTACGCCTATGCAAAGTTTCATCCTCTCTATAAAGCACGTTTTGCGATGGATGTTGAAGAGGATGATCCCCATCGCCCGACAATATTTGCCGTACAATCGACCCACAAGATGTTGCCGGCACTCTCAATGGCGTCGATGATTCATGTGAAGAAGAGTGATCGAGCGCCACTCAATTTTGAAGACTTTAATGATGCCTTTATGATGCATGGCACCACTTCGCCCTACTATCCGATCATTGCATCGATCGATGTTGCCGTTAATATGATGAGTGGTCAATCGGGCTACTCTTTAGTACAAGAGTCACTAGAAGAGGCGATCGCTTTCCGAAAATCGATTGTCTCTATTAAACGCCGACTGCAGGAGGAAGAGGGTGAAGAATCTTGGTTCTTCGATCTGCTCCAACCGTGCGAAATCTACTCTGAGAAAGAGAATCGTCACTATAGCTTTGAAGAGGCGCCGATAGAGCTTTTAACTCATGATCCCCGCGCTTGGCAACTGCGTGCAGGTGAAGATTGGCATGGTTTTAGCGATGAAGATTTAGCCGATACCGATAGTATGCTCGATCCTGTAAAAGTGACCATCACCTGCCCCGGCATTACGGCACAAGGGATCTATGAAGAGAGAGGAATTCCCGGCTATATTATGACTCGCTTCCTCGATGATCGCCGGATTGAGATTGCACGAACCGGTGATTATACCCTCTTAATTCTCTTCTCTGTCGGGACAACAAAAGGAAAATGGGGAACCTTAGTGGAAGCTCTGCTTGAGTTTAAGAAGCTCTATGACAATGACACTCTCGCGATTGAAGCGATTCCTTCTCTCGCAGCAGAAGGGGATCACTATCGTAATATCACACTCAAAGCACTCTGCCAAAAGATGCATGAGATGATGAAATCGAAAGAGATGATGTTGAAGATCAATAATGCCGTCAATAGTGCGCCTATTGCCGAGTTAACGCCGGCAGAAGCCTTCCAGAAAGTGGTTCGTTATCAGACTGAGGTAGTGAAGCTCGATGACTTTAGAGGTCGTATCTCCGCCACAATGGTAACCCCTTACCCACCTGGAATTCCGGTCTTAATGCCGGGTGAGCGCCTCTCTGAAGAGGATACCGGCGTAATTGCTTACCTTAAAGCGTTGCAAGAATTTGATAAAGCATTCCCCGGATTTGAGCATGAGCTACAAGGGGTACATATCGATGAATCGGGGGATTTCTGGGTTCGAGCAATTGTTGAGGAAGAGCGAGAACCTGCGCAACCGAAGGTGAAATTTAGAAAACAGCGCTCTCATGCCATCCGTACAGCACGTGGTTAAAGGAGATTAATCATGAAAAAGCATGCAGCAGAAGCACCGAAGCCTGCTTCTAAACTTGGCTTCTTTGCCCTTATCGCGATTGTGGTCGGATCGATGCTCGGTGGTGGGGTCTACAGTTTGCCCCAAAACACCTCGCTCCACTCCGCTGTAGGCCCCATTATTATCGCTTGGCTGATTGCCGGCTTTGGCGTCTACTTTATCGCTAACTCCTTCCGTATTCTCTCCGATATTCGCCCCGATCTAAAATCGGGTGTCTATATGTATGCACGTGAAGGTTTCGGCCCCTTTATCGGCTTTGTCGTCGCTTGGGGCTACTGGCTCATGACCGCTTTTGGGAATGTCGCGTTTGCCGTTATCTTGATGGATGCAATGAACTATATCTTCCCGGGGAAATTTACCGGGGGGAATAACCTCAACTCCATTATCTTCGGCTCCATTTTGATCTGGCTCTACTACTTCTTAGTTCTTCGTGGTATCAAGACAGCGAGCTTTATCAATATGGTCGGGACGATGAGTAACCTTATCCCCTTAACGCTCTTTATCATTATTATGCTCTTCTTCTTTAAGTTCAGCCATTTTACGGAGAACTTCTGGGGTCATAGTGCGCCGGCACCTAGTGAGGATCTTGGCTCTATTCCTAAGCAGATTATGTCACCAATGTTAGTGGCCTTATGGTGCTTTATCGGTGTTGAAGGGGCTGTGGTTCTCTCAGGCCGAGCGAAAAATCCTGCCGATGTCGGGAAAGCTACTTTAATCGGCTTTTTAGTAGTATTAACGATCTATATTCTGCTCTCGATCCTTCCCTTTGGTTTTATGGCGCAACATGAGATTGCAGAAGTTCCCAATCCTTCCACTGCCGGCGTATTGGGTAAAGCTGTTGGCAATTGGGGGCAATGGTTGATGAATATTGGGCTGATGATCTCCGTTCTTGTCGGCTGGCTCTCTTGGACACTCCTCTGTGCAGAAGTCCCGATGGCAGCGGCACAAAATGGAACCTTCCCTTCGCTCTTTGCCAAGCAAAATAAGAATCAGACCCCATCATTCTCACTGCTCGTCAGTAGCATCATTATGCAGGCGGCGATGTTATTGGTCTATTTCTCCAATAATGCGTGGCAAACAATGCTCAGTATCTCAAGCCTTATTATGTTGCCGGCCTATCTTGGGACTACGCTCTTCCTCTTTAAGCTCTGCACGCAAAAAGAGTATGAGAAGTATGCGAAAAAAGGTAAAACGCTTGCCTATTTAAGTGGTTTGATCGGTTTTCTCTTTGGCCTTTTTATGTTCTATGCCGGCGGTATTCAATATGTGGTAATGGTTCCCGTCCTCTTAGCATTGGGAATTCCGGTATTTATCTGGTCTCGCTGGGAGAAGAGAGATGGTGCGCCGATCTTTCAAAAAGTGGAAGTGCTCTATCTTCTGATCCTTCTGCTATTAGCGATTGCCGGCATAATCTCCGTCTGGGGAGGTTGGGTAAAACTGTAATAATGATCTCGTAGCGCTTGACTCGCTCTTTTAATCTATTTAACAGATCGAACGCAGATGACGCTACGAGAGAATCTAATCTGTTTGTTTAATCGGTAAACTTTATTATTCAATTTCAGAAAATGAGGATTCATCAATAATGGGTCAATCAAAAGGTGGTAAGTTGGGCTTAATTGCCCTGATTGCAATTGTTATGAGCTCGATGATTGGTGGTGGCGTCTATAGTCTGCCCCAAAATATCGCACAATATTCAGCACCCGGTCCGGCGATTATCGCTTGGATCATTACGGGTATTGGTCTCTTCTTTATCGCAAACTCTTTTAGTATCTTGGCAAATGCGCGTCCAGATCTAAAGGCGGGAATCTATATGTATGCTCATGAGGGCTTTAATCCCTTTGCCGGCTTTTTAGTCGCTTGGGGTTACTGGCTGATGACGATCTTTGGTAACGTTGCTTTTGCCGTGATCTTAATGGATGCGCTCAATACCTTCTTCCCGGGCGTCTTTACTAATGGTAATAATCTAACTTCCATCATCTGTGGCTCGATTCTGATCTGGGGCTATAATCTACTCGTTAGTCGCGGGGTAAAAGTTGCCGGCTTTATCAACTTTATCGGGACGATCGGCAAGACCATTCCCCTTCTAATCTTTATTATCGTTGTGGGCGTTATGCTCGATTATAGTAATTTGACACATAACTTCTGGGGGAATGATCCCCATACAATGAGCGAGCTTGGCTCACCGGGGAGACAGATCACTAATCCCTTAATGGTAACTTTATGGGTCTTTGTAGGGGTTGAGGGTGCCGTTGTCCTCTCTGGGAATGCGAAAAATCCCAAAGATGTAGGAAAAGCCACTTTGATCGGCTTCTTCTTAAGTCTCTTTATCTATATTGCGCTCTCTATTTTGCCCTATAGTGTGGCGAGTCAAGATACTTTAGCGAAGATGGCAACACCCTCTACGGCAGAGGTTTTAAAGCTCGTTATTGGTGAGGCCGGTTCGATGATTATGAGTATCGGCGTAATTATCTCGGTGATGACAGGATGGCTCGCTTGGACCATGCTCTGTGCTGAGATCCCGATGGCTGCTTCTGAAAATGGAACCTTCCCTAAATTCCTCTCCATTAAAAATGGTCGCGGCGCAGCGAAATACTCCCTCTTGATTAGTAGTGCCATTATGCAGATTGCGATGATTTTGGTCTACTTCTCCAAAAATGCTTGGAACACAATGGTTGATATTACCTCGGTGATGGTGATTCCGGCATATCTTGCAACCACACTCTTCCTCTTTAAATATGCCCTAAAAGGGGATAATGAGGTGATTAAGAAGCGGAGAATCTTAGCGCTTATGAGTGGTTTGGTCGGCTTTCTCTTCTGTGCCTTTATGCTCTATGCGAGTAATCCGCTCTATGTTGCTGTCATTCCATTACTATTAACGCTCGGTGTCCCGCTCTATATCTGGGCGAAAAAGGAGAGTCGTACAACACAAAATGGGACAATTGAAACAACCGAGGCTCAAAAGGAAAAAGAGCGACTCTTTAGACGAGATGAACTCCTCTATCTTATCCTGCTTCTCATTTTAGATGCCGTTGCCGTAACGGCACTATTTCTGATGCTCTTTAAGCATTAATCGCTAAATGGGTGATTGGATGATTGGATTGATGATTGAAGCCTGATCCTTAAAATATTGATGGCTCTATCGATTATCCTATATCAATAGAGCCCCGTTAAAGGATCAGCTCAAGAGCTCCATAGAGAGATCAGAGAAAAGAGAATAAAGAAAAGCCGGCATGATCGTTATCATCATGTCGGCTTTTATAATTGATAGGATGCATTATTAATCTATCAATATTACTAGGGGATCGTTACTCATCGAGAGCCTAGATCTCTACGCTCGATGATTAAATCGCTTCTTGATCTGTCGTTAATCGACCTATCGTTTTTCAATCTTAAAAGTTACGGTAAAGAGATAATCATACTCAATCGCTTTGCCCTCTTTTTGTGCCGGCTGATAGCGATACTCTTTCGCCGCTTTTAGGGCAGCTTCATCTAGACGTGGGTAACCACTACTTTTATGCACTTTAACACTCTTCGCTCGTCCTGAAGGGAGTACTGTTGCCACTAAAGTGACTTGCCCCTCTTCTCGGCGCCGGAGCGAAAGCTCTGGATAGCGCGGTTTACGATTGCCTAGTGCCGCTCCCTGATGCGATGGCGGCACAAAGGCTTGATTTCTAAGATCGCTCCCACCGGGATTACGATTATTGCTACGGTTCGCTTTTGGATTATTACCCTGCTTTTTCTCTTCTCTCCTCTCTTCCTTTTTCACCGGCTTTTTTTCAAGCTTTAGCGCACTCTGTTTAGGCTCACTCTTCTTCGGCTTACTCTCATTGAGATTTTGAGTAGGTGCTGTTAATGGCTCCTGCACCCTTTTTTCAATACTCTCTTCGGCTGGCTGATCAACTGCTATTATAGATTCAACTGCTTTCTCCGGCTCAAAGCTTTCGAGCGCTTTCTCACTCTCTTCTTGCTCTACAACCGATGTTGTACTTGATGGTAAGTTTACGGAGGCACTCTCCATCCGCATCTCAGGAATTAAAGAGATCTCTAATATTGTGCCTGCCGCTGCTAGATCCTGCTTAACGATCTGATCAGGGGGAGCGATCAAGAGTCGTTGCAAAATCGCGTAGTGAAAGAGTAACACTCCGGCAAAGATCACAATATTAGAGAATTTAAACATATTATTTTTAATACCACTTCAGAATAGATATCCCAAAATACCCATCCAATAGAGAATTAAGATGACTATCTAAAGATCAATATTCATCCTGACCCAAAGGCTTCTTCCCGGCTCATTAATACGAGTTTTATTCTGAACGTTATAACCTGCAATATCATGCGTTCCACGACTGATAAATTCGGCATAATTTTTATTAAAGAGATTATCAACGCCCGCCATAATGGTCATCTCATTGCGTACCTTCCATGAAGCATTAAGCGCAACCGTGCCATAGCCGGCACCACGACCGATATCGGTACCAAAAATATTCCCTTGCCCTTTTGCATAACGATGTTGCGAATTCACCACTCGCCAAACAATCCCGGCACTAAATTGCTCATCATGCCACTGAAGGGAGCTATTCCACTCTAAAGGGGGAACTTGTGCTAATGGGCGATTATCGGTTTTATTCTTTCCATAAGTGTAAGCAATGCTACTGCTAAGGCGCCAATTTTGGCTCATATTCCATTGCACTTGCGCTTCAATGCCGTAACGGTCAGCATCGATATTACGAGCTGCTTTTTCTTGGATCAAGATATAATCCTTCATTTTGCTCGCAAAGAGTGTTGTTGAGAAGGCTAATGTCTCATTTTGGAAGATAACCCCTAGATCGATCTCATGATTAGTCTCTTTCTTAAGACGTTCACCATTATCTTTACTTCTCTCCCAGAAATCGGGCGCACGTTGCGCCATACCGTAACCGGCATGTAGTAACCAATCACCTAAACGATGCTCATAACGGAGAAATGCAGAATCGAGATTGTAACGTTTCGAATGAAATTGGGGTGCAATTTTACTTCCTTTGCCAAAATCGGGATTATATTTTGCATCATAACGATCATGACGATATCCCATCACCAATTTCTGTGAATCATTGAGGAACCACTCATCTTCAATAAAGATGCCCCAATTCTTAAATTTTTGATTCGCTTGATAAGGCATCTTATGGTAGTTAGCGGCAGCTGCTAAATTGGGTTTCATACCGGTCATTCGTAACTTATGGCGATCATCGAGCCAATCGATCCCCACTGTTGTCTCATGATCTCCTAAAGAGAGTTCTGCAAAGAGCTTTGCCGATTGCGTTGTCCGTGCAGGATTACTTACCGCAAACATCTTTGGTGAAATTCGGTAAGTGTAATTATCCATCACATGATCAATCTTATTATGGCTATACTCAAATTGGAGCGTGCGTAACCAATCGGTAATATTCTCCTGTTTCACTCTAAAGCGCCAGCTATCACGATCAAACTTGATACCATCCATCATGCGATCTGCATAGTAGGTATGGCCACGGCTACGATCATAACCTATTTCAATCAAGGTATTCTCGGTGGGGGTTAAGCCCGCTTCTATCGTTTGACTATCCCGTTTATATTTAGAATGGATCTTATCGCCGGCACCATCCTTATAATCATGTGAGCGATTATAGGTCGCATTGGCATGAATCCAGCCCCACTCATTACCGATGATCCCATCAACATAGGATTCAATTCGATCAAAGGAACCTCCTAAAAGGGAACCGCTCAATTTAGCTGTCGGTTGATCAAAACGAAGATCATTACGGATAAAACGAGCAACTCCGGCAATATTTCCCGGGCCATATTTTACTGTTTGTGGCCCTTTAATAAAGATCACTTCATCATATGATTCAGGATAGATATAAGCGGTTGGGGGATCCATTCGTCCGCCACATCCACCTAGAATTTGATGATCATTACTCAAAATACGTAGACGAGATCCGCCCAATCCACGGAAGATCGGCTCACCGCCGCCGCCCCCTTTACGAGCAACACTCATATTAGGGATTAAGCGCAATAGCTCTGTACCATCTTGCACCGGTGCCGGCTGTATCGCCTCTTTGGGATTGATATATTGAATATTTGGCTGATCAGAGATCTTAGCAATCACCTGAATATCATCTAATGCCGTTAATCTCTCCTCTAGAGCAACCTCTTGCGGTAGATGATTCACTTCATCGGCAAACAATGGGGGGATAAGAATCGCAAAGAGTGCGAGACACAATCTCTTCTGTTTCATTGAGCTTCCTTCAACTGACATACTTTTCTCCATTTCAATGATCGATGGAGGTTAAGTTAATAAAAGGCTTAAGGATTTGAGTTCTCCTAATTTAAGAATTCTTAATTTGAGCGTTCTTAATTTGAGGAGTCCTAAGCCGAAAAATTTTTTAATGATGCATCGTGCTATGATCGATCTCTGAATGATCCATCTCTGAGTGGTCCATTGTTCCATGCCCCATCGCACCATGGTCCATCTGCGAGTGATCCATTGCCCCATGCCCCATCGCATCATGATCCATCTGTGAATGGTCCATCGCTGAATGATCCATGCCATGTCCATGATGATCATGACCACCGCCGATCCCAAGATCGCTCATCAACATCGATCCCATGTAGAAGATGGTCATCGCTAACACCAATAATCCGGAAATCTTGCGTGCTTTTGGAGAGCTAAAGAAGCTCCCAAAGAAGTTTCCAGAGACACTTAAGGTCAACATCATCGGTAACGTTCCTAATCCAAAAAAGAGCATCACTAATGGTGCTGCTAAAACATTCTCCACTCCTAAGCTCATCGCAAATGCCATATAGACCATGCCACAAGGGAGTAGCCCCCAAGCAAGTCCGGCAACATAGGCCCCTTTTAAGGTCTTAATGGGAAAGAATTTGCGCGTTAACTGAGAGATCGGGCGAGAAAGCTTATTGAGCGGTTTCTCAATAAAGGCGAGATATTGTGGAAAGCCGATCAACTGTAACGCCACAAAGAGCATAATCATTCCTGAAAAGTAACGAATCACAATCTGTAATGGCTTGAGATCTTGCATCGCAACAGAGAGAAGCATCGCAACAAATCCTAAGATCACATAGGTGGAAATTCGTCCTAAGTTATAACAAATGGCTGTTCCAATACGCTTACTATGAGTATTCGCATCGGTATTCATCCCTAAAATACCGACAATCGGCCCACACATCCCCACACAATGTAGCGAACCATTAAGCCCTACCAAAAACACCGCTGCAAGCAACGTAATATCAATCATTTCTGTCCCCTATTTCTACTTTTTTGATCGATCTTTTAGGGATCAATCACTTCTATTAATATTCTCTTTTATGTCCTTATTATTTTTTGCTTCTATATTTTACAAGTTGTATATACAGGATTATAGTGTATAGTTGTCTATACAGCTTGTTAACTATAGGGGTATAGTCTAGCTCTAAAAAAATAAATAATAAAGCCCTACCGGCAACTCTTTTTAAAAAAGAGGGGGATAGAGGTCAAAGAGTGATAAATAACTGATCAATATCAATGATCTACTGCCGATCGATTATGGACCACTTACCGATATATTGAATGCTCGACTTTGAAGATTAGGCTCTAATGATCAGATTTTGAAGATGAAGTTTTGAAGATGAGACTTTGAAAATGAGCTTTTGAAAATGAGCTTTTGAAAAGTAGAGTTGAAAAGTAGATTATAAGAATCAAATTTTACTATGGAATTGATATCGCGATGCCGGATAGAATTGTTCTGCGTAGGAACGGAGCTTTCCTTGAATCTGCAATTTTTCAATCACTTTAAAGCAAGCCTCTTCCCCCTCAATACTCAAAATTTTCTTCAGTTCAGGAGAGGGTATCATCGCCTCGAGACGATGCTTTTGGGAGAGTGCCGGCACTAAATTGAGAAGATAGGCACTACTACAATGATGGGTAAAGTGCTCCTCTTCATAGCGAGGGGCAAAAGCGGCTAATAATGTTCGTTGCTCATATTGAATCGGGATACCGTTACTAAGATAGAGGATTTCACTATAAAGAAAAGGAAATTCTGCCGCCTCTTCTTTAGAAAGCTGAAAGAGCGAGGCAAAAGGGACTTCATCATAGGCGAGACGTTTGCGCTCAAGAATCAGAACACCGTATTGATTCCCCTCAATGGCAATCTCTTGAGAGATGGGAAATAGTTCAAAAAAAGGGGTAAGCTGAAATGGTTCTGCCACAAATGTACCCGATCCCTTTTCACGAAAGAGATAGCCCTCCTCCGTAAGCTCCTTAAAAGCTCGATTCACTGTCATTCGGCTAACATTCAAAATAGCCGAGATCTCATTTTCGGAAGGAAGCTTTTGATGTGGCAACCACTCTCGGATGGCAATCTTTTCGAGAATAAACTCTTTAATCTTCTGATAGAGTGGCAAAGAGCGATCATCACGCTCTAATGAGTGCTGAAATTCTTGAAATGAATTGATTGGCATATTTTCGATTCAATCTCCCATCGATCGGCAGTCAAAGAAGCTAATATAGCTTATTAGCATGACTTGTTAGTATAACTTAAAATCTCTCAACGCTCGTTAGATTCATATAGAAACGATCATAAATGATTAAATTATCGAGTGAAAGTTAAGCTGATATTAAACTGATATTAAACTAATAGTAAGCTTATCCTATTTCCTCATCAATAGAGGTCACTTTTGATCTATAATGATCTTTACAAATCTATTTGCCGATAAATTTATAGAGCTGATTGAGGGAGATCATGACAAAAAATAAGATATCACCAGCAGAATATACCATCATGCAGGTATTATGGTCCCAAAACCAAGCAACAAGCCAAGAGATGATTACGATCTTAAGTAAATCAACCGATTGGAAACCAAATACCATTCAAGTAATGCTCTCCCGTTTAGTGAGTAAAGGTGTTGTCGGTATCCGAAAACGGGGTCGCTATAATGTCTACTTTCCCACAATCGCAGAAGGTGATCGTAGCCGAAATATCGGGGAGAGTTCCACTCATATCTGTGCTCGAAAGGTGGGGAGTCGTATTGTCGAGATGATCGAAAACCGCATACTCTCCTTCGATGATATCGCGAAGATTGAGAAGGCATTAGAAGCTAAAAAAGCTTTTGCCGTTGAGGAGGTGATGTGTGATTGTCCGCCGGGAACCTGTACCTGTAAAAATTGTAACTGCAGACGAGAAGATCGAAAGTATGCCCTAACCCCGGCCAATAGCCAAGTTGAAGATTCAGATCAAAGAGCAACGGCCAATAACTCACTTGCGACTTCACTATCTTCCCCTTTATCACTACAGCCGGAAAAAGAGCAGCAGAGAGCAGAAGAGATCAAGAGCGACAAAATGAAAAGTAGCTGTTGCGGTGGCTAGATATAATTAAATCTATTCTATAGTTAGATGTAGCTCTAGATAATAACTCTAGATAATAACGCAGTAAAAAGCGCACTAAAAAGTACGCTTTTTACTATCTTAAGTCTCATCTATCTTCTATTCTACAACTCTGGCCACTCGCCTCTTCTAGGAAGAGCGTGGCTCAACAAGTGGGCGTCGAAGATAATCGAAACAAAAACCAAAAGGTTTGGCATGTTGACGCTTTCCTTCACCCTTCTTACCAATAAACTTTCCCTTCTCTGCCATCAGTTGGCCACGTAGAAAGACCTTATCAGCTCGACCTTTGATTTTAAACCCTTCAAAAGCAGAGTAATCGATACCTTGGCAGAGATCTTTATTATGAATTTCCCCCTCATAATCTTGATCCCAGATCAAAATATCGGCATCACACCCAACTGCAATACGCCCTTTATGGGGAATATTGAGTAATCTTGCAGGATTTGTCGCCGTAATCTCCACAAATTTCTGGCGACTAATATGTCCCGCTTCTACACCATAAGTCCAGAGCATCGACATACGCTCCTGCATTCCAGGAACACCATTAGGAATCTTTGCAAAATCACCATATCCCTCTTTCTTCTTCTGAAAGCCCCCCACTAAAGCACAGTGATCCGAACTCGTCGCCGTTAACCAGCCCCGGCGAAGTCCTTCCCATAGGGGCTCTTGATTCGATTTATCCCTCAATGGGGGCGCACAAACATATTTAGCACCTTCAAAATGGGGAAGCCCTAAGTAGGACTTATGTAATGTGAGATAGTGCGTACATGTTTCGCCATAGATCGGATACCCCTTCTGATAGGCATCGCGAATCGCTAACATCGAATCTTCGAGCGTCACATGGACTATAAAGAGTGGCGCTCGTGTTAAGATCGCCATATCGATCCCCCGACGTGTTGCCTCTACCTCAGTAATAGGAAGGCGTGAGTAGTAGTGATCTATCGTCTGCTCTGGATGTTCTTTCTCTAAGATCTCTGTCAAATAGGAGATCATATCGCTATTTTCACAATGGAGCATGGTGGTGATCCCATATTTTCTCGCTTCTCGCATACAGTGCATAATGGTTTCATCATTTGAGTAATACTCACTACCTTTATACCCCATCAATAATTTAATAGTGGAGACCCCATGTTTTGGGAGGTTTTTTATATCATCAAAGAGCCCTTTATGCCCACCGCCCATCACCATTGAGTGAAATGCATAATCACAGCTTGCTATCCCCGCCGCTGTTTGATCATGCGCTTCAATCGCATCACTAAAGGTCTCACCTTCATGCATCGGTGCAAAATCGATCACCATCGTTGTACCACCGGCAAGTGCGGCATGGGTTGTTTCAAACCCCATACCACCAAAGGAGCCTAAATGGGTATGTTCATCAATGCCACCGGGAAGGATATACTTTCCCTCAGCATCAACGACTTCATCGGCATTTGGAGTTTGATCAGTAATCGCAACGATCTTCTCCCCTTCAATCAGCAGGTTTGCCCGATACTCATGATCAGTATCAACAATGATGCCATTTTTAATCAGAATAGTACCCATAACTCTTTTTTTTACCCTAAATCTTAAAATTTTAAATTTTAATAGAACTTCTCAATAGAACTTCTCAATAGAACTTTAACAAAGCTTCAATAAAACTTCGGTAAAGCTTCAATCATCTCTCGCTCAACTAATGTCGACATTCTAACATTGTTTCAATTTATGTCATTATCCTACATAAAAATATTGTCAAATAAAGTTATTTGGTCAATTAAAGTGATTTTAAATCAATTAGATGTAAATATGTAAAGAGATCATGACAGAGACTAACCTTAATCTGAAATTAAAAAACATAGATAAAAAACATAGATTTTATAGAGGAGAAATTAATGGTTAAGAGAGAATTCTATATTGAACAGCTTGGAAAACAGTTCATTAAAGAGACGCCGAGAGTTGTTGTATTGACCGGTGCCGGCATCTCAGCAGAATCTGGTATTCGCACCTTTCGTGCAGCCGATGGTCTTTGGGAGAATCACCCTATTGAGGAGGTGGCATCTCCCGAAGGATTTCAACGAAATCCGCAACTGGTACAACAATTTTATAATGATCGCCGGGCGCAATTGCAATCGGAGATAGTTAAACCCAATGCAGCACATTTTGCCCTCGCTCATTTGGAAGCACGATTAGGGGATCATTTTCTCCTTGTTACACAAAATGTCGATAATCTTCATGAACGTGCCGGTTCAAAGAGATTGATCCATATGCATGGGGAACTACTTAAAGTTCGCTGTTTAGAAAGTGGAATGATCTTCGATTGGAAAAGTGCCGTAACAGAGGAGAGCCTCTGCCCTTGCTGCCAACGACGAGGTTATCTGCGCCCTCATATCGTTTGGTTTGGGGAGATGCCGCTAGAGATGGAGAGAATCTATCAAGCTTTAGAAGAGGCTGATCTTTTTCTCTCTATTGGTACCTCTGGAAATGTCTATCCTGCTGCCGGCTTTGTAGAGATTGCGAAGATGGTGGGGGCACATAGTGTAGAACTCAACCTCGAACCGACCCAAGGAGCAAGCCTCTTTGATGAAGCTTATTATGGCCCTGCTTCTGAAATTGTCCCGCAATATTGTAACAAAATCATCAGTTAAGCCTTGTAAAATCGGTAATTTTCATGAGGCATGGATATTCGCTAACCCCTTCTAGGAGAGTTGAGATACTCGATTTGATACCATTTTGAGGTTTATATTGCTTAATTTTTAACCATAAACTGTATAAATTTCCATATTTTGTCGCTAAAAATTTTAGTACACTGATTTTTCGCGTTGAAAATATCAATGAAAATTACAAACACCTGACTCACTTTAGGAGCCAAGATGTATCAAAAAATTAAGTACTTTTTCACACTTCCAACTGCAGGCGGCATCATTTTAATGCTTTCAGCAATTATTGGGCTTATTCTCGCCAATAGTGCATTATCAGACTTCTATTTCTCTATTCTAAATAGTGATGTTGCCGGTTTATCGGTACTTCATTGGATTAATGATGCTTTGATGGCAATTTTCTTCCTCTATGTTGGACTCGAATTGAAACGAGAATTCATCAGTGGAGAGCTTGCAACCAATGCTCAACGTATTTTACCTGGATTAGCTGCTTTTGCAGGGTTAGCGGTGCCGGCACTGATCTACTTTGGACTCAATAGTACCGATCCTGTCGCGCTTCATGGCTGGGCAATTCCCACAGCTACAGATATCGCTTTTGCACTTGGAATTGTTGCACTCTTAGGAAGTCGTGTCCCCGTATCTCTTAAGATCTTCTTAACCGCTTTAGCCATTATTGATGATTTAGCGGCTATTTTGATTATTGCGATCTTTTATAGTGACTCCTTACAGCTTAGCTATCTCTTAGCGGCGCTCATCTGCGTGATCATCTTAATCTTCTGTAACTATCGCCGAATTACACAACCAATCGTCTATATTATCATTGGTGCTATTCTCTGGTTTGTCGTCTTAAAATCAGGAATTCACGCAACGCTTGCCGGTGTTGTATTAGCGATGACCATTCCGCTCAATGGCGTTAAAGAGAATAAGAAAGGGGAAACACCTCTCATTGCATGGGAGCACGCTCTTAGCAATTGGGTCAGCTTCTTAATCATTCCACTTTTTGGCTTAGCCAATGCCGGCGTTTCATTGAAAGGCTTCGATTTTTCGATGTTGACACATCCTGTCGTTTTAGGCGTTACCTTAGGTCTCTTTGTCGGAAAGCAGGTGGGCGTTTTTGGTATGGTCTTTATTGGCGAAAAATTGGGGATATTCCAACGTCCGAGCGGCGCGAGTTGGACACAAGTCTATGGTATCGCCCTTCTCTGCGGGATCGGCTTTACGATGAGTCTCTTTATCAGTATGTTGGCCTTTACCTCACCTGAATTGCAAGATCTAAGTAAGATTGGTGTCTTCTTAGGTTCTCTTCTCTCTGGAGTATTAGGTTATCTACTTCTTCGCTTCCATAAAGCGCCTGCTGAAAAGCTAGAGAAGTAACGTTTCTACTCAATATCCTCTATTCCCTATTGAAGACTCTATATTGAAGATTCTATATTAAAGATATTTATTAAAAGGCATCGACTCATTGATGCCTCTACTTTATAAGAATAATCAGATAGTAAAATAATAGGATAAAAAGATGCCCCACTTTCCACGGTAGATCATATCATTACATTAGATCTATTGTAGAGATGGGGCATTTCCAATAAGAGGGGATACAACATCCCTCTTTCACTCAAATCACTCCTAGATCTGATCTCTCCTCTTCTAAAATTATCCAAAGAGGAGAAGGCGATATATTCAACAATCGATCAGATCTCAGCCATGTTAGTCTACATCAATTATGCTGTAATAACACTCTTAATATCAATTCCTAAAGCTTCTGCCACGCCGGTACCATAAGCTGGATCTGCTTGATAGCAGTGGTAGATATGGCGCTTTTTAATATGCTCTTCACTATCACCCATATTTCGAGCTGTATTATCAAAGAGGCGTTGTTGCTCTTCTGGTGTCATTAAGCGGAAGAGTTTTCCAGGTTGCTCAAAGTAATTGTTATCATCTTCATGGAAGTCCCAACGGGTTGCAGGTCCAATAAGATCGAGTTCTGGCTCTTCAAGATGGCGTGCTTCTGTCCACTCACTATAGCTATTTGGTTCATAAGCAATACGACGACCTTGGTTACCATCCACTCGCATTGCACCATCGCGATGGTAACTATGTACCGGACATTTCGGGGAGTTTACAGGAATCTGATGATGGTTCACCCCTAAGCGGTAACGCTGGGCATCTCCATAAGAGAAGAGTCGACCTTGTAACATTCTATCAGGTGAAAAACCGATACCAGGAACAACATGCGCAGGGTTAAATGCCGCTTGCTCAACATCTTGGAAATAATTATCCGGATTGCGGTTAAGCTCAAATGTACCCACAGGAATCAATGGGAAATCTTTCTTATACCAAACTTTTGTAAGGTCAAATGGGTTGTATGGCATCTTCTCTGCCTCTTCAAGTGTCATTACCTGAATAAACATATCCCATTTTGGATAATCACCCTTTTTAATAGCATCATGAAGATCTCGCTGACTCGCTTCACGATCCTTACCAACAATCTTCTCTGCTTCACTATCCGTTAAATTCTCAATTCCCTGACGCGTTTGGAAGTGGAATTTGACCCAGAAACGCTCTTTATCTTTATTGATAAAGCTAAAGGTATGGCTACCAAATCCATGCATATGACGATATGATTTTGGAATACCGCGGTCACTCATTGTAATGGTAATTTGATGAAGAGCCTCTGGCAGAGAGGTCCAGAAATCCCAGTTAGCATTAGGGCAACGCATATTAGTATGGGGATCACGCTTAATCGCATGATTAAGATCAGGGAATTTTAATGGATCACGGAAGAAGAAGACCGGTGTATTATTACCCACTAAATCCCAATTTCCCTCTTCGGTATAGAAACGGAGGGCAAATCCACGAATATCACGCTCTGTATCTGCGGCACCACGCTCTCCGGCAACTGTTGAAAAACGAGCAAACATCTCTGTCTCTTTACCAATCTCAGAGAAAATTTTGGCACTCGTATATTGGGTAATATCGTGGGTAACGGTAAATTTACCAAAAGCGCCTGATCCTTTCGCATGCATCCGACGCTCAGGAATAACTTCACGATCAAAGTGGGCTAATTTCTCTAAGAACCAGACATCTTGTAATAACATCGGTCCACGACGACCTGCTGTTAAAGAATCTTGGTTGTTAGCTACAGGTGCGCCTGCTGCGGTCGTAAAATATTTTTTATCGCTCATAAAGTTATCCTTCTGCTGAAGTTAAAGAGTTCGGTTAAGTCTTACTGCTTAAGCGATTTCACTCAAGCTCACTGTTAAGTCTTATCGCTCAACAACTACAGCATAATACGTTAGGTTTGATTATTAAAATGAATTATATTAATAACTTTCTTTAATTTTATTAAAAAGATCTTCATAACTTTTATTTATCGCGATCTATGAGCAATTATCTCTTAAAAAAGAGATACTTGAAAAAGTAATCTATATCAAATCTCTGAAGTCTCTATTTTATCGGGCCTAGATCAATATAGTAAAGATCAGAAAATCTCATTATAAGATGATTACCACAGCAAACAGAGGAATAATTCGTTATAATCGATACTTCTTTTTCTTTTTAGAGTCACTATGGTTCTACTCATTTTTATCGTTGTTATTTCGATTGCGGTCTCATTTCTCTGTTCTATTTTAGAGGCAAGCCTACTCTCATTAACCCCCACTTTTATCTCACAACAGAAGAGTCGCTCGCCACAGCTCTATATTGCACTAAAGGCATTAAGAGATAAGATCGATCGGCCATTAGTTGCGATTCTAACGCTCAATACAATTGCGCATACAGCAGGCGCTGCCGGCGTTGGCGCTCAAGTGACAGCGCTTTATGGTAGCCATTACTTAGGTATCGCCTCGGCGATTATGACGATTCTGATTCTGATCCTTTCAGAGATTATTCCTAAAGTATTGGGGGCAAAATATTGGCGAAAAATAGCGCCGGCATTGCCGAAGATCCTCAATCCGATGATTCTTCTTCTACGCCCCTTTATTTGGCTCTCCGATCGAATTTTACGCATTATTGGTAATCATAAAGAGGAGATCAATCTACGAGCAGAGATTAAAGCGCTATCACAACTTGCTAAAGAGCTTGGAAAGATAGAGACAAAAGAGCAACAGGTGATCGCTAATGTCTTAGATCTCAATGAAGTTGATATCACTTCAATTATGACACCACGTGTTGTGACAACTGCAATTAAGCCCGATATCGACCCTGAGAGTTTGACCGATCTGATTGAGAGGCATCAATTTTCACGATACCCCATTATTGATGATGCAGAGAATCCTTTAGGGATCTTTTTCCGGCATGATCTCCTAAAGGTTGCGCAAGAGGGGGAGAAGATTATGGATCTTGCAGAAGAACCCTTAGTCTTTCCCGATACAATCAGCGTTAAAAATGCATTTCGTAAACTTCTTGATGAGCAACAACACCTTGCCTTTATCTATGATGAGTATGGGACATGGCTCGGTATTATCACCTTAGAAGATATCTTAGAGAGACTGATTGGTGAAGAGATTCTTGATGAACATGATATTGTGCCCGATATGCGCCTTCTTGCTAAAAAGCGTTGGGAGAGCCGCCAAAATAGTGAGTTACCCCATAAAGATCGATAAATGATCATGAAATAATTAACACAAAGATAGACCCGTAGAATAGATTACACTCTACGGGTCTCATTACACTTTATAATTACACTTTATAATTACTCTTTAAGTTACTCATTCAATAATCGATATAAGCGATTTTGAAAATATTAGAGTGCTTTACCTACTTCATTACCGATAACACCGCCGACTGCAGCGCCAATACCTGTTCCTAAGATTGTATCTGTCACTGCAGCGCCGGCAACAGCCCCTGCACCTGTGCCGATCACCATTCCCTTCTCCTTACTGCTCATCCCATCCCAAGTAGAACAAGCAGTTACAACAGCAACAATCGCAAATAAAGAAGCCATCTTTGTCATTAACTTCATCATCTTTCTCCTTATTACCCTTAATTATCCCTGATTACTCAATTGCTAACAGCTATTAATTTATCTCTCTCTACTCGATCGATCACTCCATCCTTCACGAGATCTTTCTTTTGATAATTAACTCAACTGCTAAATTTAGTTGTTAGTTTGGCTGTTAGTTTAACGTTTAATTTTACGACTAACTTTCATTTAATATTATCACATAAAACAGAAAAAGAGATGCAAGAATCTGCATCTCTTCTCTTTAAATAATAACCAGTTTAAGTAGTCACCGACTATTTATGCTCTTTGATCATCTCACGAAGAACATAATGTAAGATACCGCCTGATTTATAGTAATCGACTTCATTAAGAGTATCGATACGGCAAAGAACAGTGAATTTCACCTCACTACCATCTGCTTTACGTGCTACAACTTCGATATCTTGACCTGGCTTAATATCATCATTTAACGCAATTGAGAATGACTCTTCACCTGTTAAACCTAAGCTCTCAGCATTTTGGCCATCTTTGTACTGAAGTGCAAGGATACCCATACCGATTAAGTTAGAACGGTGAATACGCTCATAGCTCTCAGCAATAACTGCTTTAACACCTAAAAGGTTTGGACCTTTAGCTGCCCAGTCACGGCTCGAACCTGAACCATACTCTTTACCCGCAAGAACGATTAATGGGGTATTCTCTTCAGCATAACGCATCGCCGCATCATAGATAGGCATTGTTTCGCCTGAAGGAATATGCTTCGTATATCCACCCTCAACGTCTGTTAACATCTTGTTGCGAATACGGATATTGGCAAAAGTACCGCGGATCATTACTTCATGGTTACCACGACGTGAACCATAAGAGTTAAAGTCTTTTGGCTGTACCCCTTTATCTTGGAGATAGAGACCTGCTGGTGAACCTGCCATAATTACCCCTGCTGGAGAGATATGGTCTGTGGTGATTGAGTCACCAAAGTATGCAAGTACATTTGCATTTTCGATTGATTTAACAGCTTCAACCGGTTGGTCAATCTTCTCAAAGTATGGAGGATGTTGAACATAAGTTGATTTCTCATTCCATTGGAATGTCTCTGTCTTATCAACATCAAGCGCCTGCCAGTGAGCATCACCGTCGAAGACACCTTCATAGCCTTTACGGAACATTGTGCCATCAACTTTTGCAACTGCTTCTGCAATCTCATGATTTGAAGGCCAGATATCTTTGAGGTAAACATCATTACCATCTTTATCTTGAGCGATCGGATCTTTTGAGATATCGATACGTGTTGTACCTGCAATCGCAAATGCAACGACTAATGGTGGTGAAGCGATCCAGTTAGTTTTGATCTGTGGATGGATACGACCTTCGAAGTTACGGTTACCTGAGATAACAGCAGCCATTGTGAAGTCGTTTTGATCAATTGACTCACCCACTTCTTTAATTAATGGACCTGAGTTACCGATACATGCCGTACAACCATAACCTGTTAAGTTGAAACCAACTTCATCAAGATATTTCGTTAAGCCTGCTTTATCGAGATACTCACTTACAACTTTAGATCCTGGAGCTAAAGAGGTTTTAACCCATGGCTTACGTGTCAAACCAAGTTTTGCCGCTTTTTCTGCAACTAAACCTGCTGCCATCATAACGCTTGGGTTAGATGTATTGGTACATGAAGTGATTGCTGCGAAAACAACATCCCCTTGATTGAGAGTCTCTGTTTTACCATCTAAAGTGATATCTGCAGAAAGGGTGATATCTTCTTTTGAATCTTCAACAAATTTATCAAATGCTGATTTAAGGTTTGGTAAAGTGACACGGTCTTGAGGACGCTTAGGACCTGCCATGCTAGGCTCTACGCTACCAAGATCAAGTTCAAGCGTATCTGTAAATACTGGCTCATCATGATCATTACCCCAGAAACCTTGCTCTTTTGCATAACTTTCTGTACGTGCGATAACTTCTTCATCACGACCTGTTAGACGCATATAATCAAGTGTGATTTGATCTACTGGGAAGAAACCAACCGTAGCACCATACTCCGGCGCCATGTTAGAGATCGTTGCACGGTCTGCTAATGGAAGCTCTTTAAGACCATCACCATAATACTCAACGAATTTACCAACAACACCTTTTTTACGGAGCATTTCAACAATTGTTAAAACTAAGTCCGTCGCAGTAACACCCTCTTTCAATTTACCGGTTAATTTAAAACCGATTACTTCAGGGATCACCATTGAGATAGGCTGACCAAGAATCGCTGCTTCCGCTTCGATACCACCAACACCCCATGCAAGAACAGAGAGACCATTCACCATTGGTGTATGGGAGTCAGTTCCTACACATGTATCTGGCATAATCCAAGTTTTACCATCTTTCTCATTGGTCCATGCCACTTGTGAAAGATACTCAAGGTTAACTTGGTGACAGATTCCTGTTCCGGGTGGAACTACGCGGAAGTTATCAAATGCATTTTGACCCCATTTAAGGAACTCATAACGCTCACCGTTACGCTCCATCTCGAGCTTAACGTTCTCTTCGAACGCGGCATCTGTACCAAACTTATCGATCATGACTGAGTGGTCGATAACAAGGTCTACTGGTGCTAATGGATTGATATGTTTTGCATCGCCACCTGCTTTAACCATCGCGTCACGCATTGCTGCTAAGTCAACAACAGCAGGTACACCGGTAAAGTCTTGCATTAAAACACGTGCAGGGCGATATTGAATTTCACGCTTAGATGTGCGGTTTTTAGCCCACTCACCAATTGCAGCGATATCGTCAGCATTCACTGTAACGTTATCTTCAAAACGGAGTAAGTTCTCTAAAAGAACTTTCATCGATTTCGGTAAACGAGAAAGATCACCTAATTTCTCTTCCGCTTTCTTGATTGAGTGGTAGTGATACTCTTTATCCCCTACTTTTAAGGTAGAGAGAGTATTTAATGAGTTTACATTACTCATGTTGACCTCCTAAGTTAATAAAAAAATAGTCTGCTAAATCCTTTAAAAACTTGATATTAAGGCTTTTATCAATAACTTTGTTTTATTCTCTTTTATTGTTCTTTGTTATTGCACCTTATTCCGCGCTCATGATAGCAAGATTACACAATAAAAGGAAACCTTAAAAACACTCTTGCATGCTAGATGATTTCATCAATAAGGCTTAACATTTCCACAACACCCATCGCCGCAGCAAAACCATTATTCCCTGCTTTTGTACCAGCACGCTCTAACGCTTGTTCAATGGTATCGACTGTTAAAACACCAAACATCACAGGTTTACCACTCTCTAAACCAACACGACTTACCCCTTTTGCAACTTCTCCGGCAACATACTCAAAATGGGCAGTAGCGCCACGAATAACAGCGCCTAAACAGATCACCGCATCAATATCGCTCTTCTCTGCAAATTTTTTCGCAATTAAAGGGATCTCATAAGCGCCCGGAACCCAAGCGAGGGTAATATCCTCTTCTGAAACACCGCTCCGCACTAGTCCATCTCTTGCACCCTCAATCAACTGCTTAGTAATAAGGCTATTGAAACGACCTGCAACAATCGCAATTTTTTTACCCTGAATACTTAATTGACCTTCTAATACTTTCATCTTTTCCTCACTTTTTATATCGAATATTGAATCTCAAATTTCTAACTTTTAACTTCTAGCTTTTAATGTCTAACTTCTCAAAACGAATTTTAATCTCTAGCTCTTGAGCTATCACACTTAATCTATAGTTATTATCGATAGTTATTAATATCTAGCTCTCTAATCCCACTAAAGCACGATACTCTTTACTCAAGGTAATATACTCAAGAGATGAGCTTATGATATTAATTAACGTAATTGACGCGTAAGCCCTTTATGCCCCATATGATCTCGCTTAACATCTAAATAATCGCTATTTTCTGCAGTCTCAAATCGAGGCGTCCCCCCTTCTTTAACCTCTATTCCTGCGGTTTTAAGCGCAGCAATTTTATCGGGGTTATTAGTGAGAAGATTGACCTTTTTAACACCAAAAAACTTTAAAATCGCTGCTGCTTCATCATAGGTACGTTCATCAGCACCATGACCTAAGAGCTGGTTTGCGGCAATTGTGTCATATCCCTCTTCTTGTAGCTTATATGCTTTAAGCTTTTCAACAATTCCGATTCCTCTTCCCTCTTGGCGCAGATAGAGAAGAATGCCATTCTCCGCTTTTGCGGTCTCTTCTAATCCAAAAGCTAATTGCGCATGACAATCACATTTGAGTGATGAAAAAACATCTCCCGTTAAACATTCAGAATGGATTCGTACCGTTGCTTCCTGGTGAGTCTTCTCTGTTTGATGCTCTAGAACAGCTGAACAGAGCGCCATATGAGGCTCTCCCCCATTCTTATTAGGAAAGGAGTAGATCTTAAATGTGCCATACTCCGTGGGTAATGTCGCTTCACTCAACGGCATCAGAAGAGATTCATCTTCTAGCATCAAGCGATAATTGACGATATCTTGAATCGAGATAATCGGTAAGCCATGCTCTTTAGCATATGGAATAAGATCACTCTCGCGAGCCATCTCCCCATCCTCTTTTAAAATTTCACAAATAACAGCGGCGGGTTTAAAACCAGCTAAAGTCACAATATCAACAGCAGCTTCAGTATGACCACGACGCTCTAACACACCACCTGCTTTCGCAATTAAGGGGAAGATATGGCCTGGACGATTAAAGTCAGCGCCGGTTTTACTCTCATCTGCTAACGCGTTGAGCGTCTCTGTTCTCTCAAAGGCTGAGATTCCAGTATGGGTTGTCGCTAGATCGATCGAAACAGTAAATGCCGTTTTATAAGGGTCACGATTATCCACCACCATAGGGGTGAGTGCTAAACGATCTGCATATGCTTGTGAAATCGGCGCACAGATCAATCCGCCGGCATGGCGAATCATAAAGTTAGTATCTTCGGGAGTTACGGTCTCTGCGGGCATAATGAGATCCCCCTCATTCTCACGAGAGGCATCATCGGTGACAATGATCATCCCCCCTTTCTTCATAAATTCAATTGCTTCTCTCACTTTTGCGACAGAACCTACTTCTTGAAATATTGTTGCCATCTGGTTTCCTACCTAATTTTCTAAAGGTGTTCTAAAGGTGTATAAAACAAAAATATGATGTTCAAATTTTTAATAACCCCAATTGGAGAGTTGTTCATATTGCAGGCTTTTACGCTCTTGTTGTTGTGCCTTAATATATTTACCGATCATATCGAACTCAATATTGACTCTGCCTCCAAGCTTCAATTTCTCTAAATTGGTATTCTCAAATGTGTGAGGGATAATTCCTACTTTGAAGGAGCGATCTGTCACAGAGATAATCGTTAAGCTGATCCCATCGATTGCAATAGAGCCTTTCGGGATAATCAGTCCTTCATGGGAATCCTTCAATTCAAAAGTGAGCTCGCGAATATCACCAAGATCATCCACTCTTAAGAGCTTTGCCTCACCATCGATATGGCCGCTCACCATGTGCCCTCCTAAGCGATCGCCCATTCGAAGGGCGCGCTCTAAATTGACAAGGGTTCCCACCTGATATTGATCAAATCCTGTCCGCTTGAGCGTCTCCGGCATCAAGTCTGCTTTGAAATAATCATCCCCAAACTCTGTCACCGTTAGACAGACGCCATTTACGGCGATGCTATCGCCCAATTTAACATCCCCTAAAACCACTTTTGCACTGAAGGTGAATCTAGAGATATTGTGATGATGATTCATTGCGATGATTTTTCCACGCTCTTCAATAATTCCTGTAAACATCTAACGTCTCCTTCTTGCGACAGTTAAAAATGATTCTTCAAGTAGTTCAACTGATTCAATTGTTACAAGTGGTGCATCGCTTAATTGCTCGATACTGCTCGATTGCCACAACTCTAAAGCTTTTGGGTTTCCAATCAGTTTAGGCCCATAAAAGAGAAGATATTGATCAACACAATCGGCGCTGATAAAGGCATCATAAATGCCGGCGCCACCCTCAATAAAGAGGCTCATAAAGCCGGCATTAAAGGTATATTCTAAAATGGATTGAGGGGTGATCTCGGCAAGAGGCACTACTTCAACCCCTTTTGCTTTTAATAGCGCTTCTAATGAGTGGCTAGGAGGATTCCCAACATCATAGAGAATCAGCGAAGGGGCTAAATTAATATTAAAGAAGTGATATTGGGTGATGATCTCTTCAGTAATGCCCACAAAATTATTAAGCATCAATAGACGTGTCGGCGCTTTAGTTTCATATCCGTAACGGACAGTCAGCGATGGGTTATCCGCTAGCAGCGTCCCTTTACCAATAAGAATAAGATCATGTAACCCCCGATAATAGTGTGCTCGTTTACGAGCAGCCTCACCAGTAATCCATTGTGAATCACGAGACTTTGTCGCTAATTTACCATCGAGGCTTAAAGCTGCTTTCAGGGTAACAAAACTCTTTTTATAACGCTGATTGTGGCTAAAAATTTCAATGAGTCTCTCTCCCTGATCAGCAAGAAGATTGGTAACGACCTCAATGCCGGCATCCTGTAAAATTCGATGCCCTTTACCGGCAACAGCGGGATTAGGATCTTCCATCGCCGTGACAACTCGTTGAATCCCACTCTTTAAAATAAGATCGGTACAAGCGCCCGTCTTCCCTCTAAAGCAGCAAGGCTCTAGTGTGACATAGAGTGTTGCTCCTGCGAGTTGATAGCCATGATCAAGCGCATCTTGCACAGCATTCACTTCTGCGTGAGCGCCTCCGGCGTATTGATGATAACCGCGGCCGATGATCTCGCCCTCTTTGACCAGTAATGCCCCGACATAGGGGTTAGGTGAGACTGCACCATAACCAAGCTTTGCAAGCTTAACCGCTTCTAAAAGATAGGTACGATCAACCTCATTTTGACTTAAACTCTGATCGACATTCTGCTCAGGCTCTTGCTCTAACGCTTCGCCTGAAGCCTGATATTGCGTCTGATCTCTTTCGACCAATGTCTGATCTGATCTCTGCTCTGATTTCTGCATTAAAAAAGCCCCTTGCAATCTGCTTGGGGCTTTTAACGATTCGGGATAGATGTCTGTTAAAGTCTCTTATATCGATACCTATCGCATAATCTCTAATAGACGATATCGATAACAACAAGTCATAGTCGTTGAGAAGATCTCTTAGCTAAAACGGCTTAAGATGATAGATCTTATCAGCTGTGAGAGCTGATTATCTCCTAGAGGATCTTACGATAGTATCAGAAAGATCAAGTTCTCTATTACTCTCTATTCTATTGCTCTCTATTACATAATACTTTCTAAGAGCATGGAGAAGATCATACGCTTATTTCAACTCTTTCTGCTATCTCTCATCATGAAAGATGAACACTGAAATAACCGATTAAAATAATCTCAACCGAGATACAACTCAATATAAAATGTTACTTTAACAAATCATTTATCTTTTACCATCCAGACTATACTGTCGGTTTTGGAATTGCACCAATATCAGCTTACGCTCGCGGACTATCACCGCCGGTCGGGAATCGAGAAATTCTCTCACCCTGCCCCAAAGATAAATTTAAAACTTCTTTAGGTACTATACCCTTTCTTTTGCTAAAAAAAAAGAGCCTCTTATAGATTAGAGGCTCTTCCTAACGATTTTTTTAATATCTATCTAAATAACTATCTAAATAACCATCTTGATAACTATCTCTTAATATCACTGTAAGTTCACTGTGAGATCACTATTAGATGGATCATTATTAGATAGATTACTCTGTAAACTACGCTCTATGACGACGAATCGCAAAACCGAAGTAGAGACTATAGATCCCGGCAACTAAGGCATATGCGCCAATCAAAGTTGTAATAATCTCGATACTATTAAGTGGTGAGTAAGACATTGAGAGCCCTAAAAGAAGCCCTAAAATACCAATAACTAATGTTAACCACCAGCTAGCAACTCCCATTCTCTTAAGACTAAATGAGAAGGTAATTGCAGAGATACCGTAAAAGATTAACCAGAACATAAAGAGGAAGATCATCATCATCTCTGGTAGGCCTTCATTGGCATGTTTAATGAGATAGGCTCCGATAAAGACCTGTAAAATCCCCATAATAAGATTGAAAACCCAACCTTCTACATGTCTATTGGTCAGTGAGTAGATCACTTCAAAGATCCCCGTTACAAAGAAGAACGCTACCATAAATTGTGATAAGACAATAAAACTTGTTAAGGGGCTGATAAATAGATAACCACTCATAATGATGTAGAGAATCCCCATCAAGACCCACATCCACCAATTCTTAATTGCTCTTTCCATTTTGTAAAACTCCCTAAGAGTACAGCTGTTATAAAAATGTAGATAAAATGCACATAGCGTGCATACAGATCACATACAAATCACATATAAACTACGTATAAATCACATATAAATCGAATATGAAAGATATATAAAAATATTCGTAGATTATAACAATTTATTACAGATATATATATGATAATTCGCGATAATTCTTTTACCTATTACTAATGTCAAACATAGCAGAGATATTGAGGCGAAAGATAAGCTTCGTACCTTATCATAAAGGAGCATAAAGGAGGTGATCTCTCTGCCATAAAACTAATAAAGCCACGCTAAAATTGCACAACATCTCATAGATACTTCGCAAGTTTCTGGCAAATTATTAGATAGATGTTTGCAATCGTGATCACGATCCACTATAAAGATCGATGCTTAAAGCAATAACAATATCTATTTCAATAGAATGATCAGTAAGGTGTGACTATTTTTATACCTATTATTTATTAATATTAAAGGAGTATACTGTGGCAAGTTCCGCACAAAACCCAGACTTGCTAGCTGAGGAGCTATCTCGTTTCAATCTAGCAAAGGTGATTAAATCTGTCGTGGGAATCGCGATTATAGTAGCTATTTGTGCTGTCATCTATCGCTTTCTTCCCTTTACAGAGCAAGCCAATAAAGGGCTTGTGATTCTCTTTTTTATCGGTGCTCTCTGGCTAACAGAGATTGTTCATACCACGATCACAGCACTACTAGTGCCACTGTCTGCAGTTCTATTAGGGGTGCCGGAGTCGATCACTTTAAAAAGCTCATTAACGAGTTTTGCAGATCCTATCATCTTCCTCTTCTTTGGAGGATTCGCCCTAGCAACTGCACTTCATATGCAAAAAATTGATAGAAAGATCGCCCTCTTTATGATTCGTCTCTCAAAAGGACATCTTGGAGTCACCGTCTTCTCTCTCTTCTTTGTCACTGCCGGCTTATCGATGTGGATTAGTAATACGGCAACGGCGGCAATGATGCTTCCACTTGCACTTGGGATTATGAGTAATCTCGATTTCTCTAAAGAACGCGGAACTTTTATCTTTATCTTGCTCGGAATTGCCTACTCCGCAAGTATCGGTGGTCTTGGAACATTGGTGGGATCGCCTCCTAATGCGATCGCAGCAAAAGCACTCAACTATAGTTTTGATGATTGGTTCCTAGTAGGAATTCCTATGATGGTTATCTTAATGCCAGTGATGTTTATTGTGCTCTACATCATCTTTAAGCCAAAGCTCAATATGCGAATCAATGTCACAGATGAGGTGATTCCTTGGACCCTTCCCCGTATTATTGCCACAGTACTCTTTATCGTCACAGCAATTGCATGGATTAGCGGCTCCTATATTCAAAAGCATCTCGGGATCAGCTCTCCTGATACATATGTTGCAATCACCTGTGCTATTGCAGTAGTGGTTTTAGGCTTAGCTTCATGGCAAGAGGTTTCTGAAAATACAGATTGGGGAGTTCTCTTCCTCTTTGGCGGTGGATTAACCTTAAGTGCTGTATTAGGAAGCTCAGGCGCTTCAGAGATCTTAGGTAATACGGTTGCTGATCTCTTTGGCCGCTCACATCCTTTAGTGGTCATCTTTATTGTTGTGATCTTTATTATTATCCTTACTGAATTCACCAGTAATACCGCATCAGCTGCACTTTTAGTACCGGTATTTGCCGCGGTAGCTGCAGAGATGGGAATGCCTGAAGAGGTATTAGTATTGATGATCGGCTTAGGTGCTTCATGTGCCTTTATGCTGCCGATTGCAACTCCTCCAAATGCCATTGTTTTTGGTACCGGTCACTTAAGACAGCGCGATATGATGTTCGCCGGCGGTATCCTCAACCTCTGCTGTGTGGGGATCTTAACAATCTATGCTTACTTCTTCCTTCTTTAAAAAACATAAAAGAGCAGTGATCAATTCACTGCTATCGATAGTTATTAAGTAAAGAGGAGAATATAGAGAGAGGAGCAATATTAAATTTGCTCCTCTTTTTTTATTACGCTTTGCGCAGCTGAATCGCAAATTGGATAACGTGGCAGATGCCTCGATGTAATGCTCCCTCTTCACGCATAACCTCTCCGACATAGAGATGGCGAATAAAATCCTCTGAAAAGAGCCTTGTAAAGAGCGATGGAGAGTAGAGATAATCTTGATTTCGCGGGCCTCCAGATTGATAAGGAATCTGCTCTTCTGAATAGACTTCCCCAACAATCCACCCACCAGATTTAACGCTTTGACGTAAGCCTTGGAAGACCTTTTCTTGCATCTCTTTAGCAAAGTGTCCATAAACACAGATCGCCGCATCATAACGATTTTCCGGCCAAATCACTTCTGTTAAATCTACCTCTCTTGTCTCAATAGGAAGATCCTCCTTGCGTTGATTGATCTTCTCTAGTGCCACATCAGAATAATCCCACACCTCAATTTTGATCGGCTCTTCGGCGGCAACAGCCTCTTTAGCGATATAGAGAGCATTTCTTCCCTCTCCCTCTGCGATCGCTAAAATATCCCCTTTAAGATGGATCTTCTGATTGATCTCACGAATAAATTGATTCGGTGCCTTTCCATAGAGATAAGCTTCTTGAGAGAAACGCTCATTCCAATGTGATTTCATATCTACTCCTTCATTGATGAAAAAGGTGATCTATTATTATAGATCACCTCTCCATTAACTTAACTTTTCCAGCATAAACTAGAAACGATAACTATTTAACTTTATCAACCAGTTTAAACTCTAATTGAGTCGTTGTATTTGATAATCTTAAGAATTGACCATCCGCAGAAACAACCGCTTCAGCACCATTTTCTAAGAGCTGGGCAATGTCGCCATCGAGTTGATTAAGAAGAGGATCTGTGCAGAGCATACGGGTCATCCCTACACCTTGAGCACGTAAAATACCACGATTAGAGAGCGTTGCTTGACCAAAGAAGTTATTACACATTGTTCCTGTTACACGCATATCTTGGCTAAATGCAATTGTTGGCGCCGCTTCATTTTTACCTGCTTCGAAGGCTTTGCCATTCACAGATACCAATTGATAATCATGATGTTGCAATTCTGGAACTGTTGCAATTTTTGTATCTAATTGGCTCATAGGCGTAATCCCTTTTGATGAACATGCCGCTAAAACAAAGAGAACCGCAGCACCTAATAAAAGCTTTCTCATCTCTGATTCCTTATTAACTCAATATAATTCGATTCAATTATTTGGTCGAATAAAATAGTAGTAACACGCTATCTCTTACTGATCATTAGTGTCGAAAATAGCACCTAAACCGCTAATGCTCTCTAATATTAATATGTAAAGATTGAAGCAATAAAAGATTATACACAATCTCTTTACTTTTTTAGAATCTTTCTCCCCTCTATCTCTACTGTTTTATATTCGCTTTATATTACTTAATCCTCTTTCTCTGTCGCAACAATAATGCTAGATGCTTTAATAAGGCCGATAACCTTTACGCCCTCTTTAATCTCCATCTCATCGAAGCTCTCATTGGTAATCACTGCTGTTAAACCAAGTCCCTTCTCTGTGACAAAGTGGACAGTACTATTAACCGCGCCTTTCACACACTTCTCAACGCGTCCTAAGAACTGATTACGTGCAGAAAAACGAAGATTGCCATCTGCTTGTGCTAAAACAACCCAAGGTGCTTTGATCACGGAGATTACCACTTTACCAGGGACAATTCCCAAAGTTTCACAACTCTGTTTAGTGATAACAGTAACGATCTCATCACCATTATCTAAAGTGATAATCACCTCATTATTGACACTTCCTTCGATAATAGCGCTTACCTTACCACGAAGCTGATTACGGGCAGAAACTGCTCTCATATAAAACCTTCCTTTTCAATCTAACTCGATATAGTACAAAATGTAGTACGAGATATCATACAAGTCATTATAATATCATCTCTCCCCCTAATCCCCTATAGATAGATAACGGTCCAATAAGGCTGTTATAGATTGGGAATAATCGGTTATAATGGTGCGATCTGTAATTTATATACCCATAAATAACTGTAAAAATTATCTAATTCGCCTATATCTATCACTGTCGATCTAAGAATATCAGGTATAAAATCAATCATATTTTGTACCGACTTTTATACCGATGCCAGCATAATCATGACAGATAAATATTCAAAAATGGAATAAAGATAAATATTGAATTGAAAAAGAGATAGGATAGGAAGAATCTAAACCACAAAGAGAGATCTAGCAGAGTCGCAGTTAACAGTCAGAGACCGCTGATCAATTAACTAGAAAAATAGAGAATAAAGTTAGATAGAGATAATGATAGATAGGAACCATAAATTATTATGAAAACAAGTGTAGCCATTCAAAACCCCAATATTGTTCTAATCGACCCTAATCGTCTCTTTCGCGAACGAATCGACTTTCTTTTAAGAAATGAGATAGAGATCAATAGCCCATCGATAGTCGTGGCTGAATCCTTAACCTCTCTTCCTGCTACCATGTTTGAGATTGATCTACTCTTAATCGATGCACACTATCTCAATAGTGCAAAAGAGCGACAGTTATTTGAAAATCTTACCGCTCGATCGCCTGATATGGTGATTATTCTCTGGGTAGAAGGTGTGACAAAGAGATTCTCTATCGGAACTCCACAGAAAAATAGCACCACAGATGCAGCTCATGAGCAGATACTTTCAGAGAAGATCCGCCACCAACTAGCACCGATTGAGCGTTACTACACCTTAAGCAGAAGTGTCGATCGACAAGCCTTTATCGATCTAGTAACTCAAATTTTAACACCACAAGAAGAGAGCGATAAGCACTCTCTCCTAGCGACACTAACCCCCCGTGAAGAGGAGATTTTAGCCTACCTCGTTAAAGGGGATAGCAATAAAGAGATTGCCCGTGCGCTCCATATATCAGAGAGTACCGTAAAGGTTCACGTCCAAAATATCTTAAAGAAATTCTCCGTATCGAGCCGCGTTGAAGCGGCTGTCTATGCGGTTCGTCATGAGCTCATGAAGTAGTCGATATGAAATAATCGGCATGAGGTAATCGGTATGAGATAACCGATCTATAAAGAGAGTTTTACGAGCGCAGAAAGAAGATCTTCTTTAAGATCTTCTAACTCTTCTAGCCCCACAGAGAGACGAAGTAGCGTCTCATCAATTCCCATCAACTTTTTCAATTCCGGAGAAAAGGTACCGTAAATGGTCGATTCCGGATGGATAATCAATGTGCGATTATCAAAAAGATTGGTAGCTCTACGGATTATTTTTAAGGCATCCATCAGCTGGAAACAGGCCTCTTTTGAGGCAAGATTGAAGGTTAACATCGCACCGGGATAATTTTTAAAGAATTGATCACTCAAAGCTTTATAAGAAGATGATGGGAGTTTAGGATAATTGACCGCTTTAACCTGCGCCTCCTGCTCTAAAAACTGTGCTAATTGATAAGCGCTCTCCCCCATCGCCTGATAACGTAATTTGAGCGTCTCTAATCCCATAATTTGGGCATAAGCGCTATCTGCATCTAAACATGCCCCAAAATTACGAGCGATCTCTCGCTTAATTTTAAACATAAAAGGGCTAAATGGCGCGGGATTTGTCACTTTGGCTAATCTTCTATTTGCTGACCAATCAAAGGTTCCATAATCGAGAATTGCACCCCCAACACTAGTTGCCCCTCCTGAGATATATTTTGTCGTTGAAACAACCTCAATATCAATCCCCCATGCTCTTGCATCAAAATCACACCAAGGAACAACGGTCGTATCGACAATTAAGGGAACCTTTTTACGGACTAATAGAGGTTTTATCTTGGTTAAATCGGCAATTTCAAGGTGGGGATTGGTCACAAGCTCACAAAAAAATGCTACGGTATTCTCATCGATCGCAGCTTCAATCTCGGCCGGAGAATCTGTATTGACAAAACGAACCTCAACTCCAAACTCCGCCAAAGTAAATTGGAAAAAGGAGAAGCTATTCCCAAAGAGATGGGGAGAGGTGACAATATTACTGCCGGCATAAGCGAGTGCCATAAAGGTATTAGAAATTGCCGCCATGCCACTACTGAGCATCATGACATCTCTCGCCCCGGAGATCGCTTTAATCTTATTCTCTAACGCCTCAACCGTAGGATTACTGATGCGAGAATAGGTATGTGAAGGGGTATGCTCCCGATTTTGGAAAGCAGCAGCAATCGCTTCAGCATTTGGAAATCCATAAGCAGCACTTCGATAGATAGGGGTATTCATTGATCGGTGAATATCGGGATGATTTTTATCACTATTGAGAATTTTACTGGTAAATCCTAATGTGAATACTTGTTGTTCTTTTTCTGTTTGCTTTGTCATTCTTAATATCTCCCCTACTCTCATCATCAAATGGACTCTATTATTCTATTCATTGTGCCTAATAACCGCTGATTGACAATTGATAATTAATACTCCGTAACCTCCACGCATAACTACCGATATCATTTCCTTTAATGAGTAGCGATCGATGAGTAGCGATCGACCGCTGCGCCTATCAACCCCATCAACCCTATCAATATCAATTCCATCAACGCTGTCAGTCTCCTTTATTAAACGCCCTTTTTCATCCAGAGATGAGCCTCCCGGCCCTATGGCGAGTGAAAGAGAGCGTTATCAAGAGAACTATCTAAAGTATGTGGAATCAATTAAGCATGCAAGTAGTTTTTAAAAAAAGAGCAATAAAATCAACACTATCAATCCTCTTTAAATATCTTTTAAAGATATGTTCACTACTCTATTGATTGCCCTATCACGCTACTCCCCTCAGTAATGGATCGAGATCGAAATATTGATCTACCTTCTCCATCAATGCCGGATCTGCTGCGGCTTGATAGGGAATTTCCCCAATCATGGGAATATCGGTAAATGCTTGAATGCCGGCAATATAGTTAGGTAATGAGGGAGAATCAGAGAGATGATTTGCAATCCAGCCGGTAATCTCTAAACCAGCAGCCTCAATGGCATCAAAGGTTAGACGCGCATGATTGATCACACCGAGCTTTAAACCCACAACAACAATTACAGGGAGTCGATTCTCAATAACCCAATCGCTATAGCTACGCTTGAAGCTCAAGGGTGTATACCAGCCTCCAGCCCCTTCGACTAAGGTGATCTCTCCTTGACTCTCGAGATATTTTAAACCACGATTCATCACCGCAAATTCGATTGTTCTTCCCCCTTTTTCGGCCAAAATATGGGGTGCCTCCTCTTCAAGAAAGAAGTAAGGATTAACATGCTCATAATCGAGATCACAATAGGAGGCCTTAAGTAATGAGTAAGCATCAGGATTTTTAATACCTATCGGGGTCTCTGCTGCACCAGAGGCGACCGGCTTATAACCATTTGCCTTTGCGCCTTGCCGATTAAGTGCTTTTAGTAAAAGCGTTGTTACATAGGTTTTACCAATCTCAGTATCGGTGCCGGTGATAAACCATTGTTGATGATTCTCTGCTTGTTTCTCTTGCGCCATTTTATCTCCCTTCTTCTATTGATCTTCCATATTGATCTTCTATATCGATCATCGATATTGTGATTATCGATATTAACGCTGCTACAACTTAAATTTCTTCGCCTAACTTCTTTTCCTAATCTCAGCCTAATCTCTATCACTACTGCCTGGCAAGATAATTTCAGCCACATGATAAGTTAATTGATAAGCGCCGAGTTGCTGAAAATAGTGATCGATCTTTAAAAAATCATTTCGTCCCATCAACCCCTTTCGACGCGCCGGCAATGCCGATGCCCCTATTGAACGTAAACTCTTAAAGAGCGCCTTTAAAGTTGGAAAGTACATCACCTTCTCATAATGAATCAACTCTCCGCCCAATTGCGTCACGATATGGTTCGCCTCTTCAAAAGAGACAAAAGGGAGAATATGTTGTTGATCATCAACGGTCTTAAAAGCATTCTCTAATTCTTGCAATGTGCCATCGAGCAGTGTTGTCACAAAGAGTCTTTGTTGAGTCACTTCTTGTAATTCGATCAATGCCTGCTGAAGACTATGGCACCACTGCACCGCAAGGCTACTCATTGTAAAATCGAAAGAGGCAGCCGAAAAAGTCTTCCCGATCTGCTCAATATCCCCTTCAACAAATGCCTGATAGCCCCCTTGCGCCTTTGTCATCGATAGCATCTCTGGCGCAAGATCGAAAGCGGTCAATTCTATTTGATGATTCAACAGCGCTTTTGCCGAAGACAGATCGGTAATAGGTGATTGATCCTTATCTATAGCTCCCTCGATACTATTTGCGATACTATTTGAATTCACGATAGGAGCAGTGACCAATGCGCCCCTCAGTGCGCGCCCGAGATAGCCTGTTCCGGCACCGGCATCCAAAATTTTGATGGGATGAGAAGACTCCCTCACCTTATCTTCCCTATTACCGCTCTTACCACTTTTCTTATCACTTAAAGGAAGAAGTGCCGGCAATAGGTATCGAGTCATTAAGCGATCTGCAATTTCCCGTTGAACAACGGCAACAGAATCATATTGTGCCGCATAGGTGCCAAATTTTTTCTGCACCTCAGGCTTTGCTACACGATCTATCAAACTACACATCTAGCACACCCACCGCTTCATCGTTCTGTTGAGTTAAAAGGATAATGAGCGACTCTTCTAATTGATCAATAAGATAATCGATCATCGATTGTTGATGTTCTGCGGTAATAGTAATACGGAGACGCGCACTTTTAGGGGGAACGGTCGGTGGCCGAATCGCCGAAACCCAGATCCCATGATTCTTCAATAGTCTTGATAATTTCAATGCCACTGAATCCTCTCCGATCACTAATGGCTGAATAGCACTCTCGGAGGGTATAAGGCAAGGAAAAGGGAGCATATTAAATTCATTAATCCCGGGAGATAGCGTAAAATCACGACTAAATCTCTCTTTCAAAGTGGCAAGCATATCTCCCATGCGAGTACGGAAATAGGCAATATTCGCCGCAAGCTTCTGTCGACGCTTCTCCCCTTCATCAGAGCGAATAAGGGTAATCGCCTCATTTAAGATCTCTGCCTGCATAGGTGGAATCGCCGTACTATAGATTAATGGGCGAGAGAATTGAGTAAAATACTCAGCAAGCTCATCAGAGAGAAGGACCGCCGCACCACTGCAACCAAAGGCTTTTCCAAAAGTGACAATAAGAATATCTGGCTTAATGCCGGCTTGATCACAACTTCCTCTCCCTTCATCACCCATAATGCCAATCCCATGTGCATCATCCACCATTAAAAGTGCTCCATAATTAGCCGCTACCTTCGCTATCTCACTAAGAGGAGCGCCATCACCATCCATACTAAAGAGCCCTTCTGTAACGACTAGTTTAAGTGGCGTTTTAAGTGGTGTTGGTAAAGAGGAAGTATCAAGAGATGAAGCGTCAGATAAAGGATTAAACGAAGAAACACTATAACGTTCGAGATAACTCTCTAATGATTGCAGATCATTATGCTTGAAGCGATGCAATCGTCCAGGAGATAAGATAGCGGCCTCCATAAGTGATGCATGAGAGAGTCGATCAGCAATAATGAGATCCCCTTTCTCAATCAGCACCTTGATCACTGCCTGATTAGCTGTAAATCCAGAAGGATAGACAATCGCTGCTTCATACCCCAACCAATCTGCCAATCGCTCTTCCAATAGCGCAAGTGGGCGACTAAATCCTGTTACATGGGGCGAACCACCACTTCCCACACCATAATGTTCTGCACCATAAGCTGCGGCAAGAACTAATTGAGGATGGTGAGCTAAACCAAGATAATCATTAGAAGAGAAGTTGAGATATGTTGCCTCTTCAACTTCAATATTGATGCTGCTTCCCTGTGCATGACAGACAACTCTCTGCCGATAACGATCATCGAGTCGTTGTTGCTCGAGCGCTTTTCTAATTCTTTCTTTCCACATAACCATAAAAGCCATTGAGAAAACGCTCTAGCAATCATTGCTAAGGTTTATCAATGGCGATTCCTATCGATTCCTAAAATATATTATCTTGAAAAACATATTGATAACATCTTGATAGGTTATTATCCCTATAACCTCTTATACCCCTTATAAGTTCTAATGAACCTCTAAATGAACCCTTAGGGGATCTTATGGGATCCCTTCATTAACCTACGATGCTCTTCAGGTGAGATTGAACCCTAAAAGTGTTATCAAAAATCTTATTTATAGTACCATAGAGCTCTATCACTTGAGCTGTAAATCTCATTTAGCTCTCCGCTCTATCAGCAATACACCACTCTTTACAGAGATTGATCATGGAAAGTAAGTGGATAATAAAATAGATAACAGATGGATGATAAGTGGATGATAAGTGGATAATTTATCGCAGCACAAACCATCAACCTAAAGAGAAGAAGATGAAACAAGAGAAAAAATCCTTACAAGGTCACGATACGTGTTTTGATTCTATCGATTTAACATTTGATACCCAACATATCTGGCACCCTTATACCTCAATGAGTGAGCCACTTCCTTGCTATCCGGTTACTTCGGCAGAAGGGGTCAAATTACGCCTGGAAGATGGAAGGGAGCTTATCGATGGGATGTCTTCTTGGTGGGCGGTACTTCATGGCTACAACCATCCTGTGATGAATGAAGCCATTAAAGCACAACTGGAGAAGGTCTCTCATGTGATGTTTGGTGGCATTACCCATCAACCTGCGGTGGACCTTGTTAAAAAATTGATCGAATTGACACCATCGGCGTTAGAGTGTGTCTTTCTTGCAGATTCTGGCTCAGTTGCTGTTGAAGTTGCGCTTAAGATGGCCTTTCAATATTGGCAAGCCAAAGAGAGTTTAGCCGCAAAGCGTGAAGGAAGAGCTGAAAAACCACGTCATCGCGTTCTCTCACTCTCTCATGCTTACCATGGAGATACCTTTGGTGCGATGTCTGTTTGCGATCCACAAAACTCGATGCACTCTATCTATGGTGATTATCTCCCAAACCACCTCTTTGCAGATACCTTCACCATCGGTTTTGATGAGCCTTGGGATGATTCCGCAGCCGATAATTTGCGAGAGCTCTTTGCAAAACATCATCATGAGCTCTTTGCCGTGATTGCCGAACCGATTGTTCAAGGTGCCGGGGGCATGCGCTTCTACCATCCCAATTATCTTAAAGTCCTTCGAGAGCTCTGTGATAAGAGTGGCGTTCTTCTGATATTTGATGAAATTGCTACAGGATTTGGTCGTACGGGACGATTCTTAGCAGGTGAACATGCCGGCGTCGTTCCCGATATCCTCTGTCTTGGAAAAGCATTAACCGGTGGATACTTAACACTCTCTGCAGTTTTAACAACACGCCATGTTGCCGAGACAATTAGTCAAGGCGAGGCAAAATGCTTTATGCATGGCCCCACCTTTATGGGTAATCCCTTAGCCTGTGCCGCAGCGAATGCGAGCCTCTCACTGCTAGAAGGAGGTCATTGGCAAGAGAATGTCTCCCGTATTGAGAAGCAGCTCAAAGAGGAGCTCTTAAATCCATTGAGAGAGAATCCCCATATTGAAGATGTCCGTGTTTTAGGCGCAATAGGCGTTGTCGAGTTAAAACGTCCCGTCAATCAAGCTCGTATTCAGAAATATTTTGTCGATCGCGGCGTTTGGATTCGCCCCTTCAACCGCCTGGTCTATATTATGCCCCCCTTTATTACCAATAAAGAGGAGCTCAGAGAGCTGACATCAGCCTTAGTGGACCTCCTCAACCGGGAAGATTTTTCAGAGTTTGTTGAGCAGTAGTGAGCGCTCTCCATGAAATCTGAGTGAATCTATATGAAAAATAATAAGCAACAACCCGCCCTCTACAACAGGATAAGGTGGAAGGAAGATGGACGAGAAGTTAACAGAAACCTCAATATCTCAAACATTCATACCTCAAAGAGAAACCGAAATGATTAATGCTAAGACCTTAACAATTGAGATCGATCCTCAAGGCAATCAAGATAGTCAAGATAGTCAAGATGCTCAACATCATCAGCATCTATCCCTCTCCTATCTTCAATGTCAAAGCCATCAACAGGGAGTCAAGAGCGATGAGACGCCGGCACTTCTCTTTCTTCATGGGATATTAGGAGATGCTCGCACATGGCTTCCCTTCCTTTCTGCCTTCCCACAATATGATTGTTATGCATTAACCCTCTCAGGCTTTGGGAAGATCGAGCCGGGGAGTGCTGAAGGGGAGATACTATTTGATACCGATCGCCATGCCGCAGAGGTTGTCGCCTTTTGCCAAGCGCTCAATAAGCAAGAGGGAAAACCTCAGCGGAAATATATTGTTATAGCATGGTCTTATGCCTGTCATGTTGCGCTCTTAGCGGCGGACAAAGATCGATCACAAAACCACTCACTCTTCTCAGAGCTAATTCTCTATGAACTCATTATCCCTAGTTATGGGATCTCTGAAGAGAAACATCAACAATTTACCCGGGATATCGCTAAGATGATGAGCCCTATCATTCGTGCTTTTCGTCGAAATGAGGAGATGCAGGCAATCGATCACTTTATAGCCGCCTGTAAAAATGCGCCCTTCACTCTCAAAGAACAATCGAAGCATATTCAAGAGATTAAAGAGGAGAATCGACATACCCTCAATAAGCTCTTAACCCAAAAAGATCCTCTCCCCTTTACCGCAGAGATGTTACAAACACTCAATGAGAGGGTTCCCATCACCATTCTTTGGGGGAAAAATTCACGTGCGATCTTTCAACTGAGCTCTCAAGCTGCCTTTACGGCACTCAATGAAGAGAGTACAACTCTATCTAAAACAGTTAAAGGAGGAGAGATCGATGCTGATCATCTTCTGCCCGAAGAGAATCCTGAAAAGTTGATCCTTCTCCTCAAGGAGCTGATCTCCCAATAGGGATTAATAATTTCTCAAAACAATAGTGTCATCATCAATCAATTCATCATCAACCAATAATAATGAAACCAATGATCATGACGCATAACCTCATAACTAATAGAGTAGAACTTAACAGGTCAACTTAATAGATCAACAATAGGGAGACGATATGGCTCAATTCGCAGATAAAATCTACTACAACGGCGCAATCTTTACAGCAGATGCAGCACATCAGATCACCGAAGCAATCGCTTTCAAGGATGGCAAAGTACTTGCTACAGGGACTTTAGATTTGCTCAAACCATATATCAGTACAGAAACAGAGCAGATCGATCTTGCCGGCAAGATGTTAATGCCGGGAATTATCGACTCCCACCTTCATCCTTTCTGGGGTGGACTACAGCTCTCCGGCTGTAATTTAGATTATCAATCACTCTCGGTAGAAGAGACTCTAAAATTTATTCAAGATTATCTCGACCGAGATACACAGAAAGGGGATCGGGATTGGCTCCCTGTCCGGGCCTATCTTCGCCATGCCGTTCTCCCATTAGGATATGATATTACTCGCCGTGATCTTGATCAGCTCGATACCGTACGCCCCGTTATTCTCTTTGCCAATGATTGCCATACCTTAGTTGCAAATAGCCGAGCATTAGAGCTCTTCGGTATTGATGAATCTACTCCGACGCCCAAAGATGGTACGATTCGTCGCTATTCTGATGGGATGCTTAATGGAATCATGGAAGATGCGCCGGCAATGCGTGCTTATGATTCAATTCCAACACTCGATGCCACGGCGGCTATCCAAGTTGCGGAGAATGTCCAGCAACTCCTTAATCGTCAAGGCGTAACAACGGTGATGGATGCCCGCGCACTGCCCCTTCAATTTGATGCTTTTACTGCAGTTAAAGAGGCAGGTAAATTAACCCTTCGCCTCTTAGGCGCGCGTGAGATTACCCCCGATGATTCCCCAACTGTTGCCGATGTTCCCCATGCGGTAGAAGAGATGGCGGCATTTGCAAAAAAATATAGTGATGCATCATGGGAAGTGTCACCAGGAATTTTTATTCAACATGCCAAATTTTTTGTCGATGGCGTTATGCAAGCACCGATCCATACGGCAGCACTCCTCTCCCCTTACCGTATCAATTATGGGACAAAGAGTGCGCCAGAATATCGTTTATCAGAACAGACTGGGGATCTCTACTACTCAGATGAGCTATTAACAGCACTTATTACCGAAGTGAGCCAACATGGATTTCATCCCCATATGCATACTGTTGGCGATGGGGCGATTGAAGCGACCCTCAATGCAATTGAAAAGATGCGCGCTCAAGTAAAAGCGGATATTCGCCCAAGCCTTGCCCATAATGAGTTGACCTCCCCCCATCAGTATGAGCGTTTTAGAGCACTTGGGGCGATTCCTTGCCTCTCATTTCAATGGGCTGACTACCCACAAGTTTTTGCCGATGAGATGATGGAGATCTTAGGAGAGGAGCGATTCCAATATCTAGAGACGGCCGGTAAGTTTTATGATGCCGGTGTTCGAGTTGCTTTTGGCAGCGATTGGCCGATCGATCCTCTCGATGAGTGGTTTGCTTTTAAAGTTGCCGTCACAAGACGGGGTGATGGGGATGATAATCCAAGGCTCAATACCGATAGAGATCTAACCTTAACTGAGGTTTTACGTTCAGCCACTATTGAAGCAGCCTATATGCTTGATGCTGATCGCTATATCGGCTCTTTAGAACCAGGGAAATTTGCAGATTATATTATTCTTGATCGAAATCCTCTCAATCATCCACCAGAAGCGATCGGTAATACAAAAGTCTTAAAGACCTATGTCGGTGGAAAAGAGGTCTATCGCACAGAATAGATCCAAGTAGATCAAAAAAGGCCAATGGGCCGATGGGTATAAAAAAAGAGATCTTGATCAATAGATAGCTCATCATACGATCAAGATCTCAACTTTCTCAACTTTCAACAAATAATAATTCTAATGGCAGATAGCCATCTATTATAAATCTTCTGCCGGCAAGCTTATTGCAGCTTTCCTTTAAAATCGGGCAATTTGGGAAGATCAAACCGTTCTGCTTGCTCTTCAGCCATCTTTTTTGCATCTTTAATACTCCAGATCTGATAATAATCTAAAACCCAAAGGACAATCCCAAGAAAGATTAAGATCATCACAAGACGCATCACTAATTTAATAAAGACCGATGCGATCTTGCTAACAAATCCTAAGACAAAACGTAATGCACTAAAAGCCACCAGTATCACAACGACAATCACTATCGCTTCCATCACTTCTCCTCTACTTAAAATCATTTAACTCAATCATTCAACTCAAATAACTGAAGATGAGTTAGAACTTACTTAAACCGGAAAAAAGGAGAGATGGCATCATCTTTTGCTAGCTCGATTGTCTCTACAAAAGCTTGCAATACCGGACTGATCTCCTCTGTGACGCGATAGATAAAGGTAGTTGTAATCTCACTATATTGTGCCGGCAGCTCATGACAGAAAATAAGCCCTTGTCGCTCATAATGTTGCACCGCAGAATAAGGGACATAAGCAATGCCTAAGCCGGAGATCACACTACCCAAGGTCGTCTCTAATGTACCAAGCTCCATATTCTTTGTGGGTTCAAAATGAATGGTCTTTAACCATTCTTGTAATTTCGCACGATAACCACATCCATCACTAAAACTTAATAGCGGCATCTCGAGCAGTGTCTCAATATCCTCTGCTTGGTGATCCGCAATCAAGACTAACTTCTCTTCAAATACGTCAATCTCACGCAATTCCGGATGACTTGTAAAGCGACTCTTAGTAACAAATGCCCCATCTAATTTATAGTTGAGTACTTTATCTCGCAGCTCCGTTGTCACACCTGTAGCTAAACGAAGATCAACGGTTGGATAATTCTTATTAAACTTAGAGAGGATCAATGGCAATTTAATCACTGTTTCAACAGAGGCAATCTCTAACTTACCCACCGGCTTTCCACCTGAGCGTGCCAGTTGCATCATCTTGTCAGAGAGCTCAATAATCTTATAAGCAATATCGATCAGCACCTTCCCTTCCGGCGTTAATTGCATTCCCTGCTTACTGCGAAAGAAGAGTGTCACATTGAGATCTTCTTCTAACTTCTGAATTCGAGAACTCACATTCGATTGAACATAGTTGAGCTCTTTTGCCGCATGACTAATAGAGCCTAACTCTGCCACTTTTGTAAATATTCGTAGATCACGACCATTCATCGCTCCCCCCTCCTTTTTAATTGATTTATCTCTAATTTAATGATGGAGATATTATATCTATCACTAAAAATGATCGCAACTAATATAATTAATCGTTTTACAAGATATGAAAAGCGGTTTAAATTGAGTCACATTGCTATAGAACGGAGAGTACCGCACGCAAATAGATCAGCGATACTTTTAGAGAGTGAGAAAAATAGAGCAATCGAAATAATAATAAAAATTGATGAAATCGAATATCGAATATCGAAATAACAGTAAACGATCAAAATGGAATCCAAAATAGGATTCTAAAGAAAAATTGACAAGGAATGGGGTGAATTATTATGGCAAGTCGGCATAGTCTAATTTATGGAGCATTACTACTGATCATCGCAAGCGCATCTTGGGGTGCGATGTTCCCTGTTGCTGCCGAAATTTTTAAGGTGATCAATCCTTACTACTTTACATTGCTACGTTATCTTCCTGTTGCACTCATTTTAGCCATCATCCTCTACTATAAAGAGGGTGCTGCCGCTTTCAAAACAGAGGGCCATACCTTGATGATCTGGTTCTTTGGCTCAATGGGCTTTACCGTCTATAACCTCTTAATGTTTATTGGTCAAGATCAATTGGGTGATCCCGGCGTTCTAATCGCATCAATTATGGAAGCTGCCGTTCCCATTATCTCTGCCATTGTGATCTGGGCTTACTATCGCTCAAGACCGAGCAACTTCACACTTGGAACGATCATTATCGCTTTCTTCGGCGTCACGCTAGTTGTCACTAATGGTGATTTCTCAACACTCTTTAGTGGTGATCGTCTCCTCCCCCTCTTTTTGCTCTTCTTAGCGGCATTAGGCTGGGCGCTCTATACAATCGGTGGCTCCCGCCTTCCAAAATGGTCGGTGTTGCGTTACTCCACACTCTCAATCATCTATGGAATGGCAACTACCTTTATCGTGGTGATGATCGGCACAATCTTTGGCACAATCACACCGCCCACATTGCCGGAGATCTACTCTGTTAAGTATGAACTTCTCTTTATGATCTTCCTCCCCGGGCTCTTTGCGCTCATTGGCTGGAATAAAGGGGTGCAGATCTTAACACCGATCAATGCGGTACTCTTTATTAACTTTGCGCCTGTAACAACAATCATTATTCGGATGTTCCAAGGACACACAATCGAAGTAGTGGAGTTACTCGGCGTAGTGATTGTCTGTGGTATGATTATAGCGAACAATCTCCATAATCGATTTCAACAGAAGAGACGATTTCCTAAAAAAAAGATGAGTGAAGCTGTTGCGCATGAAGCAGTAGAAGAGAATAGTTCTGCAGAATGTGATGTTGCTGAAGAGGGCTTAACTGCACGATAAACCATAGTTCTAGCTATAATAGTTATAGCTATTAGTTATAGCTATTGTTTATACTCTAACGCGCCAACCTAGTGGCATTAGCATCATCAAGGCTCTAATCATAAATGGGCAATCATGCAAAAGAGATGGAGATTATCGATATCTACGATATCTACATTTACATCAATACAGTAACTACAAAGTTAATTAAAAGAATCCTTTAGAAGAAGCCTTTAAAAGAAATTATTTAAAAGAGTCATATATGATCCATCCTTCTGCTGATTATCTACCTATCATCTATAAGCGCTATGCGAAAGCATGGCGCAAATTGCGTTCAGAATCTCCTTTTGTTGAAAAAGCGTGGCTCGATCGTTTTATCTCTATGATCCCTCAATCTGAAGAAGACAATAATCGCACCAATAATCGTACAAAAAGTGAGATTCTCGACCTTGGATGTGGTGATGGTTATCCTATTGCTCACTACCTTATAGAAGAAGGCTATTCTGTTACAGGAGTAGATATTACCAAAGCTTTTATCAAAGCAGCTAAAAAACAATTTAAAGGGATGCCGGCAGAGTGGATCCTTGCAGATATGCGTGATATCACTTTTGATAAGCAATTCTCCGGCATTATTGCTTGGGATAGCTACTTTCATCTTCCCCCTAATGATCAAACCGCACTATTTGAGAAATTTGAGCATTATTGCACTCCAGGAGCACCACTTCTTATAACAACAGGGGCAGATGCCGGCGAAGCCATTGGGAAATTTAATGGGCATGATCTCTATCATGCAAGCCTCTCTCCTGATCACTACCGGCAACTCTTTATTGATCACGGCTTTGGCCTGATTCAATATAAGATTGAGGACCAAAGCTGTGGCGGACGAACAATCTGGTTAGCTAAGAGACGCTAACCCGATTATTTTAACTCATCCATTTTTATCCATTTAGGATTTAACTTCTGACTATCTCTTTTTGACTGTCTCTTTTTTATTTTAAAAAAGTTTCACTATAGAGCGTATCGGAAAAACCAACAAATGCCTGATCAGCCGTTACCACGACAGGACGTTTAATCAATGTAGGATGTGCTTGTAAAATCGCTACAGCCTCTGATCGCTCCATCACTGACTTCTTCTCACTCTCTGAAAGTGCGCGCCAAGAAGTACTCCGTTTATTGACTAGTTGATCGAGCCCAATCTTATCGATCAACTTTAATAAGGTCTCTTGCGGCAATGGGGGATTACGATAATCCTGAAATTGATAATCGATTTTATGATTATCTAACCATCTAAAAGCTTTCTTCATCGTATCGCAATTTTTAATACCATAAACAATCATTAAGGTCTCCTTATATCATCAATACCCTAAAAACCTAAGAATCTAAAATAGAATTAGAAATAATAGAATAACAAAAAGCCTACTAACAATTGTTAGTAGGCTTCTCAATTTGGTTGCGGGGGCCGGATTTGAACCAACGACCTTCGGGTTATGAGCCCGACGAGCTACCAGACTGCTCCACCCCGCGCTAATTGATTTAGTAATTATAGAGCCTTTTCCAAAAAAGGCAAGCATTATGTTAAATATATGTTAACTATTTTCCATTATTCTCTATGCTTACCGATTACGCTCTTCCAATTTTGCTAAAACATCGCCCCAGGAGAGCTCCTGATCTTGCAATAGGACCGTTGCATGATAGAGCAGATCAGCCATCTCAGAGATCACCTCATCAGCATCGTGAACGGTTGCCGCTAATGCCACCTCAACGCCCTCTTCCCCCACTTTTTGAGCAATACGCTTAGTCCCTTTTGCATAGAGTGATGCCGTATAGGATTCCGCCGGATCTCCCCCTTTTCTAGAGGCTAATAGCGCTTCTAAACGGGAGAAAAAGACCCAAGGGACATTTTTTGAGCTAGATTCAAAACAGCTAATCTCCCCTAAGTGACATGTAGGGCCTTTCGGTTTAGCTAAGATTAACAAGGTATCTTGATCGCAATCGAGGGCATAATCAACAATCTGTAGATAATTTCCAGATGACTCCCCTTTGGTCCAGAGTCGCTCTTTAGTTCTAGAAAAGAAGGTCACGCGCCCTTGCGTTATACTCATCTCAAGCGCTTCGGCATCCATATATCCTAGCATCAAAACTTCAGCAGAATTATAATCTTGAACAATCACAGGAAGAAGATGCTCTACCTTCTCCCAATTGACCGCTCGTATCAATTTTTGAGATGCCTCTATAGAGAGTTTCCGTCTCTCCCTCTCTTTTAATGATTGGATGGGTAGAACCTCAATACCGGCAGCAACGAGATACTCCTTAAGTGCAGTGATATTTACTAACTGTTTATGAAAAGCGGAAGCCCCTAATGTTCCATCTACCCCTGCAACAAGATATGCATCGCGGAAATGCTCCATCTTACCGGCACCCCCTGAAGCAATTAGCTTTGCCCGTTGACAGACTGCTTTAACCGCTTTCAACTGCTCAAGATCATAACCATCACGAACACCATCTTGATTCATCATATTAAGGACAATCTCGCCAGCACCGCGACTCTCTACCTCTGCCACCCAATCTAATGTTCGCCACGCGGTCTTCTCTGTTGTTGCTTCATCCCCAGTTAAGGTATAGACAAAATAATCATCTAACGCTTTATCGTAGTAAGAGTCGATCCCCACTACAATTTTATCACTTCCAAACGCTGCTACTAATTCATTGATAAGATGAGGATTCGCTAATGCAGGAGAATTGATGGAGATCTTATCAGCACCATGCTCAAAGAGGGCTTCTGCATCCTCTAAAGAGCGAATCCCGCCGGCAACACAGAGCGGAATATCGATCAACGCCTTAATCTCTTTAACCCAAGACTTATCAACCACTGCCCCTTTACTCGATGCGGTAATATCATAAATAACCAATTCATCCGCACCCTCATCAGAGTATCGTTTCGCTAGAAGCGCTGCATCTCCCATCTCTTCATGATTTCGAAATTGGGTTCCTTTAACAACAACCCCCTCTTTAACATCTAAACATGCCACTATTTTTGCCAACATCTGATCGCCTCCTCAGCGGTAAATTTTCCTTCCAATAGTGCGCGTCCTACAATCACGCCAGCAACTTGGCTCTCTTTTAATGCCTCAATATCGGCAAGCGATCCAATACCCCCTGAAGATTGAAAGGCGATTTCGGGATAAGCCGTAGAGAGCTCTTGATAGAGAGGAACATTCGATCCTGATAACATACCATCACGCGAAATATCGGTGCAGAGAACATGCTTTAAACCATATGGCTTATAACGCGCAATAAGCTCTTCTAAGCTACTCTCGCTTGTTTCCAGCCAACCGCTTAATGCAACTTTTTTAATACCCCCTTCAATACGAATATCAAGCGCTAGAACGATATGATCTCCTCCAAACTTCTTAAACCAGCGAATGACTTCATCAGGATTGGTCACCGCAGTAGAACCTACTACAACGCGTGAGACACCGATATCGAGTAAATTTTGAATATCAACCTCTGTTCGAATACCACCACCGACTTGAATAGGCGCTTCAACCTCTTCAACAATCTTTGCAATTAGGGAGAGCTGTCTAGCCGCTGGATCTTTAGCACCATCTAAATCTACAAGATGGAGATATTGCGCTCCGGCATCTACATAATGTTGAAACTGCTCAATCGGTGAGTATGAGAAGGTGGTTTGGCGCTGATAGTCCCCCTGTTGGAGACGCACAACTTCGCCATTGATAAGATCTAAAGCGGGAATAATCATGGGCTACTCCTTGTAGCTATTGTTACTGTTGTAGTGACTGTTGTAGTTACTGTTACTATTATTGATATAGTGATAAGTGATAAGTGATAAGTGATATCGTTGATATAGTGATTGGTAGGGGTATATTCGTATAGATATATGGGTAGATCATATACGTGTAGATCTATCCTCGACCACTACACTAGAGATAGCGTCTGATTAGAGCAACCCTTTCGAGCTTGGAAGTAGATCCCCTTCAACCTTAATCGCCTGACGCAGAGTACGACCAAAGACCTTAAAGAGTGATTCGATCTTATGGTGAGTATTGACCCCTTCCGCTTTTAAGTGGAGAGTACAACCTAATGCATAAGCTAAAGAGCGGAAAAAGTGAGGCACCATCTCAGTACTAAAGGTACCGATCATATCGCGATTAAAAGTGGCTTCAAAGTCGATATGGGGGCGGCCTGACAAATCAAGCGTACAGAAAGCGCGACACTCATCCATTGGTAAGACAAATCCGAATCGAGCAATCCCCCGTTTATCACCTAAAGCGGCACGAAGTGCTTCACCTAATGCAATGCCGGTATCCTCTACAGTATGGTGATCATCAATCTCAAGATCCCCATCAACCGCGACATTCATTCTAAATCCTCCATGCGTTGCGATCTGATCGAGCATATGGTTAAAGAATGGAATTCCGGTCTCAATGGTACTGCTGCCTGTCTCATCTAAGAAGAGTTCGATCTCAATATCGGTCTCTTTTGTTTTGCGAGAGACCTTGGCACTACGAGGCTGATGCCCTTCTCTCACAATCCCTTTATCGATCAGGCGCTCAACAATTAAGGACCAGTCCATCTTCTCGCGATCATATAGAATTCCTTCAATTCCCATATTTTCTGCCAAACCAAGATCCGTCTCCCGATCGCCAATCACATAGCTATTTGCAGGATTGAAGAGCTTCTCTTCTAAGTAACGGGTCACCATACCTGTTTTCGGTTTCCGGCATTCACACTGATCTTCCGGAAAGTGTGGGCATAACAACACCTCATCAAATATAATTCCTTGTGAGGCAAAGGTCTCCATCATGCGCTCATGAACTAGGTCAAATTTATCCTGAGGGTTGCTCTCCGTCCCTAAACCATCTTGATTAGAGACAATCACAAAGCGATAGCCGGCATTTTGTAACTCTAAAAGCGCAGGAATTACCTTTGGTTCAAATAGTAGCTTCTCTAATGAATCTACCTGAAAATCGCTCTTGGGCTCATCAATTAAGGTGCCATCACGATCAATAAATAGAATATTTTGCATCCCAATCCTCTTCTTCCTAAAATATTTAATACTTAAAAATCACACTGATAAGTCGTACTTAAAATCATCATTAACTTGGTCATTCGAACTCATTGAGCTAGCTCGATGAGTTAGTTCAAAACTAGACCTCTAAACCTTTTGCGTAGCGCTTTATAGCAGCGATTAAGGCTTCATTCTCTTCGGGTAAACCGACAGAGATTCGTAACATATTTGCCAATGCCGGCGCGCTTTGGTAACGAACAAAAATCCCCTCATCAGAGAGATACTCAAAGAGGGCTTGAGAGTCCTCAACCTTTACCAATAGAAAGTTCGCATCTGATGGGTAGACCCGCTCAATGATTGAGATGCCGGCAAGCGCTTCTTCTAACTTCTGTCGGCTCTGTAAAATTTTAGTGCGGCTCTTTTTCATATGAGCGATCCCCTCTGGGGAGAGTGTCATCTCTGCGGCTGCAATTGCTGAAACAGGCAATGGATAAGGCGCAATCACTCGGCGAAGAATATCGATCAAGTAACGATCTGCCACAACAAATCCCATACGAATACCGGCAAGCGCAAATGCTTTCGAGAGCGTTCGCACTAAAGCTAAATGCGGATACTCCTCTACACGAGTGGCAAAAGAGGCTTGATCACTAAATTCAATATAAGCCTCATCTAATACAACAATAGTCTTATTGCGCGTTGCTTCTAAAATGGTCTCAATATCTTTGGTAGGAATCACATTACCGGTAGGATTATTGGGGCTACAGAGAAAGAGCATCTTAATGTTATCAGTGCCATCAAGATTTGAAAGAAGCGCCTCAAGATCGATCGAAAAATCTTCTCGCAATGGTACTGTCACTGTCTCTACATCATAAAGATCACAAGTGACCTGATACATCCCAAAGGTAGGTGGTAGATAGAGGAGTTTATCCTCTTTCGGCTCACAAAATGCTTTAATCAGAAGTTCAATGGCAGAGTCCCCTCCTAATGTTGCTAGGATCTCTTCTCGATCGATGCCGAGATATTCCGCATAGCGTGCAATCACCTGCTCCGGTTGTGAGTCGGGGTAACGATTCATCATGAGCTCCAGCGAGATCGGCATAGCATAGGGGTTTTCATTAGCATCAAGATAGATCTCACGACCACTATAATCTCTTACCGGCGCAATATAGGGCTGACACTTCTGGACAGATCGACGACTCAAACGCTGAACGATATCTGCAGTCTCTGCCTTATCATTCAAATTTTCCGGCATCGCCTTATCAAAATCACCCTCTTGTTGCCCTATCCCTACTTCAACCATCTTCTCATTCATAGATCCGCCTCCTCTTATCGGTTTTATCATCTTCTGATCAAATTAATTCATCTCTACCATCATCTACTCTCTTGCCAATGCTTGCAAGCGGACATCTACCGCTAATTTATGGGCATCCAGTTGCTCCTTTTCTGCAAGGAGTGCAACCGTCGGTCCTAAGCGAGAGAAGCCCTCTTTTGTTAAGCGTTGAACCGTCATTCGTTTACTAAAGTCTGCCAAACCTAAACTTGAGTAAGTTCTGGCATATCCATAAGTCGGTAACACATGATTGGTACCCGAAGCATAATCCCCCATCGATTCAGGAGAGTAAGCGCCTAAGAAGAGAGATCCCGCATGCATAATTTGCTCAACCCATTGCTCCGGCATTTCGGTCTGAATAATCAGATGTTCTGGCGCATAACGGTTACTCACCGCCACTGCTTCTGTTAAGTTTTCAACTAAGATAGAACGGCTATGCTCCAATGCTGCCCTCGCTGTCTCCGCTCGCCCTAATAGCTGAAGTTGAGCCGTGATCTCACCCTCTACCTCATCAATTAAGTTTGCTGAAGGCGTTACTAAAATGACCTGAGAGTCCGCGCCATGCTCTGCTTGAGAAAGAAGATCTGCTGCAACAAAAGTAGGATTAGCATATTGATCTGCAATGACCAATACTTCGGAAGGTCCTGCCGGCATATCGATCGCTGCGCCACCCGGCATTTGACTGATCTGTCGTTTCGCTTCTGTGACAAAACTATTCCCAGGACCAAAGATCTTATCCACTTTGATCACACTCTCACTTCCTAAACCGAGTGCAAAGATCGCCTGCGCACCGCCCATCTGATAGATCTTATCGATACCACAAAGTTGAGCCGCATAGAGAATCTCATCAGCAATCGGTGGCGGTGAAGCGAGAACAATCTCACGACATCCCGCAATTTGTGCTGGAATCGCCAACATCAATACGGTTGAAAAGAGCGGCGCTGTACCCCCAGGGATATAGAGTCCAACCGATTCTATCGCTCGCGTTAGAACCTCGCAAAAAACACCCTCTTCTGTCTCTACCGTCACTTTAGGGCTTTTTTGCGCTTCATGGAATTTTTTAATATTACGATAAGCGCGTCCAATTGCCTCTTTAAATTCAGAAGATAGGCGTGATTCTGCGGCGGCAAATGCCTCTTGCTCTACCTCCAATTGTGTGACCGAAACTTTATCAAACTCTTCTGTTAACGCAATGATTGCCTGATCACCTTCAGTTTTTACTCTTTCGCCAATCTTGGCAACAATCTCTTTAATCTCTTTCGCAGATCGCTCTGCAGGTCTCTCTAATGCTTTTTTTCGCTCTGCTTCTGTTAGAGAATTCCAGATAATTTTCTCCATTGATTTGCTCTCTTTTTCACTCAATCTGCCATTGATAATGCTCTACCACGCTAGAGCATCGACCCAATAATTTCGATTACTCCATCATCTTCTCAATAGGAAGCACTAAGATAGAGCTTGCCCCTTTTGCTTTCAGTGCTTCCATCGTCTCCCAAAAGAGAACTTCACTACTGACCACATGAACAGCAACGCGGGATTGATCTGTTGCTAATGGAAGAATTGTTGGATTTTCAGCTCCTGGAAGAAGCTCTGTAATCTCTTTTAGACGATCTTTAGGCGCATGGAGCATAATATACTTTGATTCATTTGCTTGAATAACACTCTGTATTCTCGGCATAATTTTAGCGATCAAGGCCTCTTTTTCTGGGCTCATCTCAACATTTGTCTCGATTAAACAAGCTTTAGAGCGGAATATGACCTCAACCTCTTTTAAGCCATTTGCCTCTAATGTCGCGCCTGAAGAGACTAGATCACATATTGCATCTGCTAATCCTGCTCTTGGTGCAACCTCCACAGATCCTGTTAAAAGAGAGCTCTTATAATCGATTCCCTTCTCTTGTAAATAGCGGTCTAAAAGATTAGGGAAAGAGGTCGCTACACGAAGCCCCTGAAAATCTTCAATCCCTTTATAATCACAACTCTTAGGAAGTGCTAAAGAGAGCCGGCATCCTCCAAAGGGGAGAACTTGCTTCACACGATAGAGCGAATCGATCGACTCTTGGCGCCCTAAAGCCACCTCTTCTAAAACATTTTGGCCTACAATTCCAAGATCAACAACACCATCAAAGACCAGTCCAGGAATATCATCATCACGCACTCGTAGAATATCGATCGGCATATTCTCCACATGGGCGATCAGCTTATCTTTGGTCATATTAATCTTAAGCCCACTCTTCTCAAGTAACTCTTGAGATTCCTCACTTAAACGTCCTGACTTCTGGATAGCGATTTTTAAGCGACTACTTTTCATCATTGTCGATGCCTCTTTTCTACGATTTTAATCCTGTTATAAAAATAAGAAGAGAGGCGTCTATTTTCTTAGTAACGCCCCTCCTCTGTATTAGCGTAGTAGTACAATAATACAATTTAATAGGGATTACAATTCTTTTTTCACTATATCTAAAAAAAAGCGGTCATATTGACCGCTCTCTTCTCTCTATTGTTGGGCTCTTTATTGTTGAGTCTTATCCTCACTCCACGCCGCGGGATATTTATATCCGGCAAAACGTTCTGCGGCATAAGCCTTAAATGCATCGGAGTTATAAGCTTCTTTAACATCTTTAAGCCAAGGCGCATCTACATCTTTGCTTTTTACAGCAGCCCAGTTGATAAAAGCAAATCCCGGGTCAGTAAAGAGTGCATCACTAAAAGGGATCTTTGAGCTTGCGGCATAATTTCCGGGGATAATGACATAATCGAGATCATCACGAACTCGAGGTAATTGCGGCGCTTCAATCATCACTAACTCAATATTGTGGGGATTCTCTGCAATATCTGCCGCAACGGCTTTAAGCGAATCGGTTCCCGGCTTAAGCGTAATCAAACCCGCATCTACTAAGAGTGCAAGTGAACGAGAGAAGTTGCTAGGATCGTTAGGCACCGCAAATTTAGAGCCTTCTCCTAACTGATCTAAACTCTTCTTCTTCCCGCTATAGATTCCTAATGGACCTGTTGGGATCTGAAAAACTTCAGTAATATCGAGCTTATGCAATGTCTTAAAAGAGTTTAGATAAGGTAGATGTTGGAAGGTATTGATCTCGATCGAACCATCTGCTAGTGCATGGTTAGGAAGGACATAATCGGTAAAGACCACCAGATCTACTTGATATCCCTTCGCTTCCAATTGAGGCTTAACAGAATCGGTGACCATATCAGCAAAATCACCCACCGTTGTGCCGATGCGAATTTTTTTACGATCACCACTATCGGCCTGATCATCGGAATTACAACCTGCTAAAACTAATGAGCCCCCAATTAGCGATATAAATGCTAATTTCTTTAAAACTGCTTTCATCGATTCTTTTCCTTCTCTCTGTAATGAATTTATAAATCTATCGTTTCTGTTAAACGTGTTGAATATATTGAATGTGTTGAATGTGTTAGGCTGAATCTATTTTAAATTTCTTCAAAAATAAAAAAGCCCGTAACCTAAAAGGTACGGGCTATTTGGCTAATTCTGGTATAGAGGCTTAGAGTCTACTTAGATCTAACTCATCTTCTATATCACGCTTTAGCTGTTTATTGCCCGCAAGCTGTGTCAAATCGGCATTCTTTATTAAAACGGGTATTAGCAATAGTGTCAATACCCTCGATTAAAAAAGTCTTAAAAGTCTTAAAAAGAGCTACATCTCTCAAAAGTAACTCAAGAAAGAATTAAACTCTCTAAAAATCCCAAGTTCTCTTACGGCGTGTTTTCGCAAAGAGTCGCGGTAAGATAGAGGTTCCTAAAATAATCCCTCCGAGAAGAATCAATGCTCCTGCTGTCCATTCACTACTTCGATTGACCGACTGAAGACGCGCATTTTCCTGCTTTAATGTTGTAATCTCCACTTTTTGAACATGATCACGGCGATTTAGCGCATCATTCTCTTGTGCTAATTCGATCTCTCTTGCATTGAGTGTACGTAACTCCACAATCTCCGATTGTAGTGCCTGATTTTCTGCTGTTAAGACCTCCAACTCATTTAAGAGTGCTTCTTTATCTTGATTAGCACGATTAAGGGCTTGAGCCTGCGCCTCTTTTAATCGCTCAATCTCCTCTTCTAATGCCCTGTTCTCTTGTAATAGTGGCTCATAGCGATTCTTAGCCTCTTCAATATAGTTACGCGCACTCGGCTCATTCATCAAAAAAGTATTATAGATCCAACCGGTCTTATTACCATCGTAACGAATCTGATAGTAGCCATTCCGCTCTGCTAATTTAACAACGGGTTCACCGGCATTAATCATCTTTGTAATTCGGTAATTATCGCCGGCACCGGCTCTAATAGGGGCTTGTAGTTTATCGCTAATATAGAGCTGTTCTGCCATTGCAAAAGATGCAAGCCAGAAGAGTGCTGTCGTTAGTAAGCGCTTCGATCTTTTCATAACTCATCCCACCTATTGTTGATTGTGACCCCAAGAGATCTTCTATAATTTTCGATTGATATTTCGATTGATATCTTTAGTTGATATCTTTAATTGATATTTTCAGTTGACATAAAAAATCTTATTATACATGAAAGCCGCTATGCAAAAATGGAGTGCTTTAAATAACTTCAGCCGATATAAGGTATAAAAATAGTCTGAAGTTCCCTACAATGATAGGAACAGAAAACTACTAACCCTCAACAAATGAGAAGGAGTCTATTGATGAAAATCTATATTGTTACCGGTGGATCACGAGGTATTGGCCATGCATTAGCCACACTTCTAGAGGCAGAAGGCTATAAAGTGCTACGTGTCTCTCGCAACAATCCTGAGCAGCTCCCTAATCATCTTGCTCTCGATCTTACCCAGCCCGAGGCAGCAGATCGTGTTATTGAGTGGTTAAAGCCCTATCTCTCCCTTGCTACAGAGATCACTCTTATTAATAATGCCGGCGTAGTGCAACCTATAGAACAAGTTGGAAAATTGGAAAGCAAGGAGATCACAAAAGCGATCGATATCAATATTAAAGCGCCCATTGAGTTGAGCAATCAATTTGTAGCGGCAACACAAGACCTTCCTATTATGAAGCGTATCGTTAATATTTCATCTGGTGCAGGACGACATGTCTACTCTGGTTGGTCAATCTATTGTGCTACAAAGGCAGCCATCGATCACTTTAGCCGAGCACTCCATTTAGAGCAGAAACAACAAGCGCACCCCATCTACGTTACAGCTCTTGCTCCCGGCGTTATCGATACCGACATGCAGGTGGAGATTCGAGCAAGTTCTCCTGAAGCCTTTCCCCATATTGACCGCTTCTTACAACTTAAAGCGCAGAATCAATTACTCTCCCCCCATCAGGCGGCAGAAGCAATTATTCGTTACTTTAACTCGCCACTCATGACCGGTGATGAACCGATTGCTGATATTCGGGATTTGAGATAAAAACAGATTGATCGTCAACCACAAAAAAGTCCTTTATAGCAGCAATAGATCACCGCTATAAAGGACTTTATCTATAACTATTCGCTAAAAACTATTGGCTAAAACCTAGTTAAGATTAACCAATCTTAATCAGTTTCAGGCTCAACTACTGCCGGCGCTTATGCATTCATAAGACGATTGAGTCGTGCGACAAATTCAGAAGGATTATCGAGCTGCGCACCCTCTAATAGTTGCGCCTCTTCATAGACTAACATTGCGATATCTTCCTCCATCTTCGCATCATTCGTCTCACTCAATTTCACTAAGAGAGGATGCTTTGGATTGATCTCTAACCATGGTTTAATTGAAGGAACCTCATGGCCTGCCTCTTTCAGCATCTTCTCAAAATGCCCACTCAGTGCATGCTCATTACGAACTAAAACGGAAGCAGAATCGGTTAAACGCTTCGAGATCTTAACGCTCTCAACACGATCACCTAAGACTTTTTTCACACGATCGATCAGTTTTACTTCATCTTCACTTGCCGCAGGCTTCTCTTCTGCTTCCTTCTCCTTATCAAGTTCAATATCACCTTTAGCCACATTCACCATCGGTGTGCCATCAAACTCATGGAGGAATCCTGTCATCCAATCATCAATAACATCCGTCATCAGGAGAACTTCAATTCCTTTCGACTTAAAGATCTCTAAGTGAGGGCTATTTTTCGCGGTATTGAGAGAGTCTGCAGTAATGTAGTAGATCTTCTCTTGCCCCTCCTGCATACGTTCTTTATAGGCGTTGAGCGAAACAGTCTCTTCATCTGTTGTCGTCGAGGCAAAGCGTAGAAGATTGGCAATTTTTTCACGATTAGAGAAATCTTCCCCTAATCCCTCTTTCAAGACACGACCAAATTGACCCCAGAATTTTTGATACTTCTCTTCATCTTGACTCAAGGTCTCTAACATCGAGAGGCTTCGACGAGTCAAGCCTTGGCGAATAGTATCAATCGTTCTTGAGTTTTGCAGGATTTCACGTGAGATATTGAGCGGAAGATCTTGGGTATCGACCACACCTTGAATAAAGCGGAGATAACGTGGAATCAACTTATCAGAGCCTTCCATAATAAAGACGCGCTGAACATAGAGATCAATACCATACTTTACCTCTTGATCCCATAAACCACGTGGCGCAACCGCAGGGACATAGAGAAGTGATGTGTAGGTAGTATTTCCCTCAACACGATTATGGCTCCAAGTAAGCGGATCGGTATAATCATGCGTTAACTCTTTATAGAAAGCGATATACTCCTCATCACTAATTTCAGAACGCTCTCTCTGCCAGAGTGATTCTGCGGAGTTGATCTGTTCGATCACAACTTCATGCTTAATCTCACTCTCTTCTTCTCCCTCTTTAGGTGGGATCGGTTTTTCAACCCCCATCATAATGGGGTAAGCGATATGATCTGAATATTTCTTCACAATATCACGGATTGACCACTCATTGAGGAGATCAAGATCATCTTCGCGCATATGCAGAATAACGGTTGTTCCCGCTTTATCGCGTGTTGTCTTTGTTAGGGTAAATTCTCCCTCCCCTTTTGACTGCCAATGAGTTGCTTCATTCTCATCTGTGCCGGCTTTACGCGTGATCAATTCAATCTCATGCGCTACGATAAATGCAGAATAGAAACCAACCCCAAATTGTCCAATCAATTGTGAAGCGTTTTTCTGATCAGCCTCTAAACGTTCTAAGAACGCTTTTGTCCCCGATTTAGCGATGGTACCGATATTTTCAATCACCTCTTCCCGGGTCATGCCAATACCATTATCGGTGATTGTTAAGGTTTTCGCCTCTTTATCGAAGGCCAGATCGATCTGTGGCGTTCCTTGCCCATCAATCAATTTGGTATCAGTAAGCCCTTCAAAACGACGCTTATCTAAAGCATCTGAAGCATTTGAGATCAATTCACGAAGGAAGATTTCACGATTAGAGTAGAGAGAGTGGATCATTAAATTTAAAAGCTGATTCACTTCAGTCTGAAACTGCATTGTTTCTGCATGTGTCTCTTTTGTCATAACTATTTTGACTCCATTAAACAATGATTTATTAACCAATGATTTATTGAATTAAGTAGGTATTAGTTAGGTACGTATTAAGTATCTCTTGTTAAGTATCTCTTGCATACCCACTTCTTACATACTATTTATTGAATAGTTAATAGATGGAGTCCGAATAGAATAATTCAAGATTAAAGCACCTTATGTCTGAAAAACAGTCACTCCTCAATGATACCAGCAGGAGAAATCAATAAGCGTGTCAATAGGAGAATTTAAAATAAAAAAAGCTCTTTCAAAAGTACTGAAAGAGCTATTAAAGGTGTGAATATGATAAATTATCAACTTATCATGAGGGTGATCTTAACAAGAGATCCTGATAAATACTAGCTCACTAAATAAGGTCAGAGTGTTGGAAAAAACAATTAGGTACAACCTTAAAAGATAACTCTTTCATTTTTATAGAGTATACCATGATGGATGATCTCACTTATCATCCATAAAAAAGAGCTATTGAGAAAATAATCCCAATAACTCTTCTATCTATACTTCTATCTCTTCTTATAAATCCATATCCCCAAGACACACTCCCTTTAGAGGGAATTTAAGTATCTACAGAAATATTTGAAATATTTATAGAAGATAATTACATAAATAATTACATAAATAATTACATTTTTTGAATCTTATCATTTGCCACTTTTGATAACTCTTTCGCTTTCTCTTTTAAAGCTTCAATCTTCTCATCTAATGTCTTTTTAGCATCATCAGCATTATCTGAGAGAGAGTCACGCTTTGCTTTCAAAGCAACAATCTGATCATCAATAGCACGTTTTGCTTCATGGGTTTTAACAACCGTCTCATCTGTTAATTTAGCAGCAACATTACCCAACTTTTCAGCTGCTTTTGTGATGCTCTCTTTAACGATATCACCTTTTGTTTTACTCATTTTTTATCTCCTATTTTATAGAATCACTGACAAAATTATTGATAATTTCAACTTTTACTTTAAATCTCAATCTAGCGAACCAAAATGACTCAACAATAGTATTTGAGTTCCAGCTCCAAGCTACTCTCACAACTCATTCTAACGAATTATTGCAATTACTTATCACTTACTTATAGTCACTAACTGACTGACTATTAATTACAAAAATAAAATATTTCTATAATTTATTATACCTTATTTACAAAATGAAATAGCGTTAATAATGGCGTAGGGTTCTATAGTTCGCCAAATTTCCCACTCATAAAATCGAGAGATGCTTGCTTAATCTCTTCTCTCGTATTCATCACAAAAGGGCCATGTCCGACAACGGGTTCATCAATTATCTCGCCACTCAAAATTAGGATACTCGATTCGTTGATCGCCTCTAATGTTGTCTTATTGCCCTCTCTTTCTAATATTGCAAGATCAGTCTCTTTGAAAACTTGCCCATTGCAGCGAACTTCCCCCTTCAGTACAACGATACCAACATAACGATTTTCAGGTAAGAAGATCTCTGCCTTTACCCCTTTTTGCAATATAAGATCCCATAGGTCAACCGGCGTGGCCGTATTAGCTGGACCTTGATAATATTGTGGCTCTTGCTCCCTATTCTCAATAGAATCATCGAATAGATTAGGTGGGTATTGGCCGGCAATAATCCGCATCAACCCCCCTTCCACAACTGAAAATTGAGGGATATCTGTAGCGATAATCTGCTGATATCGGGGAGAATCCATCTTTTTTTCCGCAGGCAGATTGACCCAAAGCTGCACCATATCGAGTACGCCTCCTTTCTGAGAGAAGGACTCTGAAAGCATCTCTTCATGGAGGATACCTCGTGCTGCCGTCATCCACTGAACATCACCGGCACCTATCGTTCCGCCCTCTCCAGTAGAATCACGATGAGCAACCTCTCCTTCATAGACGAGTGTCACTGTCTCAAAGCCCCGATGGGGATGGGAGCCGACACCACGGATCTTATCGCTAGCTTCAAATTTTGTTGGCCCCGCACGATCTAAGAGTAAAAAGGGATTAAGATAACGCCCATGATTGTTATAGGTAAAGAGAGAGCGAACATGAAATGCATCTCCCACCCAATGAGCTGCTGGCGCATGATAAATCCCTAATAATGCCTTATTACGCTTATTAACCTCTTTCATATTCTCTCCTCTCTCTTTATCTAATTGCGGCAATCAACCAGTTACTAAACTGCTGCCATTCCTCTCTAAAATGGGGATATTGCTCTCCAAGATTGGTCAATTGGGCAGCAATCTCATCTCCATGATAGCGCACTCCCACCAATGCTGTTGCTAAGCGCTCAAATGGCTCGACAAAGAGACTATCTGTGAAAATTTTCGCCTGTTCGATTCGCCCGCCTCTAGGAATATCGAGATGAATCTCGACACCACCCCACGGAAAACGCTCATCAAGAAGATGGGAGAAATGAAGTGCTTGACCAAAGTTCCAATCCCAACTCTTCTGCTTCTCATAGATCGCTTCAAACCCGGGGATCTGGGGGGGATTCTCCTCTGAGATATATTCAATCGTCTCGATCTCCCCAAATTTTTTCCTAAATTGTGCCTCGATCGCACGGCAGATCACTTCATGATTCAATTCGGGCTTAAATTCTACTAAATTGGCAACGCGTGAACGCACAGAGCTGATCCCTTTCGCCTGTAGCTTTTTAGGATCAGGATTGAGATAACGGCTCAATCGACCAAAATCGACATCGATCAGGAGTGTCCCGTGATGAAACCCACGATCTTTCGTCTCCCGGTAAGCCGATCCAGAAATCTTTCTTATCTCGCCATCTTGCTCAACAATAATATCATTACGCCCAGAGCTCTGAGCTTCAATTCCAAGCGTATGGAGCGCCTCTAAAATCAGAGCCGTTGAACTCTCCTTATCATAGCCAGGCTTGCCGGCCATAAAGGTGAAATTGGTATTTCCTAAATCATGATAGACAGCACCTCCGCCACTGCTTCTTCGCGCTAATGTGATACCATCTTCCTCCATTTTTTGGGTGTTACACTCTTTCCAAGGATTTTGTCCACGACCAATCACAACGGTCTGATCATTACGCCATAAAAAGAGAACCTGTTGCGAAGCATCCATCGTCTGAAAGATCGCATCTTCAACCGCTAAATTAAAGAGTGGATTGACGCTTTCAGATATCAAAAGACGTGGTTTCATGTTCTATATTCCTTCTGTTTGTGCTCTGACTTAATCTCTCATTTAATGGGGTTTAAGAATGAGATTACAACCCTCTAAAAATATTTAAAAGAGATTCGGTACCAATCACCAATCAATACCCCCCCCATACAAATCCATATCGATCACGCTACTAATAGAGAGTGAGAAATAGATAGTGAGTAATAGAAGATCGACCATAAATTTACAGGATAACTGAAACAAAAAGTCAAAAAATTGAAAGAATTAAATGAATTCTCAATACAGATCGATATCTCAATATACCTATAAATAGAGCGTTTTCGCAGAAAAATAACCTTGACGGACTCACAAATAAACTATACGATCGATTTAACATATAAAAAATACATGTTTAGTATTAATTATTCTAACAACCTAACAACTAATCACTCAAAGGAGAATTCAATGTCCCGTTTAACCCTTCATACACTAGAAACAACCCCAAAAGATGCAGTATTTCGTGTTCAAAATGTACTCAAAAATAGTGGATTTATTCCTAACCTTATCGCCGTACTAGCAAACGCTCCTACAGCATTAGAGATGTATCAAGAGGTGGGGAAAATCAATGCAAGAACAAGTCTCTCATCCGCTGAAATTGAAGTTGTACAGATTACTGCAGCAAAAGTTAATGAATGTGCTTTTTGTGTTGCAGGTCATACCAAAATTGCAGTCGCAAAAAAACTCTTTAGCGATGAGATTCTTGCCGCAATACGATCCCTTACCCCCTTTCAAGAAGAAGATCAAAAATTAGATACACTTGCGCGTTTCACTATTGCCGTCATGATCAATAAAGGAGCTGTGAGTGATGAAGCGTTACAAGACTTCTTTGCTATAGGTTATAACGAACAACAGGCCGTTGAGGTTATCTTAGGAATTGCCCTAGCTACACTCTGCAACTACACCAATAATCTTGCTCAAAATAGTATCAATCAAGAGCTACTCCCTTTTGCCTAAAGATCTGCTGAGATATCGAAGATCTCAGAGATCCCTGGTTTTAAAAGATTGATAGCAATAGGTCAATATTCCCTTAAATACCCCATAAATATACTCCTTGAAAAGTAGATAGCAGAGGTTAAATCATGAGTACCCCTTTTCTAGAAACAATTAAGCTTCATGCCCAGCAAAACTTGCGTCCTCTTGTAACCAAAATCGATCAAGAGGGCTTATATCCCAAAGATTATTTAATGGAGCTTGGCAAATTAGGTGGATTTTCAGCATTATCAGATCAAAAAGATGAAAATTCAGGATTGGCTAATCAGATCGCAGTTATTCAAGCTGTCGGGAGAGAGTGTGGTGCAACAGCTTTCTCTGTATGGTGCCAAAGTGCATGTGCTTGGTATCTTTACAATACCTCTCGCCCAGCTGTACGAGAAAAATATCTACAGAAGGTCTTAGAAGGAAAAGTATTAGCAGGAACAGGTATGTCTAATACTATTAAGCATCTTTCAAAAATTGAAAAACATCTACTACAAGCAGAAAAAGTTGCCGGTGGCTACCGTGTTAATGGCATTCTCCCCTGGGTATCCAATATTGGTGAGGATCATCTTTGGGCAGCGACAGCACAAGTTAGCGAAGATCAATTTGTAATGTTTATTGTTTCTGGCAATCAGAAAGGGGTGATTTTAAATCCCTGTCCACAATTTAGCGCATTAGAAGGAACAAATACTTTTGCCGTACGCTTTAACGATCTATTTGTTCCCGAATCTGATCTACTCGCTGATATAGAGGAATTTGATGATTATATAGCGACAATAAAGCCCGGATTTATCCTGCTACAGATCGGTATTGGTGCCGGCATTATTGAAGGATGTATTCAAATTATGCAAGAGAGCAATACTTTAACTGCCCATGTTAATCAATATCTCGATTTAACTCTTCCTGTTGCTACTGAAAAGCTCTCCTCACTCAAGCAAGAAACCTCTCAATTAGCCCAACAGGTGAAAGAAGGAAGAGCAACTCTCTTACCAATATTAAAGACCCGTTTAGATGCGGCAGAAACCACTTTAGCTGTGGCTCAATCTGCTGCACTACATGCCGGTGCTAAAGGTTATCTCATGCGCCATAGCGCCCAACGACGCAGTCGAGAAGCGATTTTTGTTGCTATCGTTACTCCAGCGATTAAGCATCTACGCCAAGATATTGCAAGATTATCCGCGTAATAAAAACTTCAAGCCTTTATCAAGCCTTTATTAAAAGGCTTATTAAATATTTGTAATATTTCTATAACAACGAGGAGGAGCAGTGGCACGTTATATCTGTGATATTTGTGGATGGATTTATGATGAAGCTTTAGGGGATGAAGAACATGGTTTCCCACCCGGCACCCGCTTTGAAGATATCCCTGATGATTGGGAATGCCCTGATTGTGGTATTCGCAAAGATTCTTTTACACGATTGCCCGACTAATCTCCCTTCTATCATCTCTCTTTCAGAGAGTAGGAAGAGATCTGAATGGTAGAGATCTAAGCAGTAGAGATATGTCATTAAAGGAGCTTCAATTATGATTCTACAAGCCCAGAATATCAATCTCGGGTATCAACAGGCCTCGGGAACATATAAACGCATTCTAGAGAGATTTAACTTCTCCTTATCAGCAGGAGAGATTGTCACAATTTTAGGCCCTAGCGGTATAGGAAAATCTTCTCTATTACGGGTTTTAGCTGGGCTGCAAGCTCCCGAAAGTGGTGAGATAAAACTTTTTAAACAGGTGATTACAGAACCCCACCCAAGATTAGCTTTTGTTTTTCAAAACCCTGCCCTTCTCCCCTGGCTGAATGTAAAAGACAATATTGGATTTGGTTTACATTTTAAAAAACAGATTAAAATCAGCAAAAAAGAGGCGAAAGATCGCATTATATCTCTAATTTCGGAGATCAATCTAAGCAGTGTTGCTCACCAATATCCTCATCAATTATCAGGGGGGATGGCTCAAAGAGTCTCTCTTGCTAGAGCCTTAGTAAGAAAACCTGAAATTATCCTTCTCGATGAACCTTTTAGTGCTCTAGATAAAGTTACGCGAGCCGAGATGCAAAAACTCCTGATAAGAGTCATTCAAAAGTATCGATCGGCTGCGGTTTTAGTGACCCATGATATCGATGAGGCACTCCTTATCTCTCACCGAATCATTTTAATCGGAAACATGCCCGGAAAAATCTTAGGGGAATGGCAAATACCGCGACTTGCAAGATCTGAAGAGCAAGCGCTCCATTATTTACAACCACAAAAAGAGGAAATTATCGCTACGCTTCATGAAGCTCAACTTTGGGAGAAGAGTGTAGAGACAATTGACTATTTTATATAGTGATATCTATATCGTGATACCAAGGAATTTTTATGTCTGCGAATCGTAGAGATTTTCTTAAACTAGCGAGTCTCTTTGCTCTGTCGGGAAGTTTACCCCTACTACAAGCTTGTCAAAAGAACTTTGCTAAACAGCCCAATGCCCCACTTCGTATTGGTTATCTTCCCATTACTGATGCTACCCCTCTGCTTGTCGCAATAGATCAGCAACTATTTACTAAACGGGGTATTGAAGTTGAAAAGCCGGTTCTCTTTCGTAGTTGGGCTCAACTGGTAGAGGCATTTATTAGTGGTCAAGTAAATGTGATTCATCTTCTCTCTCCTATGGCGATTTGGCTCCGTTATGGAAGTAGTTCTCCGGCTAAAATTGTTATGTGGAATCATATGGCGGGTTCTGCTTTAACGGTCGCCCATAAAGTGAATGCTATTACAGATCTCGGTGGTCAGACAGTTGCAATTCCTTTTTGGTACTCCATTCATAATGTAGTTCTACAACATCTATTGCGTGAAAATGGTTTAAGCGTCACAGAAAAAATGCCTAAAAATCGAAGTGAGGTTCGTCTTGTTGTGATGGCACCTTCCGATATGGTTGCCGCACTTGCGGCAGAGAGAATCTCTGGCTTTATTGTTGCAGAACCATTTAATGCTTTAGCTGAAACGAAAGGAATTGGCAAAATACTCCGCTTCAGTGCAGATATCTGGAAAGATCATGCTTGTTGTGTCACCTTGATGCATGATCATGATTTAGAAAATCGCCCCGAATGGAGTGAAAAGGTGGTTGATGCTCTCGTTGAAGCACAAATTTGGAGTAATAACCATCGAGATGAGACGGCTCTACTTCTCTCTAATCAAGGTCGACATCAATTAACACCGCATCATCCCGAGATCCTCCGACATGTTTTAGCACCCTCTTCTCAGGATTGGCAACACTATATCGATCTTGGCATTATTAAGCACCCTCAATGGTATCAGGAACGTACTGCCTTCCAGCCCTATCCTTTTCCTAGTTATTTAGAAACTTTGCTCTCTATGTTGCAAAAAACTCATATTGCCGGCGTTAACCAATTTCTATATCAATTAAAACCTCAACAGGTTATAGAGGATCTGATGGCACCAAAATTTGTAAAAAGTGCTTTAGAAAATCAAGATGCTTTTACTAAGTTTAATTTACCAAGATCTTTAATGAGAGAAGAGGTAATTGCTGTGTAATCAATTGCTATGTAATCAGCCTGTTAAATCGACAAATTAAGGTATCAGAGATATCGACCTTAAAGATTCATGCAAGTTGCTACATCCAAGCTCTATCAAAACTCTCTTTTAGCTCAACTTATCTCATTGTGAGACGATTGCCATGAAATATTTTTCGACAAAAACCGCTCCTTTTTTTTATACATTGATAGGATTGACCCTACTGCTTCTTTTTTGGTCATTGGGGATCTCTCTACTTGCGCAAAATATCCCCTTAGCCAAACTATTAGCCCCCACTCCTACCTTCACCCATCTCTATGAGCTTTTAACACAAAATCTTCTTACCGAACATATTATCGCTAGTTTAATACGGGTGATGGTTAGCCTCTTCTTTGCTCTTTTAATAGGAATACCTATCGGAATTATTTTAGGACACTCTCGATTATTGGAATCACTTAGTAGTGCGCCCTTTCAATTACTGCGTATGATTTCTCCCCTATCCTGGATGCCGATCGTTGTGATGCTTCTTGGTATTGGTAATGCCCCTATCTATTTTCTTTTAACCTTTTCTGCTATTTGGCCCATTATTTTCAGCACAATATCTGGGGTCAAAAGCATTGATCCCTCTTGGTTACAATTGGGTAATTCTCTCGCAGCTACAAAGTATGAGATGTTAAAAAACATCGTCTTTCCTGCTATTTTTCAATCTATCGGAAATGGCTTACGCTTGGCAATAGGAGTTGTTTGGATTGTTCTTGTTCCCTGTGAAATGTTAGGTGTCAATGAAGGTCTTGGCTACTTTATTTTAGATACCCGTGATCGCTTAGCCTACTCAGAGCTGATGGCCGCTATTGTACTAATCGGCATTATCGGTTGGTCATTAGATGCATTTGCAAGAGCATTTATCAGCAGAAAATAGGAGCCATCTCTCCTAAAAGAGATCTTTAATAGAAGTACTATTCAATATTATCGGTAAATAGATTGACGAAGTGAAAATTTTACTCTAATCTCAACATATATTAAAACAAAGCATATATGACTAGTTTTTTGCGGGTAGGTTGGTACTGAAAAATAATAAAGTCATCTATAAAATTTTTCAGCTAGAAACTATTTTCATTCAAAAATCCCCCTATCTATATCACTCACTCTAGTCAAGATATGCTCAATACCTATTTAATATCTACCTAAGGGAGTAACCAGAATTTATCACCATGTTGCAATACTTACAAGAAGTCTTTCCGCTTTTGGAGTCCGCTTTCTGGTTGACCCTAAAAATCTCCTTTTTAGGGATTTTGAACGCATTAATATTGGGATTAATAATAAGCTTAACAATCTTTTTCAAGATCCCTCTATTAGCACCTATTAGTAATGGATTTGTGGCATTTTTCCGCAATACCCCACTCCTTTTGCATCTCTTTTTTCTCTATTTTGGATTACCAAGAATGTTTGGCATCTTATTAAGTTTTGAAACAACAGCTCTCATCGGTCTTTCACTCTTAGGAGCGGCCTATATGGCAGAGGCTTTCAAAAGTGGGATTACACAAATAGCTGCCTCACAACTTGAAAGTGGTAAAGCTATTGGTCTCAATCGTCTTCAAATAACCCGTTATATCATTATTCCTCAAGCGCTCTCCTACTCTATTCCGGCGCTAGGAGCGAATGCTATTTTTCTCTTCAAAGAGACATCAGTTTTTACTGCAATTGCAGGTACAGATATTACAACTGTGATTATCAATTTAATCAGTAATATAGGGCATACCAATGAAAATCTACTCCTTTTAGTCGCCGCTTATGCCATTGTTATTATCCCTTTTACCCTCTTACTTTCACTACTTGAGCGGAGATTGCGCTATGCAGAATTTGGGGCTTGATATCTTAGATTGGATTACGATAAAACGCTTAGCGACCGGCCTCTATTTCACATTAGAGGTGGCTTTTATCTCTATTGCTCTTACGCTTATATTAGGGGTTTTAGCAGGTATCATTAGAACTTCACAACATATCGTTATACGTCTCCCTTTTAAGATCTATTTAGAGATTGTCAGAGTATTGCCCACATTAGTACTCCTCTATCTGCTCTACTATATTTTGCCAACACTGATAAATATCGATATCACAGGACGTACAGTGGGGGTTATCGCTTTTACTTTTTGGGGTACAGCAGAGATGAGCGATATTATTAGAAGTGCAATTCTCTCGCTCCCCAAACATCAACGGGAATCAGCAACTGCAATCGGCTTAAATACTCGACAAATATTCTATTATGTCCTACTACCACAAGCATTAAGAAATGCTATTGGCCCAGCATTAAACCTCTCTTCAAGAATTATTATGACAACATCTCTATTAGTTCTTATTGGCGTACAGGATGTCACTAAAGTAGGTAAAGAAATTATTGAATACGCCGCTATGATGAATAACTCATTAGCTCCATTTTGGATCTATGGCCTGCTCCTATTACTCTTTTTTGCCATCTGTTACCCCATATCAAAACTTGCTACCTATTTCAGCCGCCGTTAATGCAATACGTAATGACAAATGGATAGTCACAATTTAGTCAGTCAGTTATTAAAAGTCATTAAAAATATGAGCCATTAAATAATCAGGATTACTCGTGCAATCAGGACTATTCAAACGATTAAGACGACGAAGAGAACCATAACCACTGAAACAACACCATTAAATCATTGAACCATCGAATATTATTTAAATAATACCTTTCAATAAAGAGATAACGTTATCTATGACAGCTCTATTAAAAATTTCACATCTTTATAAATCCTACTCTCAAAAACAGGTTCTCAAAGAGATCAATCTAGAGGTTAAAAAAGGTGAAGTAGTTGTGATTCTAGGCCCTTCAGGATGTGGAAAATCAACATTATTGCGAACGATTAATGGGTTAGAAAAGATCGACTCCGGCTCTATTCTCTTTAAAGGGAAGGAGCTCAATCAGCCTAAAACAGACTGGACGAAAGTAAGAGGTGAAATAGGGATGGTCTTTCAAAGTTATGACCTATTCCCCAATATGACACTCCTTGACAATATCTTACTAGGTCCATTAAAAGTCCAAAAAAGAGCACGCAAAGAAGCGTTACAACAGATAGAGCTACTTTTAACGCGAGTTGGATTACTCGATCGTAAAGATGCTTATCCAAGAGAATTATCAGGTGGGCAGAAACAACGAATCGCTATTGTTAGAGCCTTGGCAATGAATCCTCAACTTATGCTTTTTGATGAAGTAACCGCTTCTCTCGACCCTGAAATGGTCAGAGAGGTTTTAGAAACAATCTTAGAATTAGCCGCAAGCGGAATGACAATGCTCATTGTTACTCACGAGTTAAATTTCGCACGTAAAGTTGCCGACAAAATTATTTTTATGGAGGAGGGAGAGATCTTAGAAATTACAGACCCTAAAACATTTTTTACACAACCGCAGAGTGAACGAGCTCAACAATTTTTAACCATCTTTGATTTTTAAAAATAATCACTGACTTAAGATTTCATTGAGTTTTAGCGCCTTATCTCTAAAAACGGAACAATTTTATAGGTTCTCACTGATCAATTTAACTCATCATCAGCTCATATTATCCTTTAAATATTGTCCCCTAAATGATAAGGAATTCGATTAACCCTCTTATTTTTAACTAAAAATAAGTCATTACCGTTAGATACAACTATAAAAGTTACAATTCACAACCAATCTACCAAGGAGTTAAATATGAATAAATTATCTAAAACACTCAGCATCGCCTTACTTAGCGTCACTACCCTACTATCAGGCTTCTCCTTTGCAGCAACAGAAGATGGGAGCTTAGAGCAAATTAAGAAAAATGGAAAACTACGTGTTGCAGTATTTAGTGATAAACCCCCTTTTGGATATGTTGACCGAGAAGGTCAAAGCCAAGGTTATGATATTGAGTTAGCAAAGGCCTTAGGAAAGAACCTTTTTGGCACTGAAGAGAGCGTCACCTTTGTATTAACAGAAGCTCAAAATCGTATTAATGTGTTAGATGCCAACAAAGTAGATATTACGCTCGCAAATTTTACTGTAACGCCTGAACGTAGCAAACAGGTAGATTTTGCTGAACCTTATATGAAAGTCGCTATTGGTCTGGTAACGCCTGAAGGAGCCCCTATTACAGATCTTGCTCAATTAGATGGCAAAACTGTGATTGTTAATAAGGGGACAACAGCAGAAACTTACTTTGAGAAAAATCATCCTCAAGTAAAACTGCAAAAATATGATCATAACTCAGAAGCTTTTGCCGCATTAAGAGATGGTAGAGCTGTAGGGTTAGCGCATGATAATGCCCTACTCTATGCCTGGGCCAATAATAATCCCGACTTTGTTGTCTCCATTCAAAAAATTGGCCCCGATGATGTGATTGCACCAGCTGTTAAAAAAGGGAATGATTCACTATTAAATTGGGTGAATGCTCAAATAGAAGCCCTTCAGGCGGAAGAGTTTTTTCATCAAGCTTATGACAAAGCTGTACGTCCATTTTATGGTGACAAAATAGATCCTGATAATATTGTGATTGACCAAAGTAACAAATAGCAACAATACAATAACAGTAAGATAAAGAGGATAATGGAGAGGATTGTGATCGCTGAAATCTGAATTATTACTTGTGATTTGTGATTTATTAATTAACTTAATAAATAATTATTGCAAGCGACATTATTGCTAATAACTTTTCACGATGCTTTAACAACAGTTTTTTAATTATTATAAATGGTCTTTAATGATTAATAACCATTATGAGAGCACCATGATCTTTTGATCAAATCCTTTTATGTAACCCTCTATATTAGCCACTAAGATCTACCGTTTCTTAGTGGTTTTTTATTAATCCTCATAAGTGGATTCTGGCATAAATCCCTTGCTCTCCCCCATCGCTATTATGATAAAATCTACCTAGATAACAACCATATTCTCTTAGGAGTAAAATCGATGAAAAAAATCCTTCTCACAATCTCCGTCGCACTTATTTTAGGCTCAAACCAGTTCGCTGTCGCAAAGATGCCGGCATTAACAACACCTTCAATGAGCGATCAAGAGTATGCTGAAACACTCGGATTTGAACTCAAAAAAGAGAATCCTGATGCCGATAATAAGAGCGCTTCAGAAGAAGACAATAGAGAAAAAACAACCGATGAAGCTCAAGTAGCAACAGAAGAGAGCGAAAAGAGTGCCGCAAAGCCACAGATTGAACTCAAAAAGCTTGTTTATCGCTGTGATATCTCGCTTTCACAACCTTTTCCACTCAAAAACCCTGAAAAAGTGGAGCTTGCTTTAGGTAATCTCTCTAATGATGATGAGATGGTGATTAAACTTAAAAATACCCCGATTAAATTGAAAAAAAGCCATTTTGAACCTGAGCATCTACATATCTGGAGTAATACCGATAACAACATCTTAATGACATTAGAGGTGGATGAGGTTTATGAAGATAACTTTGTTAGAGCGCAATCGGGAACCTTAACCATCTTAACGCCTAAGTTAAAAGAGGAATATAAAGCGGTTCATAGCTGTCGCCGTTAAACGGATAAAAACATCTAGAGATATCGAATCATCTCTAACGATTCAAATGAAGGGGTGCTGATCATCGGTATCCCTTCCCTCTCTCTGATTGTCCCGAAGATACAGGCTTCTGCACCTAGGTGTTGCTGAAGAGCTTCAATATCTTCAACAGCAATCTCTTTTTTTAAGTTTTGTACTTCAACGATAAATTGCGGTCGCTGATTCTGCTGTTCAAAAAGAATCTCTAATTGATTATTTTCACTTTGACTCTTAAAGCCTGTAATCAAACCACAAACGCGCTTCTCATCACCAATATAGTATAGAGCATCTTGCACAAAGAGATAATTTGAGGCGAATGCTGGTAGCTGAATTAATCCCAATAATGTGCTTACCATTAAGAGTCTTCCCAAAATACCTCTCTTCTTGCTCACATCTTCCACCCTCATGCTAATCTCCTTCTCAATTTTTGCACTATATCTAAATGATAAGATAGATAACTCCCTCTCATGCATCGTCTCTCGGTGCGATTTTGATTATCTCATCATTACCACTCCATAATGCTATCACACAACCTTCATATCGGGAGAATCCTATTGAGAGCAGATATTACGATATAATGAATATCACAAGAATACTACAAAGGAACACCACAGCCTACTAAAGCAGAAATATCCCCAAAAGATTAAAACAGATCAACAGAGATCACTCTGAGTAGGCGCTTCAAAATGATTAATCAGGATTAATTCAAATAGATTAATTCAAATAATTAAATATTTAAAATAGATACATAGATAAAGAGATGAGAGAAGAGAATCAGAAAAATATTGCTCCCCAAAAAAATCACCAAGAGTCAAAGTGCGATCGTACCTATATTCAAAAAGAGATTCCCAATGGAGTCCCCATTAAGATGTGGGCCCGAGGTGTCCCTTTTGATGAGCAGACAAAAAAGCAACTTTCTGATACGGCTCAAGTGCCGGTGATCTTTCGCCATATTGCAGCAATGCCAGATGCACATATGGGAATGGGATCTACTGTTGGATCTGTTATTCCTACTAAAAAAGCGATTATCCCGGCAGCAGTCGGCGTTGATATTGGCTGTGGAATGATCGCGCTTTTAACTTCATTAACGGCTGCCGATATGCCGGACAATCTTCATCCTATCCGTCTTGCTATTGAAGAAGCGGTTCCCCATGGGAGAACTGTTGGAAAGGGACGAAGAGATATTGGCAGTTGGCAGGAACCCCCTAAAATAGTTGATCACTACTGGCAACAACTTCTCCCTGATTTCCAGAAGATCACTGAGAAATATCCCAAGTTAGAAAAGAGCAATCATTACCATCACTTAGGGACTTTAGGCACGGGAAATCACTTTATAGAGCTCTGTACCGATGAATTAGATCGTATCTGGGTCATGCTTCATAGTGGCTCTCGCGGCGTTGGTAATGCGATAGGCACCTTCTTTATCGCACAGGCTAAAAAAGATATGGAGAGCCATCTTGCCAACCTTCCCCATAAAGATCTTGCTTACTTAAAAGAGGGAACAAAACATTTTGAAGATTATGTTGAAGCCGTTGAATGGGCACAAAATTATGCACGACTTAATCGAGAAGTGATGATGCAAAATACAATTACCGCATTACGAAGAGTGATTAAAAAACCTTTTACAACGACCTCTGTAGCTGTCAATTGTCATCACAATTATGTCCAAAAAGAGCAACATTTTGGAGAAGAGATCTATGTTACACGCAAAGGAGCGGTATCTGCACAAAAAGGAGAGTTGGGAATTATCCCCGGATCGATGGGGGCTAAAAGCTATATTGTTCGAGGCTTAGGAAATCCCGATAGTTTCCAATCCTGCTCTCATGGCGCCGGAAGAGTGATGAGCCGAACTGAGGCTAAAAAACGTTTTACAATAGAGGATCAAAAGAGAGCAACTCAAGGGGTTGAATGCAGAAAAGATCAAGCCGTAATCGATGAGATACCGATGGCTTATAAAGATATTGATGCCGTCATGGCTGCGCAAAAAGATCTCGTTGAGATTGTGCATACCTTAAAACAGATCGTTTGTGTGAAGGGGTAAAATCTTTAATATTTTAGATAAAAAACAAGAGCCCCATTTTAATAATGGCGGCTCTTAAATATTTCTATCGACTCAACATCTAAATAGCTATCATCTATTATTTCGCTACCTTTTCCCTCCTAACCTCTCTAGCTATTGAGAGAAGGAGTTATGGATGGCTCTTTCGCTAAACTTTGCTCAACACCATCAACCGAAACTCTCAAATTAATAACACCAATCGCTATAGCAGCAATCACCCCCGGAATAGCTATGACTAAAAAGTTCATCTGATGACTTAATTCAAAACTTAATAATGCACCGGTTAAAACAGGACCGATAATTGCACCTAATCGCCCAATTCCAGAGGCCCATCCCATTCCTGTTGAACGAACAAAGGCCGGATAATATTGTGCAACAAAGGTATAGAGTAATATTTGAGAGCCGATTGTCGCTGCCCCGGCAATAGCAATTAAAGTATACAGCACAAAAGTGGGCGTATTAAAACCTAGCAGAACTAAAGAGACCGCTCCGGAGAAAAACATAATACTTAGGACCGGCTTTAAGTGATAACGATCAGCCCATGCACCACCCCCAATTGCACCAATCATTCCCCCAATATTCAGTGCAAAAAGGAAGATCATACTTGTTCCTAGACTATAACCTGCTTGAATCATCAGTTTGGGTAACCAACTTCCTAACGCATATACCATCAAAAGGCACATAAAAAAAGCGACCCAAAACATCAGCGTACTAAATGCTCGCCCACTTTGAAAAAGCTCTTTCAAAGGCGCTGACTGTACATTTTTCTCCTCTTCTTGAGCATATCCCTCTGCATCTATTTCGATATTTTTACCAGCGACTAACGAAGCAATTTTTTGAAAAAGTGTCAACTCTCGCTTCTTCGCTAAAAAAAGGAGAGATTCCGGCAAATAACGCCAAATAACAGGAAGTAGAATCAGAGGAATTCCTGCAATATAGAACATAATTCTCCATCCATGATCGGCAACCAGCCAACTTCCTAATAATGCAGAGCTCATTCCTCCGATGGCATAACCACTAAACATAACAGCCACTACAGTACTCCTGATTCTTTTAGGGGCATATTCGGTCATTAAAGCGACTACGTTAGGCATTACACCACCAATTCCTAATCCTGCTATAAAGCGAGTTATTCCAAAATGGAGCGGAGAATCGACTAATCCCCCTAAGACGGTGAACCCACTAAAAATAAAAACACAGATCATAATTGTCTTTTTACGACCAATTTTATCTGAAATAGTCCCCAGCAACATCGCTCCAAACATCATGCCGAAAAGTGCTGTAGAGGCTAACATCCCCGCTTCAACCGCTGTTAACCCCCACTCATTCATTAAAAGTGGCAATGCAACGCCATAAATTACTAAATCATAACCATCAAAAATAATAATTAGCAAACACCAAAACAATATTTTCCAGTGAAAACTTCCAAAACGCGCATGATCAATCAACTGGCTGATTTCTGCCTCATTTTTAATCCTCATTTTTAACTCCTTAGTAGTTCAATCTACCTTTTATATTTATATTTATATTTATATTTATATTTATATTTATATTTATATTTATATTTTACTAATAGTGTATTTTACTTTTACTGTGTTTATTTTTGTTTTTATACTTATTTTAGATCTATCTAAATCTAAAGTTTGTAAAAGTAAACATTATAATTATTGATTGTGAGTCTTAGGCCACAACTAAATCAATGCTCTAGTTCTATACCCAAATTTCCTAATATTTTTAAGGTCTATAGCTATCTTTTTATCCCCCCTTTTTTATTAAAAACAGATTCAAAATGGATCAAACTCACCATTTTCTCAATGCCCAATAGGTCACCAGACCAAATACAGACCCCCATAATACTGAAGAGATCCCCCCAAAACTTACACCTGAAACAGTAACTAAAAAAGCAACTAATGCCGCTTCCTTCTCCTCTTCATTTTTCATTGCTAAAGAGAGATTTCCGCCAATGGCGCCCAATAGAGCTAAACCAGCAAGTGCCGCAATCATCTCTTGTGGGAAAATTGTAAAAATAGTGACAATACTTCCAGCAAAAATAGCCCCTAAAAGATAAAAAACACCATTAAATACTCCAGCAACATATCTCTTTTCTGAATTAATATGTGCCTCTTTTCCTAGACATAAAGCAGCGGTGATTGATGCTAGAGCTATCGTAATTCCACCAAAAAAAGCAACAAAAACAGAGACAATCCCGGTAATTATTAACACTGGCTTTGCTGACATAGAGGAGAAGCCACTAACTCTAATCATCATCATTCCCGGCAAAAATTGACCTGATAACGTTACAATAATTAGAGGAATTGTTAAGTTAAAAAAAGAAAAGAGAGAAAATTCAGGCCATGTAAATGAGGGGGTACCTAAGTTAAAAGAGAGCGCACCAATATCTGTTTTTCCCAACATTAGACTAATCATTAAGCCACCTAACATAACCCAAATAATGCTATATCGAGGGGCGAATCTTTTAGTTATTAAAAAAATAACCATCATAGAAAAGACCAAAATAGGTGCTATTTCAGATACTTGAAAAAGTCTCAATCCAAACTGAAATAAGACACCTGCCATTAATCCCGCCGCTAACGATTGAGGAATAAGCCGTAGCAACTTGTCAAAATAACCACTCCAGCCAATCCCTATCATCACTAATCCGGTCAATATATAGGCTCCTACAACCTCACCTAAAGAGATATCTGGGAATAATGAAACTAATAATACAGTACCCGGTGCAGACCATGCGGTAATGATGGGTATTTTATACAACATCGACAGAATTATGCCTGCGATAGCCGATCCGATCGATACTGCCCATACCCAAGAGGTAGTCAACTCATACGATACCCCCGCAACATTAGCTGCCTGAAAATAGATTACTAATGGCCCAGAGTAAGAGATAATAACCGCTAAAAATCCGGCAACCGTCGCAGATAAAGACCAATCTAACAATAAATTATGGAGCCGTTTTATCATAAAGCCCCTCCTTTGTAGTTATAGACCTTGATCGCCTCCGGCGACAGGGATCACAGTAGCAGTAATATAAGAGGATTCTTCAGATGCTAAAAAAAGCGCTACTCTTACCTGCTCTTCAATGACGCCATAACGTTTGAAGTAAGTTGAATCAATAGTTTGATCTACAACCTCTTGCATCCATCCTTCTTCATCCGCTGTCAAAGGATTTTCATTTCTTGGAATGACGCGTGGTGGCGCTTCTGTCCCACCGGTTGCAATGGCATTAACACGAATTCCCCTATCGGCATATTCAAAGGCAAGGGATGCAGTCAGAGCGTTAACACCCCCCTTAGCTGCAGAGTAAGGACCGCGTAATATCCCCCGAGTCGCTACAGAGGAGATATTGACAATAGTTCCATTTTTTTGTTTAACCATTTCAGGAATAACGGCACGACAACTCCATAAAGTGGGGAAAAGGGAGCGATAGATTTCCCGCGTAATCTCCCCCTCTGTAAATTGATCAAATGGTTTCATCCAAATAGCCCCGCCAATATTATTAATGAGAATATCAATCTTCTGATAGCGCCCTAACGCAAAGCGAACCATCTCTTCAGCTCCATAATAACTCTCTAAATCAGCAATGAAAGCGCTCGCAATCCCCCCTGATTCATTGATTTTTTGGGCAACCTCTTCAACTAGAGGTGATTTATCTACTAAAATCACTATTGCCCCTTCAGATGCCAATCCCTCAGCAATTCCCTTCCCGATTCCTTGAGCCGCCCCCGTTACTAAAGCGCTCTTATCTTTAAACCTCGTTGATACCATTTTTGTCGATGTCATAAAAAGCTCCTTATCCTTATACATTGATCCTTAGACATTGGGCGTAAAACGCTCATAGTAGAAATTAACAGGCTCAACGTCCTTCTCTTTTAACCACTTTTGAACGGAGTCAACCATCGGTATTGGCCCACAAAGATAGAGATCAAATGTAGGATCATTAACCCACTCCATCTCAATATGTTCCATCACATATCCTTGTCGTACACCTTTACTTGTCGCATTAAAAACCACGATACGATAATCAAACCACTGATGATTTGCTCTAATCTCTTCTAGTCTCTCGACACCAACAAGATCTGCTTCATTAGTTACACCATAAACAAGATTAACCGGTTGCTCATTATCACTTAGCGCTAAAGTTTCTAACATTGAGAGAAAAGGAGCGATGCCTGTTCCACCCGCTAAAAATAGAGCTGGCTTTGTCAATGATCTAAGATAAAAGCTGCCATATGGACCTGTAAATTCAAATGGGGTTCCTCTCTCCGGATGATTCTCTAAATAGGAGCTCATTAGACCTTCCGGAACATTGCGAATCACAAACTCAACAAGGTTACTCCCTGGTATCGAACTAAATGAATAGGATCGAGTCTCTTCGGTTCCCGGAACTTTTAAATTAATATATTGCCCAGGTAAAAATGAGAGATTTTCCTGCTCAGGTTTTAACTCAAGCTGTAGAACAAAAGTGGAATCAGAGACTTTATCTAAAGAGCTGACCATTGCCTCATAAGTATGAACAGTAGTCTTACAGATTTCCGAGGTACTTTGGATCTGGTAAACGCCATTAGACTGAGGGATACATTGACACGCTAAGATATATCCTGCCTGAGCTTCCTCATCCGTTAAGGCATCTTCGATGTAATTATCCTCATCCATCTCATAACGGCCCTCTTCACAAAAGGCTCGGCAAGTACCACAAGCGCCATCTCGACAATCGAGTGGGATATTGATCTTTTGACGGTAAGCAGCATCTGATAAGGCTTCTCCTTCCATCACTTTAATAAATTTTGTAACTCCATCTTCAAACTGCAAAGCAACTTCATAAGTTGACATATTATTTCCCCCTAATAGTGATCAGAAGTAGTGCTTCATCGCACCTTTTTTCTTTGAATTATTTTTATTGATCTATTGTTCAACTCTGGATTTTGATTTTTGATTCGTTTTTATTATTTTTTACGACTATGGCTCAGCAAAATAGCTACCTCCCAATAATGTTCTCTCTCTTTTGAAGAGCTTCTATTTACAAGATCACAAGATCACAAGATCAGTTTTATAAAATCTACTCTAAAGAGAAAACAATCCTTATAAGGAGATAGCCATCACAAATCACCTAAATATGATAGATATCGATAACCTGATTAATATAATCATTTTTTAAAACAACATATTTACTGAGGATAAGAGGCTTCTCTCCACTAAAATCAATCTCATATTGAGACATACCGAAATAGGTCTGAACTTTTTTATAACGAAAGCTGAGAGTATGCCAATTAAATCTTACAGTGCAGATTTGATTGTTCTCTTCCAAAATCTCAATATTAGTGATGTTGTGCGAGGTTCTAGTATCAGGCATGGTTGCGGAAGATCTTTCTGTTTTAATCCGGAATACCCTATCTTCCAACCCTTGCTTATCGGGATAGTAGATTAATGAAATCTCTGATTGAGGATCTTCGGTCAGTTGATCTCTATCATCCCAAGCAGGCATCCAAAAAGTTGCCGTTTCTGCATAACAGGTCAACCACTCATCCCATTGCTCATCATCTAAATAACGCGCCTCTTGATATAGAAACTTAGCAACATCTTCAATTTTTATCTCTCTATTATTGGACATTACGCTTCCCCCTCTATCTCTTTTTGTAACTCTGCTTCAATACCTTTCTTAATACTCGCTAGCCAATATTCATGTTGTGCTAAATAGAGCCCTTCATCCTCTGTTTTAATACAACTTAACTTAGGATTAAGTCCAATTTCATTAGCAACATCGTCGGGACCTTGCACCCAGTGAGCCGCGCCTCTTGACATATCATTCCACTCAAGAGTGATACCATCATATCCAGCTTGACAAGCTCTAAACTCTTCTAAATCATCTGGCGTTGCCATCCCTGAAGCGTTAAAGAAATCTTCATATTGTCTAATACGTCTCGCTCTTGCTTCAGGCTCTTCACCGACAGGAGCAATACAGTAAATTGTCACTTCAGATTGATTTACAGAAATAGGTCTAACGACTCGGATTTGAGACCCAAACTGATCCATTAGATAGACATTTGGATAGAGACAGAGATTTCGTGAGCGCTCTACCATCCATTTCGCCATAGGTTCACCATATTTCTCCTTATACTCTTCAAACTTAGAGTAATTAGGGCGATCTTCAGGATTTTCCCATTGTGTCCATAGCAACATATGCCCATTTTCAAAACCATAAGAGCCACCGCCCTGCTTACCCCATGCACCAGCACTCATTGCTCGAATATTATCTTCGGCAGCTTGTTTCTCTTTACGATGTTGAGTCGTTGCAGCATAGTTCCAGTGAACAACTGAGACATGGTAACCATCTGCACCATTTTCAGCAGTTAACTTCCAGTTCCCATCAAAGGTATAGGTAGAAGAGCCACGTAAAACCTCTAAACCTTGATCTGACTGATCGACTATCATATCGATAATTTTAGTGGTCTCCCCTAAGAAACTCTCTAGAGGTGCTACATCTGGATTTAAACTTCCAAAAAGAAAGCCTTTATAGCTCTCAAAGCGCGGAACTTTTTTAAGATCATGAGAACCATCTTTATCGAAAGAGTCCGGGTATCCGCCCCCTTTTGGATCTTTTACTCGCAAAAGCTTTCCAGAGTTATTAAAAGTCCATCCATGAAATGGGCAGGTATAGGTTGAACGATTTCCACTTTTATAGCGGCATAATTGCGCTCCTCGATGGGAACAGGCATTAATTAATGCATTAAGCTCTCCATCACGATTTCGCGCGATAATAATTGGCTGTCTACCAATATAGGTTGTGTAGTAATCATTATTATTTTTGATCTGGCTCTCATGCGCTAAAAAGACCCAATTCCCCTCAAAAATATATTTCATCTCTAGCTCAAAAAGCTCTTCATCAGTAAAAACTGAGCGATGTAATTTAAATTCTCCTGTCTCATAATTTTCCACCAATAAATTATCCAATTTATCTAGATAACCTTGTGATATAACTCTCTCATTCATGAGCTTCCTCCCTTTTATTGTTATTAATGTCTTACAGCTTATTTTGCTAGGCAACAGGCAGGACTAAAATGATAAATGAAGACCAATCATTAAGATTTAATATGTAGCAAATCAAGATCAATGAATGTTAATGAGTATCGATAAATTTCGATGAGTGTCGATCCGCCAAACTTTCCTTGGCGACATACAACATTAGTATCAGCAATAGTGGTGCAGGTATATTTACCACCAGGAATCTCTATATGACTCTTCTTTAGATGCTTCTTTATTTATCCCATCAATTTTAAATCTACTTTTCTGCTTTAATTATTTATCTTTCGATTACCTATCTTCGATTACTTATCTTCAATTTATTATCTTAGTTTTAAATCCTCACCTTGATATTTATACCCTAATGTAATAATTATGGAGTGTCTAAGACTAAATTTATCTAAAATAAGACTTTTGAGGTATAGTTTATGGAGTTACGTCATTTAAGATATTTTATAGCGGTTATTGAAGAGCAGAGTTTTACAAAAGCAGCTGAGAAACTTTGCATGGCTCAACCCCCATTAAGTAAGCAGATCAAAAATTTAGAAGAGTCTCTCGGAGTGGAGTTGATTGATCGATCAAGTCGCCCTCTTAAGCCCACAAAATCTGGGGAGATATTTTATGCTAATGCTTTGATAATATTAAATAAGGTTACTGAAACAAAAGCACTGACTCAAAATTTACAAAATAGCGAGGATACGATCAAAATTGGATTTGTGGTCTCTCTACTCTATGGTCTATTGCCAAAAATTATCTACAGTTATCGAATGCTTCACCCTAATACTAAGATAGAGCTAATCGAAATTGGAACGGTAAAACAGATTGATGCTTTAAAAAGAGGAGAGATCGATATCGGTTTTGGTCGTATACGTACCTCTGACCCCGAGATTCATCGCTCTCTTTTAAGAGAAGAACCTCTCTCTGTTGTTGTTAGTAATCAGCATCCGTTTATAAATCATCCTCATAAAATCACTTTGGCAGAGATTGCCTCAGAAAATGTTCTTCTCTACCCTAATCATTCATTTCCCAATCTCTCTACCCAGATCTCTAATATATTTACAAACCATGGTTTACAATTAGATCGCTCTGAACTTGTTAGAGATATCCAATTAGCGTTAGGATTAGTTGCCGCTAATGAGGGGATCTGTATTGTTCCTGCCAGCGCCGCTAAAGTATCTGTTGATAATGTTAGTTATTTGCCTATCGCTGATCACTTTGCAACCTCTCCTATTATCTCTTCTATACGCGAAACAGAGAATAGAGAAAAAGTTTTAGATCTCTTTTCAAGTATTAAACATGTTTACAATAGTGAAGGGATGTTGAGTGATGAAAAGACGATTGATAATATTCTTAAAGAGTTCAAAATTAATCATAAAAAGATTAAATCTCAATAGAGAAATCATTAAGAGGCAAAAAGATAAAAACTATACAATAATAAAACCATAAAAAACCGACACTACATTACATTAGTGTCAGTCCTCTATTAACCGATAAAACTTAGATACTAAAACAGTATATTAGAGCCTGTCTAAATAATACCTATCTAGATAATATCTTAATCTCTCCCTCTAATTACCCCAACCAGCCTGTGGCGATTCCTATTCTAAAGGCGATACTTGCAAAAATTAAGCAGAGAACTGTTCGAATAAACCAAATCACTAAAATTTGCCAAAATTTTACAGGGATCTTTGTTGCTAAAATACAAGGGACACTTCCCGAGAGAAAGAGCACACTACCGATTGATGTCACAGCAGCAATATAACGAATAGAGAGATCTGCCTCATTGAGTAAAATTGCTGGCAAGAACATCTCTGCTAATCCTGATGCAATTGCACCACTATGTTCAGAGGCTCCCTCTAATCCTGTTATTAAGAGTGCCGGCTTTAAAACAACGCCGATCCAATCAAATAGCGGTGTATATTTTGAGAGAATAAGCCCGGTAAATCCGATAGCTAAAATTGAAGGCGCAACAACCGATGACATCTTTAAACCATCTTTGAAGTTTCTCCAAAGGGAGATAAAGAGCCCTGGATTTGCTTCATATTGCGCAATTGCGAGATCTTTTGCATGCGCTAGACGACTCTGATTTCCATCATTATCTGGTAATGGATTGTCAGCTCTATTATCGAGACGTGATATCGGTGGGATATAAGCTGTGATCGTTGTTGTTAAAAAAGTAATCAGAAAGGTACTCCAGAAGAAGAAGTTCCAAGCACCCATGAGATTCATCGTTTTAGCTACAATAATCATAAATGTCGCCGAGACTGTTGAAAACCCTGTTGCAACAATCATGGCCTCTCTTAGAGAGTATTTTCCCTGACGATAGACACGATCTGTAATCAATAAACCAATGGAATAACTCCCTACAAACGATGCAACAGCATCAATAGCAGATCCTCCCGGCGTTCTAAATAGAGGACGCATTAAACGCTCCATAAAGACAGCAACAAATTCTAAAAAACCAAAACCTAATAGAAATGTTAATGCTACTGCTCCAACTGGAATTAAGAGCCCCACCGATAATGCTAGCTTTTCAAACAGAAAAGGTAACATATCGGGCGTCATCGCCCAAGCAGGAGCCCATCCTGTTAAGTAGAGAATAGCTAAAATAAACCCTAATACTTTAAATGCAGAGAATATTTTCTCGCTTATAGAGTTTTTATAATTTCCTGAAATATAGGGATAGAATGCTCCAAATGCCATAATCAGCATAATCGCAGTTAAAGCAAAGGGACGCATTTGATGGATCACAAAGCCAGCGATATGATCCAACATAATTGTCTCTTTTCCCCCAATATCGATTGAGATAAAAAAGAGCGCAACTCCCACCAAACTGTAGAGAAAAACTCGGGTTAACATCAAGCTCTCCGAACCTTTCTTCTTTCTATTCTCTCTTAAAACATCATCCATATCATCTTCCTCCGATTAAATTCTATCGTTATACTTATCGCCATTTTTTCGTCACTTTTATCATTATATTTATTGTTATATTGTCTTGTATGTTGACTTTTGTTGACTATTGTTGACGCTTGCTATTTTGATAACTGTTTTTGATAGCTATTTTTGATAGCTACTTTATGACTACTACTGCCACTCATCTCTAACCAGTGTTTTCTATCTCTAAAAGTAGCTATCGTGATCCCTTATAATCACGCTTAATCCTCTAACAGAGATCCGTGATTTCAGAACCTTGATAGATCACTCTATTATTTAATGTACCGCCTAACCAATAACTCAGTTCTGCAGGGTGAGTGACATCCCAAGCAACAAAGTTGGCTAATTTACCAACCTCTAAAGAACCCTCATTTTCTTCTATACCTAGTGCAAAAGCTGCATTATAGGTCACGCCTGCTAATGTCTCTTCTGGGGTAAGTTTAAATAGTGTGCATCCCATATTGAGTGCTAAACGGAGTGAAAGAAGTGGAGATGTTCCGGGATTGAGATCCGTTGAAAGTGCGATCTTAACGCCCTCTCGCTTAAATGCATCAATGGGAGGATATTGGGTTTCCCTTAACATATAAAATGCTCCCGGAAGAAGAACCGCTACCGTTCCTGATTTCGCCATCGCTTTTGCATCAGAATCATCTGCATACTCCATATGATCTGCTGATAATGCACCATATTTTGCAGCTAATGTCGAACCGTGCAGAGATGAGAGTTGTTCCGCATGCAATTTAATCGGAATATTATAGTTTTGAGCGGCGATAAAAAGTCTCTCCACTTGCGCAGGGGAGAAAGCGATATGTTCACAAAAGGCATCGAGCGCATCAATGTCACACTGCTCAACAACTTTCGGAAGAACCTCTTCAATCACATAATCGATATAACGATCTGAATCATCCCCAAACTCTTTAGGAAGTGCATGAGCGGCTAAAAAAGTAGTATGGATAGAGATCGGCATCGTCTCTTTTAAGCGCGCAATCACCGAGAGCATCTTTAATTCAGATTCTAAATCTAAACCATAACCAGACTTAATCTCAACGGTTGTTACACCATCTGCCATCAGATGCTCTATCCGCTTTTTAGCTGTCAGAAAAAGTTCCTCTTCAGATGCTTGACGTGTTGCATTAACAGTACTCTGAATACCACCACCGCGCTTTGCAATCTCCGTATAGCTCACCCCTTCTAAACGCGCCTCAAATTCCTCACTACGATTTCCACCAAATACTAGATGGGTATGACAATCGATCAAGCCGGGGGTGACCAATCGACCTTCAAGATCTATTTTTTCATAATCGCCATCCACATCAGTCAATTGAGCCTCAGGGCCAATCCATTGAATTTTTTGATCATTAGTCACAATAACCCCTTTTTCGATCAGATTATAGTGCCCATCAGCCATAGTGACGATCTGACAGTTATGCCAAATTTTTTGATTCTTATCTCGATTCTCCATTCTCTACTCTCCTCTTTTTTCTTTCTTCTCTCTTCATCTTCTCTGCTCTTTCTCTTCTTTTAGAGCCGTTACAACCCTCGTGTAAACTCCCAAATAAAACGAGCCGCAACCCGCGCGCATAGATCATCATGATCACGTGATGGAAGATACTCTACAAAATCGAGAGCTTGTAATTTGCCACTCTCTTTAATCTTCTTCCCCAAATGGAGATAGAGTTGAGGGTCAACACCTAAAGATGCAGGTGCCGATACCGCAAACATACTACTTGGCGATAGTGCATCTAGATCAAAACTGAGATAGATTAGATCGACTTTTTCTAAAAACGCTACTAATCGAGCTTCAAGTACTGGAAGATTTCCCAAGTGGCACTCATAATCCCAAATGATCTCTGCTCCACTACTATGTGCTGTCTCTAGAAGAGAGCCTGTATTTCCAACTTCACTTGCACCAATACAGAGATAATGAAAGGGGCGATTCTCTCTTTGACAATACTCTTGTAACTCTCTAAAAGGTGTCCCCGAGGTTGATTCTGCCGCTAGGCGCATATCGAGATGAGCATCAAAATTGATAATCCCTATCTTTGCATCACGATCACTCTTATAGAGTCCTAATCCATGGGCATAGGCTGTTTCATGTCCACCCCCTAACACCACTGTTTTATTGTGACTTCTCTGTAGTAAGACAACGAGATCTGTTAAGGCATTTTGAGTCGCTTCAAGAGATTCTCGATAATGAATCGTGCCGCAATCTATCAACTTTTCATGCCCTTGATGCGCAGCAAAATTAGCAAAAACTCTTCGTAGCTGATCTGGTGCTTCTGCCGCCCCCACCCTTCCACGATTTCGCTTAACGCCTTCATCACAAGCAAAGCCAATGAGAGCATTTCGCTCACTAAAGTTAAATTGAGGCTCCTCTACAATAGGAACAACTTGGAACATTCGCTTTGCAGACTGACTCTCATGGCTATCATCACGTCCTGTCCAGATCTCATTCGCTGTTTTTTGCCAAAAATTTATCATCTTTCCCTCACTTATAGATCTCTATCCATCTCTTTACATCTTTATAGCGCTTAAACAGAAAAATGATATTCCCCAATGACTCTCCTCCCCTTTTCTTCATCAGCATAATCAATAGATATCGCCTTTAATAGCAATCTATAACAATCCATAACAATCCATAGCAATCTTTAGATGGGATAATCTTTACATAAAACTTTGTATGAAAACCTTATATGGAAGACTTATATGAAAGCTTTGGATAAAGACTCATGCTATTAGAAGATCAGTAGAAAGAGGAGACTCATTAGAGAATATCGATCAGCTCTATGATAAGCGCTATCAATGATCCGATAGGTCTATTTCACCATCGGTAGATTTAAGCCTTGCTCTTTTGCACACTCAATAGCAATCTCATAGCCTGCATCTGCATGACGCATCACACCGGTAGCAGGATCGTTTGTCAATACGCGCGCAATTCTCTCTGCCGCTTCATCTGTACCATCACAAACAATCACGACTCCAGAATGTTGAGAGAAGCCCATACCAACACCACCACCATGATGGAGAGATACCCATGTTGCACCGCCTGCAGTATTGAGTAACGCATTGAGTAGTGGCCAATCTGAAACGGTATCTGAACCATCCTTCATCGCTTCAGTTTCACGGTGCGGACTAGATACAGATCCTGAGTCGAGGTGGTCACGACCAATCACTATCGGTGCCGAAAGCTCACCACTACGAACCATCTCATTAAATGCAAGACCGAGTTTCGCACGATCGCCTAAACCAACCCAGCAGATACGTGCCGGCAATCCCTGGAAATGGATACGCTCTTTTGCCATATCTAACCAACGATGGAGAGACTCATTATCGGGAAGTAACTCTTTCACTTTCGCATCGGTCTTATAGATATCTTCTGGATCTCCCGAAAGCGCAACCCATCTAAATGGACCGATACCACGGCAGAAGAGTGGGCGAATATAAGCCGGTACAAATCCTGGGAAATCGAAAGCATTCTCAACGCCGACATCTTTCGCCATTTGACGAATATTATTACCATAGTCAAAGGTCGGCACGCCCATTTTTTGGAAGGCTAACATCGCTTCAACATGTTTACCCATCGACTCTTTTGCTTTCTGTACAGTTCCTGCAGGATCTTTTTTCGCAGCCTCTTTATACTCTTCCCATGTCATGCCAATCGGGAGATAACCGTGAAGTGGATCGTGTGCGCTCGTCTGGTCAGTCACCATATCAGGACGAACACCGCGACGAACAAGCTCCGGTAAAATCTCTGCAGCATTCCCATGAAGTGCAATCGAGATCGCTTTACCTTCTTGAGTATATTTTTCAAGACGCGCTAATGCATCATCGAGATCATCTGCTTGCTCATCAACATATCCCGTACGAAGACGGAAATCGATACTCGATTGTTGACACTCAATATTGAGAGAAGACGCTCCAGCTAGCGTTGCTGCAAGCGGTTGAGCGCCACCCATACCGCCTAAACCGGCAGTTAAAATCCATTTTCCTTCTAAAGAACCACCATAATGTTGGCGCCCAGCTTCCACAAAGGTCTCATATGTTCCTTGAACAATTCCCTGGCTACCGATATAGATCCAGCTACCTGCTGTCATCTGTCCATACATCATTAAGCCCTTCTTATCGAGCTCATTGAAATGCTCCCAATTTGCCCAATGGGGGACAATATTGGAGTTTGCGATTAAGACTCGCGGCGCATCCTTATGGGTCTTAAAGACACCTACAGGTTTACCTGATTGTACAAGGAGTGTTTCATCTGCTTCAAGCGCTTTTAATGTCTCAACAATCTTATCAAAACACTCCCAATCACGAGCTGCTCGGCCAATTCCCCCATAAACAACAAGCTCTTTAGGATTCTCTGCTACATCAGGGTCAAGATTATTCATCAACATTCGAAGCGCGGCTTCTGTTAGCCAACTCTTAGCATTTAATTCTGTTCCTCTCGGTGCGCGAATCTCGACATCTCTATAACGATCATTATTATTAGACATAACTCTTATCCTCCAAACTAAGATTGTGTGATGTGATCTCTCTTTATGGAGATCACCTCTATTCGATCGAAGCTTTATATATTTAAAGCATGGGATTTAGAGATTTGAATAGTGGTCTTGAGTATTGATCTACTCTCGCCCCGAGCCTCCTCCCTAAACCCGACACCTAAAGCTTCAAATTTTTAATCAATTTCTTTCTTTTCATTTTTAGCTCTGAAGCTAATTTCATTATATACATAGCTATTTCTAAATGTCTATACATTTAATTATTGTATAGACATTCCAAGATCTAATCACACGAAACGCTTTGATAATAGAGAGATACCATCATCCTTAATGTCAGAGAAACTCCCATAACAGATCGATTTTCGCATGAGATAATAATGAATTACCCTAAGTTGTGGGCTATAATTTGCCTACTCATTCATTCAGTGCCGGAAAAATATGCATGTCGATCCCAATATATAAAAAAGTCCAGAACTATATTCTTGAAAAGATAGAAAATAATGAATATAGCGAAGGCGAACAGATCCCTACGGAACAGGAGTTGTCACAGCTCTTTAATGCTAGCCGTATGACTATTAATCGTGCCATTACTGAACTGAGCAGACAAAATATCCTAAAGCGCATCCAAGGAAGTGGTACATTTGTGATGCCTAAAAAAGCTAGCTCTCAACCATTAACTGTTGTAGATATTGTCGGTGAGATCGAAAATCGGGGTAATCGTCATCGTGCTGAAATTATTGCGCAAAAGCTATTGCCGGCAAGTGGCTTAGTCGCTAAAAAGTTGGAAGTGCCAATCGAATCGACACTCTATTTCTGCCATATTATCCACTTTGAAAATGATCTCCCACTAGCAATTGAGAAGCGCTATATCCCTCATCAATTGGTCCCTAATTTTTTTGAGCAAGATTTTTTAAAGATATCGCCGAGTGGATTTCTTCTCAAAAATTATGATTTAACGGAGATGGAGCATTCAATAGAAGCAACGGTCGCAGATGAGACCTTAAGTCGCTACCTCAAAGTAGAATTAGGTTCTGCTTGCCTCGATATTAAGCGAAGAACTTGGAGTTCTATCGGTCTCATCAGTTATGCTGAATTTATCTACCCTGCTTCTCGCTATCGCCTGCACTCTCGCATGCGAGTCGATGAATATATGCGCTTAGGCATCCCGATGGATTCAATCTAGATAGAGATCTTCTCCCGCCACAGACCAGAGCACTTAAAACTTTTAAACTTCTTCATAAAAAATGCCATATACCCTAGAATCTGAGTATATGGCATTTTGTTATGCTTTTATGCTTTATTTTTATATTTCAATACGTTAGATAAATATAGTATCTCTACATCATCCCTAAGAAAGTCGGTAACCCGAGAGAGATAAAGGGAATATATGTAATCAATAGCAGGAAGACAATTAAGATCATCAACCATGGAAGTGCTGCTCTAATCGTACTTGTGATCGGCATACCTGTTACAGCAGAGGAGACAAAGAGGTTAAGGCCAATAGGTGGTGTAATTAACCCAATCTCCATATTCACAACCATGATGATCCCTAGGTGAATCGGATCAATACCAAGCTCCATCGCAATGGGGAAGAAGATCGGCGCCAAGATCAGAATCACCGCTGATGGCTCCATAAAACTACCCGCAATTAGTAACACAATATTAACAATCACCAAGAACATCCACGGTGAGAAGCCCATATCGATCACCCAACTTGCGATCGACTGCGGAATCTGCTCAGTGGTTAAAACATGTGCAAAAAGCATGGCGTTCGCAATGATAAACATCAGCATCACCGTCATCTTGCCTGACTCTAACATCACCTTAGAAAAATCACGGATGCGCATATCTTTATAGACGAAAAGTGCTACAAACATTGAATAGACAGCTGCAACAGCTGCCGCTTCAGTGGGCGTATACATTCCGCTATAGATACCACCTAAAATGATCACCATAAGGAGCAATCCCCAAAGTGCGCGTCTAAAAGCAACAAACCACTCTTTTACACTAACGCGAGGTTGGGCCGGCAGTTTTTTAATACGCGCAACAATATAGATCGCTGCCATTAATGCTACGCCTAAGAGTACGCCGGGGACAACACCTGCCATAAACATCTTACCAACCGATTGCTCTGTAGCTGCCGCATAGACAACCATAACGATAGAGGGCGGAATTAAGATCCCCAACGTTCCGGCATTACAGATAATGCCTGCACCAAACTCTTTGGTATAACCTGATTTAACCATGCCGGCAATTGCAATTGAACCTACTGCGGCCACTGTTGCCGGACTCGATCCTGAAAGTGCAGCAAAGAGCATACAAGCAAGCACTGAGCCGATTGCAAGCCCCCCTCGAATATGACCAACGCAAGCATTTGCAAAGTCGATCAGACGCTGCGCAACGCCTCCGGTTGTCATAAAAGCACCGGCAATGAGGAAAAAGGGGATTGCTAAGAGCGTGGAGTGTTCGGAAGTCTCAAACATCTTAATCGCTAAACTACGCGGAGAGTCGGGACTAAAAAAGATAATGGTTAATGCGCTCGACAGACCAAGTGAGATGGCAACGGGAACACCAATCAGCATCAAGGCAAAGAGCAACACAAATAAGAATAATATGGTCATTTTTTCGCTCCTTCTTGATCATCTGCTAACTGAACATGCTCTGCATGTGCAATCTCTTCTAAGGCATCTTTAGCTTCATCAGCTAAGCCCAAGCCATCTTGTTGATGAGTTATAATTTTATATCCGATCTCAAGATAACGCAGAATCAATAGGAAGAAACCAACAGGAACAATCATCGTAATATGCCAGCGTCTAATACCAAAACGATCGAGATCTTCCGCTAATGTTCCAAGCTTATAGAAGTTAAGCACCCAATCTAAGCTGGCAAATAGCATAATACCGCCATAAAGAAGGCAAGCACCAAGGCCAATATAGGCTAATAATCGTTTAATCGGTTTATGAAATAATTTAACTAAGGCATCAACGCCGATATGCCCACCAATACGCACACCATACGACATACAGAAGAAGATTAACCAAGCAAAACAGGCCGCTGTAAAACGGTTAGACCAATTCATCGAAGTCGCCAGATCCATCATTGAATCGCCCACATCGAGGAGAAAGTCTTCCAGTTTTGAGGGTTCATCTCCCGCCACCCAATCTGCTAAGCTGTAAAAGGGGGTATAGAGATTATTGAGCATCGTGTAGATAAAAGTCACGAAGGTCATCGCGCTTAAAATGAGAACTGTGACAAATTTTTCAATCTGCTGCCAGCCTCTATCAAGTTTTTGATATGTACTGATAAACATTAGAAATCCTCTCTTTTTTACATACAGGGATCTACACCCTTAACTCTGCTTATTTATGATCAGATTCAATAATCAGATTAAGTAATCAAATTAAGTAATCAAATTAAATGATCAAATTTAGAGGGTAAGTTAAGGGCATAGATTAAATTTTGATGAGCTTAAGAAAGTTTTCTACTGTGGATTATTCGATTGAAGTGCTGCTTCAATAAGATCTGCACCCACTTGACCTTGGAATTTCTCCCATACAGGACGAACCGCATCACGCCATGCTTCACGCTGCTCTGGAGTTAGGTAGATAATCTCTGTTGTACCAGCATCAATAATACTCTGCTTATCACGCTCGTTAAGTGCTGCTGCTTGATTATTCACCTCTACCGTTACTTCAGCAATAATATCGGTCAATTCATTACGAACATTCTCTGGTAATCCATTCCAGAAATCGGTATTTGTGATCAACATATAATCGAGAACACCATGATTTGATTCAGTAATGTGAGATTGTACTTCATGAATTTTTTGTGAGTAGATATTGGTGTATGGGTTCTCTGCACCATTTACAACCCCTGTTTGTAACCCTTGATACATCTCGGCAAAAGCCATTTTACGAGGATTGGCACGAAGTGCTTTAAACTGCTCATCTAATACCGCAGAGTTCTGTACACGGAATTTAAGACCGCGCGCATCTCTTGGAACATGAAGCGCTTTATTAGCAGAGAGCTGTTTCAAGCCATTATGCCAATAGCCAAGACCGGTAATTCCTTTATCTTCCATACTTGTTAGAAGTGATTGCCCTGCTTCAGATTGCTGGAATCGATCTAATGCTTCCATATTGTCGAAGAGGAAAGGAAGATCAAAGAGTTGAATCTTCTTCTGGAAATGCTCAAACTTTGCAAGAGAAGGCGCCAAAATATGAACATCTCCTACAAGCAATGCATCCATCTCTTGTCCATCACCATAGAGAGATGAGTTCGGATAGACCTCTACTTGAACCTGACCTGGGAGACGCTCTTCTGCTAATTTCTTAAAGAGCAATGCTCCTTGCCCTTTAGGGGTGGTGTCTGCAACAACATGTGAGAATTTAATCACGATCGGCTCATCCGCATGTGAAAAACCCATGATTAAACCACCAACTAAAACTGAAGTGGCGATTAGCCGCTGAATTAAACGATTCATAACTCCTCCTAAGATATTATGATTACTTTTATCAAAAATATTATCGAAAATACTCTAATGAAAAGATCTGCAATATTTAAAATCATCTGCACTTGGCTGATAATCTCTCCTATTTGTCAGATCAAATAAAAAATAGTTCAAATAACAATCAATCGTTAATGAACTAAAAATGAGACCTTATGAAAAAACCTCATAAAGAAGTATTGTAGAGAGATCTGAAAAATCACAAATGGGGGAAGATCATTAGAAGAAGTCCCGAAAATGAACTCCCGGGAATGATGGTTCTACCAATATGACTACAGAGCGTATCGATCGCTCTGCTCTATCCTCATTTGATTTTTCGACATCTTAACGTGTCTTAATCTTTGTCTCTTACTTTTTATACGCTTGTTAGATCCCGTCTAAAACGGGTATGAGCCATTTAAGGCTCATCTTATTACTCATATTACTCTCGTATTGCTCGTATTATTGCTCATGTTATTGAGTATGTTATAGGGCGCATTTAGGTCGTACTATAGGTCTACTATGCATCCACTATGCATCTCTTAAAGAGATTCTCTCTAACACTTAAATTGAACATAGCATAAAAAAGGCGCCCTATAGAAAATATTTTATGGGTAAAATTAACCTAGATCACCTCCTAAACGGCTTATACCCTCTAATTCAAGGATATAGACTTTTCCCGGTTGAGTCGATTGCAACAATAAGAGGCAACTTTTTAACCTCTAAGCGTCGAATCGCTTCAGGGCCTAGATCCTCAAAGGCAACCACTTCAGCAGCAATAACACACTTCCCCATCAAGGCCGCAACACCACCAATAGCAGCAAAATAGATCCCATTATGGCGCTTTATCGCCTCGATTACCTCTTGACTGCGACTCCCCTTTCCAATCATTGCAACTAATCCCGCAGCAATCAGCTGTGGGGAGTACGCATCCATTCTACTTGCAGTTGTCGGGCCGACAGAACCAATCGCTTCTCCAGGTTTCGGAGGACAGGGGCCGGCATAATAGATCACCTCTCCCTCAACTTCAATCGGTAGCTTCTCTCCTCGAGATAACATCTCACTCATTCTTTTATGCGCCGCATCGCGACCTGTATAGAGTGAACCTGTCAAATAGATAAGATCCCCTGCCTTTAAAGAGTTGATCACCTCTTTTGTCAGTGGCAATTTCAGCTCTCTTCCTGTTGTAACTGCTCCTGACTGATCTCCTGATTGAGCCACGGACAACGAATCTCTTGACTGCTCTCTTTGCTCTCTTTGCTTCATTGCCTCCCCTCCTACAAAATTCCTTCCGCATGCCGATTAGCATGACAGCCAATATTAACAGCAACAGGAAGACCCGCAATATGGGTAGGATAGAGATTAATATTGACAGCTAATGCCGTTGTCTTACCACCAAAACCGGCAGGACCAATCTCTAACTCATTAATTTTCTCTAACAATTCCGCTTCAAGCGAAGCTAAAAAGGGATCTTCATTGACAATATCGATCGGCTTTAAGAGTGCTTTTTTACTCAAAAGCGCTGCTTTTTCCATCGTTCCCCCCACACCAACCCCCACAATAATAGGCGGACATGGATTAGAACCGGCATCTTTAACCACTTGAAGGATAAATTCCTTTACTCCTTCAAGACCATCACTCGGTTTTAACATCTTCAGCTGACTCATATTTTCACTCCCAAATCCTTTGGGCGACACCGTTATTTTCAATTGATCACCGGCAACAATCTCATAATGGATCACCCCCGGTGTATTATCTCCTGTATTGATGCGATCAAACGGTGTTTTTACAACGGAATTACGTAGATATCCGCGGCGATACCCTTCTCGAATACCGGCATTAATGGCATCTTCTAGGAGTCCACCTTCAATATGTAGATCTTGCCCTAGCTCCACAAAAACAACGGTCTGCCCCGTATCTTGACACATCGGCCGGCGCTCCCTCTTCGCTAGATCAGCATTGTCGATAATGGTCTGCAAAATATTACGTCCTAAAGGGGAGCTCTCATTTTGCATACAGCTTCCAAGACAACTATAGATATCATCACTCAATGAGGTATTTGCCTCAATAGAGAGCTCTGCCACCAAATCGGTAATAGCGGCGACATTAATTTTACGCATTACTCCTCTCCTCTGTTAAGTTGACTGAAGAAGCTAATTGAAACTGAAAATTGACAAGTGGGCGATGTTGCTGTGCGCCGTAAACATCCTTCTCCCCTAAAGCACCTGAAGAGATTGGCCGAATGATTGTGATCTTCAATGCTTTTGCCGGATCAAAATAGACAACATTGAGAACCTTGTCGGGCGTGATTCCATAGAGATCTGCAAAAGATTCAGCAGTGATAATCTTCGCTGCCTTACATCGCTGATAAAATGCCTCTTCAATAAAGATAATATCGAAGCAGAGTTCAAAGGGGCCGGCATTCTTACTCCGTATTACCGATGCAACCTCACGTAGAGTGTAAGTGGTCATCGCTTGCGATGCACCTTGATTATCTTGATTATCTTGATGACCTTGGCTACCTTGTTTTCGAGTTAACATCCTACTCCTCCCCCAATAGTTCTTTGAGTACTGCATTGAATACTGCAGTGAATGGCGTCTTGAATAATTTCTATAGAGCATATAGAGCAGTTAAAGAACTGCTCTTTTTCTAAATTATGGCGTCGATTCATCCCTATTTACCCCCATCAATTTCAAGATATTCAATAGGGAAAAGCTGACTCTCCGACTCAATCTCTAATAGATGATAGAGCGAAAATTGGTAGACCTCTCCCATCTCCGCATCTGAAGGAGAGAATGGAAAAGCAAGATTTCCCGCTGTTGAGATCCGCCCCTCATACCCAAAATGAAGCGCTGTACTACGTGCAAAACCACAGATCGCATTCGCCTCCTCTTGTGTCGGTGCGCATGCTTCAATCACAATACCTAACTCTTTAGGTGGCTCGCTCTCCTCCTCTTTTTCTGGCAGTAGAGAGATTCCCCCTTTCCCATAAATATTGAAATTGAGATCAAACTCCCCAAAATCACTTCCGGAGAAATTATCAATCACACGTTCTTTTACCGCATCTAAGATCTCATCGATCTTCTCAATCATCACAGGATCAGAAACGCCGGCAATGGAGATGGTGCGATACCCTCTCTTTTTAGCCCCTTCTAACTTAATAAAATACTTTTCAGTAGGATCAAATGTTGTTCCACTGACTGCTACACGGCGATCATCAATCTGTGTAAATTTTGAGTTCGTTAGATTGAGTGCCCCTCCAGGTCCTGGTAGATGGTAAGGATCTGATTTTTCATAGAGGGTATGGGCGGCGACAGAGAGCGTTGTACAGCGTCGATTATCTGCCAAAGGCTCCACAATAAAATGATCTTGTCGCAATGTTCCTAACATACTATCACTACCACTTCCCGGTAATGCTGCAATTGCCGCACACTCTAAAATTTTCCCTAAATGGAGCGATAAGGCGCGATCAAACCCCTCTCGAATTGCAAATGCCGCAAAGAGTGAGGGATCATATGCTCTACCGGCAAGAATCAGATCGACACCCTGATCAAGTGCCTCGATAAAAGGCGCTTCCCCCATCTGCCCGACAATGGCACTACTTGCCAATAATTCCGCTTCGGTTAACTCTTCTGCCGGCGCTAAGGGAGTAATCTTTCCCGCGTGTAATGCCGTTAAGAGTACTTCTTTCGGTAATTCACTATTGATAAGAGCTATCTTCAATTTCAGATGCTCCTCTACTAAGATCTCTTTGATAATATCAAGCGTAAGTCGCAGATGTGATTCTGCACCAGCACCTCCAGCTGATCCGATAATAATAGGGATTCCCGCACGCTTTGCCGCCGGGATCATAATCTTCAGATCTCGCTTTACAGCAGCCCTATCGGTAAATGATTGCCCACTTCCTAAGTAGAAAGGTCCTGGATCTGTTGAGCCGGCATCTACAGCGATCACGTGGGGATCACGCGCCATCCCCTTCTCAAAAGAACTTAAAGGGAAACCATATCCTAAAATTGCTGTAGGAGACAAGATTCGTAATTCCTCTAATCTCCCTTCTCTTTGCTGATTATCTACCATTATTCCTCCTCACATCTCTCATCCATCTCTCAATCCATCTCTTTTTATCTGCGACTAGATTATGATCGATATCCGTTCTCTTAATTGATGAATGTATTGAATTATTTTTAACTTCTATTTTCTAAAACCTACAAATATTGAGTCACTAAAACCTCCTGCCAAAGCGCTTCAAGCACCCTACTCTCCTACTGCAAAATACTCTAAACAGAGAGAGGCTATGATTTTACTGAGCGTCTCCTCTGTATTGGTCATTACCCGTTTATTTGATGTGGCAATATAGAGATTAGTAATAAGTGAGGGAGTATGAATCCGATGCATCTGAATATTCTTCTGCTCCTCTTTTGGCAATAGATCGATCCCTTTACTTGAAAAGATCGTACATCCCATCTCTTTTGCCACTAATTCAAAAGTTGTTCGAACACTATTGACCTCTAAAATAAGATTGGGCTTAGAAGCTATTTTGATCATCTCGGTCTCAATTAACCGGCGATGCCCATTGGGATATGCTGGCAATATAAGGGGCAATGTGGCTGCTTTCGCCAATGAAATCCCCTGTGATGTTGCACCGACCTCCATTGTGCAAGGTGCTATCAGATAGAGACTCTCTTTTAAGAGAAAAACAGCATCAAGATCCTGCATATGAACGGGATTATAGATCAGCCCCATATCGATTATGCCAGTGATAATCCCCTCTTCAATGGAGACTGTCGATTCCTCAATGACGCGTAATTTTGCCTTAGGCATTAACTCATGGAAAGTACGAATAATTGGTACAGAGAAGTATCGCGCTAAAGTCGGCGGAAAACCGAGTGATACATTCCCGGCAAGTTCTGCCCCCGAGACAGATTCGACCGCTTTTTCTAACTGCGTTAAGATCTTACGGCAATGCTCTAAAAAGAGATAACCTGATTCCGTTAATGTCACACCACGACCATCTCGAATAAGGAGATTCTTCCCCAAATCAACCTCTAACTGTCGAATCTGTCGACTCAAAACAGAAGAGGAGATATCGAGATGATTCGCAGCTCGAGTAAAACTCCCAAATTCTGCCACATGGGTAAAGTAACGTAACTGCTTTAGCTCGATCTGATCACTCTTTCTCATCCTACACTCCTAATATGAACGCTCTTCTGGTGGTATGTAGGAGACTTCATCTGTCAATGTAAAGTTTCTGACGGGACGATAATCGATTGTCACCTCTCCTGCTTCATCGACCCAAGCTAATGTATGCTTCATCCATCTCTGATCATCTCGCTTTGGAAAATCTTCCCGCGCATGCGCTCCGCGTGACTCTTGACGATTATAAGCGGAAGCTACGGTCGTTAATGAGCATGCTAAAAGATTGGCAAGCTCCAAGGTTTCAACAAGATCTGAGTTCCAAATAAGGCTACGATCATAAACTTTGATCTCTTTAAATTGGCGATAGGCTTCTAAAATTGAATCATACCCCTCTTTAAGAGTCTCTTCTGTTCTAAAGACAGCAACATCTTTCTGCATCGCTCGCTGCATCTTATCGCGAAGCTGCGCCGTTGCGATAGTGCCATCTGCAAAACGAATCTGATCAAACCTTTCTAAAAGATTGATAACCACCGCTTCAGGAACTTCAGGCGTCGCACTATTAGGATCGATAATCTCCGCGCAACGCTTTGCAGCAGCACGGCCAAAAACGATCAGATCTAAGAGTGAATTTGAACCTAAGCGATTCGCGCCATGAACAGAGACACATCCCGCTTCACCAAGTGCCATCAATCCTTTCACCACAGAGTCAGGGTTGTGATCTTTAAGCGTCACTACCTCACCATGATAATTGGTCGGAATCCCCCCCATATTGTAGTGAACTGTTGGAATCACAGGGATTGGCTCACGCGTTACATCTACGCCGGCAAAGGTCATTGCGCTTTCAGCGATGGTCGGAAGTCGATCAAAAATAATCTCAGGACCAAGATGCTCTAAATGGAGATAGACATGATCCTTTAAGGGGCCAACCCCTCTGCCTTCACGAATCTCTAACAACATCGAACGAGAGACAACATCACGCGAAGCTAAATCCTTGGCATTAGGCGCATATCGCTCCATAAATCGCTCCCCTTTGGAGTTAGTTAAAAATCCACCCTCACCGCGTACCCCCTCTGTGATCAGACAGCCGGCACCATAGATGCCGGTAGGATGAAATTGAACAAACTCCATATCTTGTAATGGTAATCCTGCGCGCGCCACCATGCCGTTACCATCACCGGTGCAGGTATGTGCTGATGTTGCCGAGAAATAAGCCCGTCCATATCCTCCTGTTGCCAATACTGTCATCTTGGCTCGAAAAACATGAATCTTACCCTCTGTTAGATCCCATGCTAAAACACCACAACACTCACCATCGATCATCAAAAGATCGAGGGCAAAATATTCAATAAAGAACTCCGCTTGATGCTTTAAACATTGCTGGTAGAGCGTATGGAGCATTGCATGCCCTGTTCTATCAGCGGCAGCACATGCTCGTTGTGCCGGCGCTTTTCCATATCGTGCCGTCATTCCCCCTAATGATCGCTGATAGATTTTGCCATCTTCTGTTCGAGAGAAAGGCATACCATAATGCTCTAGCTCTAAAATCGCAGGAATCGCCTCCCGGCAGAGATATTCGATAGCATCCTGATCTCCTAACCAATCGGAGCCTTTAACCGTATCATACATATGGTAACGCCAATCATCTTCGCCCATATTTCCTAAAGCGGCAGAAACACCTCCTTGTGCGGCAACAGTATGAGATCGCGTCGGAAAGACCTTTGTGACACAGGCGGTCTTCAATCCTTTCTCTGCCATACCTAGTGTCGCGCGTAAACCCGCTCCACCGGCGCCGACAACGACAACATCATATTGGTGCTCAACAATTTGGTAATCTTTATAGCTATACCGCCCCATCTTCTCTCTCCCTCTGCTCTTTCCAATTCATGTTTTTAGTTCACGTATTCAATCTTGTTTGTACGAAATTGATAGATTCAAACCTGACCTATCTACTCTTGATTAATCATTACAATAACTATCCCCATCTACTCCCTTTATCCTCTAAAAACTCGCTCAATCAAAGTAATAGAAGGGCTATAAGAGAAACTCACGATGCCATTATCAGCTACCCCCTTCTTCCGCACCCATAACAGAATCTTATAGAAAAGATTGAGTTAAAAAGCTAAGAAGCATTGATCATTCAACTGATAATAGATCTTTAATAATCAATACTTAGGTTTAACCATCTTTTTGATCTCTTATAGCCCTTATTCATTTCCCCCGTTATCTCCTTTAGGTACTCAAAAAAGATTAGAGGCATTATTGAGGAGATTACCTCTTATGTCGCTGCACTGATAATCCTTATAACCCTTATAGTCCTTATAGCCCTGTAAATAGAGTGACTTACTATCAATCTGACGCACTACTACTATTACTATTAATATTGAGTGCCGCCTCAATAAGGTGCGGACCAATCACCTTCTCATGTTTCTTCCATACGGGCTCCATTGCCGTACGCCATTTCACTTTCTGATCAGGTGTTAAGGTGATCACTTCTGTACTTCCTTCGGCAATAATATTGGCCTTGTCACGCATATTGAGATCATATGCTTGGCGATTTACCTCAGCTGAGACATCATCTAAAATTTCACTTAGAGTCCGCTGAATCTCTGCCGGCAAGCTATCCCAAAATTTCGTATTTGTAATAACCATATAGACAACGGGTCCGTGATCACTCTCGGTGATATATTTCTGTACTTCATGTACCTTCTGGGAGTAGTAGTTGGAGTAGGTATTCTCTGTACCATTAACAACACCTGTTTGCAGTCCTTGATAAACTTCAGCAAAAGACATCTTACGAGGATTCGCTCGTACTGCTTTATATTGATCTTCTAATACATTAGATGCTTGCACTCTAAACTTTAATCCCCTCGCATCCCGCGGTTTTTTTAACGGCTTATTGGCAGACATCTGCTTCATTCCATTATTCCAATAAGCAAGGCCGGTAATACCGGAGTTCTCCATACTCATCAAAATTGATTTGCCAGCATCGCTCTTTGCAAATTTTTCAACGGCATCAAAGTCATCAAAGAGAAATGGAAGATCAAAAAGCTGTGTCTGCTTTGAGTAATACTCCAATTTTGAAGTTGAGGGCGCTAACATATGGACATCTCCAATCAAGAGTGCATCTAGCTCCTGCCCATCACCAAAGAGGGATGAGTTAGGATAGACCTCCACCGATACCTTTCCGGGGAGTGCTCTCTCGACAGCCTCTTTAAATAGAAGTGCCCCTTGCCCTTTAGGGGTCTGTTCAGCAACTACATGAGAAAATTTAATAACGATCGGCTCATCTGCCCATGCACTATTGATACTACTGATGCCGGCAAATAGTAGTGCGCTACTCAATAATGTCGTTGAAATAGATCTCTTAATCGATTGTGTCATTACTTCTATCATTCCATTCTCCTTTAATAAACTACATACAAGCTTTTAAATCTTCTTTAAAGTTTCTTTAAAGTTTTTTAAACGTTCTGTAAACGCTTGATGTAGAATGTGATTATTCACTTCATTATTTTTTAATTATTATTAATTACTTATTGTTATTATTTTTTTAATTATTTGTTTTAGTTATTTTTTTAATTGTCTATTTTTACTACCTATTATTTGTTACTTAGCTACTGCTTGTTTTACGGCCGTTGTTTACTACCTAATGCGCATGATGCTATTGACCTCCTCTTTCCCCCAATATTTTTAACATTTGCAATATTTCCCTAATAACCTTCTTACTCGTTTTATCGATTAGTCTATTCTTCACTGAGATCGATCAACTCTGTTAACCTCCTCATTGTCTCGAGCTCTTCCAAATTCCAAACCATTGCCATTAATGCCTTTGATTGCCTTAAAAGATGCTGATCTCCTGAAAAATGGAGAAGTCTTTGAAATTTCTCTTCTAATTCAAGCTGGGTTAATGGGTTTTCTGGATCACCTTTAGGGTAACGCAACATAGATTGATAGCGTCGACCCTCCTTCGTCTCTACTTCCACCCTTCCACGCCACTCTTTGGGATAGGCAGCATCAATATCAGGATCTAGCACCATTGAGACCTTTTGACGAAAAGCGATAACATCTCGATCTGTTAAACTATATTGATCAAACTCAAAGAGCCCTGCTCGCCCATGTACCGCTAATAATCCTAGTACACTCCCCATAGAAAATTTAGCTTGATGGATACTTTGTGGTTCAGTCACTGCCCCTAAAACATCAATTGCAGCTTGATGAACAAAGGCCTCAACTTTAACGATATCGTGATAAGAGAGCCCTTCATCATTTAAGAGTTGTAGCAAGGCATCTCCGGCAGGATGGGTATGGCGACATGAAGCGTGATATTTAAATGAAGTTTCAATGGCAGCCCACCTTACTCCTAATCCGTCACTTAATGCGCTAGGATTACTCTCTTCTGACATTCCAGCAGCAAGCCCTTGCACCCCTTCTAAACTATTCTTTGCCCCTTTGAGTCCCATCTTTGTCATATAGGCTGCCAGCAATCCATTAGCATTCGCCTTTGCTGTATGCAGCTGCTTTGAGTCAGCGGCATCTTCAAGAAAGGCCCAAATGCCGGCAGATTGAGTCGCAGCATTACCTATTAGATTGAGCATCTCTTCAAGATTAAAATTCATCAACTTACCCACCGCGATCGCTGCAGAAATCGACCCGACCGTTGATGTTGTATGAAAAACACGATAGTGAGATCTTCCTAAAAACTCCCCTATTCGAATGCCTGCCTCATACCCCATTGTGGCGGCTAATAAAAATGCCTCACCCGATGCATTAAGATCTTCACTTGCAGCAAGAAGTGCCGGAAAAACGACAGTGGCGGGATGAAAAACAGAGCTATTATGCAGATCATCTTGCTCTAAAAGATGACCACAAGCGCCATTAACAAGTGCCGCAAAATAGGGGCTACTTCCCGCGCTTAACTGATTATCTGAAGTATCTTTTGAATTGAAAATAGTACTCGATCCTTGAGAGGGGCCCATCATTGCTGCATATTGCCGAAAAAGATCACTGGGATAAAACTCTTTTCCTGCCAATGCCGATCCTAACCAATCTAATGTTAAAGCTTTCATCCCCTCGATAACGTAACTTGGGAGATCTTGATACTCTGTTTCTACCAGATATTTTGCTAAACGTAGCGTATGTTGTGATACCTCTGGATAATCGGGCGCTATTGTCTGTTTCTGCTCTTCACTTCTCTCCATCATCACTTATCCTTTGATACTTCTATCTTATTGTTATATCGATCTATATCGGTCTATATCGATGCATATCGTTACATATGGTTGTATGTAGTTGCATATGGTTACTTATTGCCACTTATTGTCACTTGTTGTTATTTACAGTTATATATTGTTGTATAACGTTATGCATTACCATATATTGTTATTATTCATATTAACCATATTTGATTAGTAATCATTGACCTTCTCTTTCACTGAAGAAAAGATCTCTTTCTCCTCTTAGAAAACAGACTAGCGATATTTTTGAGGACTGCATAGTGCAAATTATGGATTACAGATTTGCATTTATAGCAACGAAGAGAGAATTGAAGTAGGTGAGAATAGAGATCAAGAAACATAGATCTGAATGGAGATTACCCCGCTCTTATCCTAAAATTGAGGTACAATACCTCCTCAAAAGAGATCACACAGTGATCCGCCAATCAGCGAGACACTACCCCCTATATTTGAGATAAAATTTGCCTATGACCCAATTAAATCAGAGACCCAAAGAAGGAACGACAGAACTCGCAGCAGTCTTAATCTCTGTGACACAATCGGAAGCAAAGGTGTTGACCGTCGATGCTGGAAAGTTACTCCCCAATGGGCCACTGACACCGATTCATCGCTCATTGCAAGCGGGAGTCCGGCAATGGGTAGAAACGCAGACAGGTCGACCTTTAGGATATGTTGAGCAACTCTATACCTTTGTAGATACCAATCGTAAAACCTCTTCTGGCCACTATGTGATCTATATTAGTTATCTTGGATTAGTCCGAGAGGAAGCTGATGAAGAGAAAAAGATCGGCGACAATAGCGCAATATGGTGCAACTGGTATCAATACCTTCCTTGGGAAGATCATCGCGAAACGCCTCCTCAATTTATTGAAGAGACCTTCTACCCCATTTTTCGTCATTGGATCAATGCCGGTAATACCGTTGCAGAACAGAAAGCACGTGAACAGCGAGTCAAACTCTGTTGGGGAATTGCGCCTTTTACGTGGAATGAAGAGTATGCCCTGCAGCGTTATGAATTACTCTACGAAGTGGGTATTCTACCGGAAGCAGGTGCTGATGTTGCACTCCTACCTAAAGAGATTATAGGTCAATGGATGGCTCATGATCATCGCCGCGTTTTAGCCTCTGCTATGGCGCGTCTACGAGCAAAGATCAAGTATCGACCGGTAATTTTTGAATTGATGCCCCCCACTTTTACACTCCTACAATTACAGCAGAGTATTGAGGCACTCGGTGGTGTAACGCTTCACAAACAGAACTTTCGCCGCTTTATCACGCAACAAGAATTGATCGAAGAGACAGGAGAGCTCGATCAGAGCGGCCCTGGAAGACCCGCTAGACTCTACCAATTTAGAGATGATGTTCTTTTAGAACGCTCCCTCTCCGGCAGTAAACTCCCTATCTCTCGTTAATATCTTATTTAATATCCCATGAATCTCCTGCTAAGGCCCTCTTGGTATCTGATTAGATCTATAACCATAATACCTAGGCGACAATAGTTTACTCACTCTCGCCGAATCTAACTGCTGCTTATGCCGGCCCTACATGTTGAAAGAGCCTCTGATCCTGAAGCAGATCGCCGGAAGCCTGCACGTTTACACTCATCTTTTCAGAAAAATCGAGCATTCGATTAAGGCTTTTAACCGCACCGACTCTGATTGCCTCATCCACTTTGATCTCATTACTACCTAATTTCAAGGCATCTCGTAACTTTGCCAGTGAGTTCATCGCCATCCAAGGACACATCGCACAACTCTTACAGGTAGCACTCTCTCCCGCAGTAGGTGCAATGAGTAGCTCCTTATGGGGAACCGCCTGTTGCATCTTGTAGAAAATGCCCCGATCGGTCGCTACAATAAAGCGTTCACTGGTTGAAGCTTGTGCTGCCTTAATCAATTGGGAGGTTGAGCCGATCACATCTGCTTGCGCCAATACGGATGCCGGCGATTCTGGATGAGCTAAAACTGCGGCATCAGGATGCTCTTTACGAAAGAGCGCTAAACTATCCGCTTTAAATTCATCATGAACAATACAGCTTCCCTGCCATAAAATCATATCTGCGCCGGTCTGCTCTTGAATATAGTGTCCAAGATGCTTATCAGGACCCCAGATGATCTTTTCACCCGCACGATCTAATTCTCTGACAATATCGAGCCCAATAGCTGAGGTGACAACCCAATCTGCTCGAGCCTTTACCTTGGCACTTGTATTAGCGTAAACCACAACCGTTCGATCAGAATATTGATCACAAAATTGGGAGAACTCCTCTTCTGGACAGCCCAGATCTAAAGAGCAAGTTGCATCTAGATCCGCCATTAAAACACGTTTTTCGGGGCTTAAAATCTTTGCAGTTTCTCCCATAAAGCGAACCCCCGCAACGACTAACGTCTGCGCTTTTGCATCCCGCCCAAAACGGGCCATCTCAAGCGAGTCAGCTACACAACCTCCCGTCTCCTCAGCCAATGCTTGAATACGAGGATCGGTGTAGTAATGCGCCACCAACACGGCATCTTCCGCTTTAAGAAGCGCTTTTAATTCCGCAATCACCTTCTCCTCTTCTTCTGAAGTGAGTGCGACCGGCACTTTTGCTTCTGCTTGGTAAATTTTAACCGATCCAGCTTTAGTCGGTTGAATATAGTCGACCCATTTTGTTACTTCCTGATTCATGGCAATCATCCTTCCTCTATCACATTCCTTAAACTTCTTTTTTGAATCGTTACCCCCTCAGTGGCTCATTTTTAGCAATATATATTGTGATTTAATAAATAATTGAACACCATGGAGGTATATACTCATTTTGAGCATATATCGAATTTTGCGGAAGAACAAGCTTTTTTATAAATTATTACGCTATAAAGAAAAACTTATCCCCCTATTTAGGGTAATTAATTCGCTCATCGCGCACTGAAATCCCCACATGTATATCTATCATTCACTACGACTCATGAAAATAAAGATTGAGATTCTTAAATTTAATCGATATGCTCATATTGAGCATTAATATTAATAAACTGAGCATCAAAAGCATCAATTTGAAATATAGATTTGAATAAAGAAATTGGAATGAGGAGTTCTTATGACATCGCTTGCCGCCCTTCCCACCCCATTACTACGCCCTTTTGTTCAACAGGCCCTAGAAGAAGATTTAGGTCGTAGAGGCGATCTTACGAGCGCTGCATTGATTGAAGCAGATCGATCAAGTCAATTAGCGATCGTAGCAAGAGAGCCAGGTGTTATTGCCGGCATGGATCTTGCCCGATTAGCTTTTCAAGAGATTGACCCTTCGATCTCTTTTAGTGCCAAAATCGATGATGGGGAAAAAATTGCCGCCGGCACTCTCTTAGCCGAAGTTGCAGGAAATGCACGCGCATTACTCACAGCTGAACGCACTGCTCTCAATTTTTTAACTCATCTAAGTGGAATTGCCACAGAGGTTGCCACTATTAAAGAGATCGTTGCCGATTACCCTGTTGAGATCACCTGTACCCGTAAAACCATTCCAGGATTACGGATATTACAAAAATATGCTGTACGCGCCGGTGGCGGACGCAATCATCGTATGGGGCTTGACGATGCAATCTTAATCAAAGATAACCATATTGCCATTGCCGGTGATATTACAACTGCAATCCAACGTGCAAAAGCTTTTGCCGGCCATCTCATTCCGGTAGAAGTTGAAGTCGATACTTTAGAGCAGTTAGAACTTGCCCTCAAAGAGGGGGTTAATCTCGTATTACTCGATAATATGAAGCCCAATGAATTACGAGAAGCTGTCAAATTAGCAAAAGGCATCTGCCAGACAGAAGCTTCCGGCGGGATCTCTCCTCACAATGTCTTAGAAGTTGCACAGACAGGTGTCGATTTTATTGCCATGGGTTGGATTACCCATAGTGTAAAATCGCTCGATATAGGCCTCGATTACACACTATAAGATAAGAAAAGAGATAGAGAGAAGGTCTAAATAGTTGAACCTCAAGAAGTGATTCTTGAGGTTTTTTATTGATCTTACTACCTCTTTTATGAGTAGACCCACCCAGTCGATGATAACGCCCATATCTTAATGATTATTAGAGGGCCTGAAGATCCTTATATCGCATATTTTGTTCTCTTGATCATCTTATCTGACTCCTATATAGTTAAACATACAGACATGTATGTTTATTCAATTAGCCACTCATTAAACCCATTAACTATTAGTGGCTCTTACTATTTTTTATCTATCTAATTTCTAAGTTAACTTATAAGCTAATTTTAAAATTGAATGAGTTAATTAACTAGCTCATTAGATCATTAACTTATTAACTGACTAACTCAGAGTTAGCTTAGAGATTTCATGTAAAGATTATCAATATCGGCTTAAATACCAATAACTATAAGGAATTATAAAGGGAGTTATAATGGATTCAATTGTTATTATCGGTGGCGGTCAAGCGGCTGCTTTTGCGGCCTCGACTCTAAGAAAAGAAGGCTATGAGGGGAAATTAGCGATTATCTCCGATGAGGATCGTATTTTCTATGAACGCCCTCCTCTTTCAAAAGGAATTCTTAGTGGCGAAGAGACATTAGATAAACTCTACTTTTTCGATCAAGAGAGTATCGACAAACTCAATATTGAGTGGCATAAACCGATGCGTGCAACTGAGATCGATCGTCAAGCAAAAGTTGTCAAAACCGATCAAGGCACTACTCTCCCCTATGATAAGTTAATCATCGCAACCGGGAGCCGTCCTAGAGTTCCTAATGCTCAATGGCTCACTTTTAAAAATAGCTATACTCTTAGAACAGTGGAAGATGCGCTGAAACTCAAAGAGAGATTAACTGATGGAAAGAGACTTACCATTATTGGTGGAGGCTGGATCGGATTAGAAGTTGCCGCAACAGCTAATAAGCTCGGATTAGACGTCACTCTTTTTGAACGTGAAGATCGCCTCTGCAGTCGCAGTGTTTCTCCTGAAGTCTCTGCCCATCTACTGACGCTCCATGAAGCAGAAGGGACTACTATTATTCTTAATGCCAAAGAGATCGAGATCACAGAAGAGAGCGATGGCATCTTACAAATTCAAAGTGGCGATATCACAATAGAAGCTGATATCTTACTGATCGGTGCAGGAGCAGAGATTGCAACAGAGCTTGCTGTTGCTGCAGGACTCGAAGTAAAAGGGGGAATTGTAGTAGATCATTATGGGCAAAGCTCTGATCCCGATATCTATGCTGCCGGCGATGCGGCAATCCACCCTCTTATCGGCTTTACAACACAATCTTGGGCGCATGCACAGCAACAAGCAGAAAAAGTCGCAAAAGCTATTATTGGGCAGAAAGATGAACCATATCAAGAGGTTCCCTGGATCTGGTCAGATCAGTATCATCACAATATTCAAATTATGGGCTTGCCAATTGAAGAAGAGAATCAACTCGTTATTCGAGAAGATGGCGATAAAAAATGCTTTATCCATCTCGATAAAGATCAGAAAGTTCGCTCTATTGTTGCCTTCAATGAGCCTAAAGCAATTGGTGTTGGACGCTTCTGGTTTAGAAAAGGGGCGCCCCTTGATCCCGAGCAACTGCAAAATAGCGAGATCGATCTTATGAAGCTTCGTTAGTAGTCTGATGGCTTGATGGCTTGATGGCTTGATAATCTTAATTTATTAAGACAATAGAGAATCATTGAAGGGCAACTTTTGTAAAGAAGTTGCCCTTCAAAACTTACTCTCCAAAGAGTATTACTCGTCAAAGATAGCGCTTCAAAGATTGCGCTTCAAAAGGTATTGATATTCCTCACGCGTCATTTTGTTGATCAAAAAGGGGTCATAACCGATCAAACATAAAAAAAGCCTAAACAGAAAGGAGATCCTGTTTAGGCGAAAGCACTTTAGTCAAAGTGTAATGAAGTCATGGAGTTATACTCTATTAATTAACCCTTTAGGGATTGGCTTTTCTCAAGAAGGTCTAGCGCAACATCAACAATCATATCTTCTTGCCCACCCACCATTTTACGCTTACCTAATTCAACCAAAATATCGACTGTCTTAAGATCAAAGCGATTTGCAGCATCTTCAGCATGACGAAGGAAGCTAGAATAGACCCCAGCATAACCTAATGCTAATGTCTCCCGATCAACACGGACAGGACGATCTTGCAGAGGACGAACAATATCATCTGCTGCATCCATTAAACGATAGAGGTCAGCATTATGTTTCCATCCCAATTTATTAGCGACAGCAATAAAAACCTCTAACGGCGCATTTCCTGCTCCAGCACCCATACCGGCTAAACTCGCATCTATTCTATTAGCGCCCTCTTCTACCGCAATAACAGAATTTGCTACGCCTAAAGAGAGATTATGGTGTGCGTGAATACCGATTTCAGTTTCAGGTAGTAGGATATCTCGAACAGCACGAACTCGGTCACGCACATTATTCATTGTCATAGCACCACCAGAATCAACGACATAGATACAGGTAGCCCCATAATTTTCCATCTTTTTAGCCTGCTGTGCTAAATTTTCCGGCGTCGTCATATGGCTCATCATCAAAAAGCCCACTGTGTCCATTCCTAACTCACGAGCGTAGGCGATATGTTGAGCGGAAACATCAGCTTCCGTACAATGAGTTGCAACACGCACGACTCTTGCTCCGGCATCATAAGCCTCTTTGAGATCTCGAGTGGTACCGATACCGGGGAGTAAGAGAGTGGCAATTTTTGCATTTTTAACCACATCAGCCGCCGCTTCAATCCACTCTCGATCAGAATGAGCGCCAAAACCGTAGTTAAAACTTGAACCTTGAAGTCCATCCCCATGAGCGATCTCAATACTATCAACATGTGCATCATCTAGAGCTTTCGCAATAGATCTCACATCTTCTAGAGAGTATTGATGCATGATAGCGTGGCTACCATCACGGAGGGTTACATCTGAAATATAGAGTTTCTCTGGCATTCCCATCTTATGCCTCCTTTTGAGCAAGTAAATTGAGAGCAATCTTTTCTGCAGTCGCTAAAGCAGCTGAAGTCATAATATCGAGATTTCCGGCATAAGCAGGAAGATAGTGTGCTGCGCCCTCTACCTCAAGATAGACAGCAACTTTCAGTCCGGATCGATAACCGATTCCTGGTAGATTGAGTGGCTTATCTTCTGGAATCACCTCAAATTGTACATCTTGCTTTAAACGGTAGCCTTTAACATATTGATTGACCTCAGTAACCCTCTTTTCAACAGCTTCCCGGATCTGATCTTGATCTGCATTATCGGTAAAGCAATAGACGGTATCTCGCATCAATATCGGCGGATCAGCAGGATTGAGAACAATAATAGCTTTCCCTTTAGTTGCCTGGCCAATCTCCTCAATTGCACGAGATGTGGTTTCAGTAAATTCATCGATATTTGCCCGTGTTCCTGGTCCGGCTGAAAGACTACTAATAGAGGCAACAATCTCTGCATAATGGACCTTTGCCACAGAAGAGATTGCCGCAATAATGGGGATAGTCGCCTGTCCACCACAAGTGACCATATTGACATTATTCTCAGCAAGATGCTCTTCAAGATTTACAACAGGTACACAGTAGGGGCCGATCGCAGCTGGCGTTAAATCGATCATCTTAATTTCCGGTTTTAGCGCTCGAAGAACCTTCTCATTATGAAGATGAGCATTGGCTGAAGTTGCATCAAATACAATCTCAATCTCTTCAAAATTGGGGGATTTTACCAATCCCTCTACCCCTTCATGAGTTGTATTAACTCCACGATCTCTCGCCCTTTTCAATCCATCTGATGCAATATCGATACCAACAACTGTATCGATCGCCACATTGACCCCATTTTCTAACATCTTAATCATCAAATCGGTGCCGATATTGCCTGAGCCGATAATTGCAGCACGTACTTTCTCTTTCATCATTCCTATCCTTCTATTGTTCTTCAAGTTCCGAGAGTCTAATGACCTCTCTACCCGGATGAGTAGCATAGAGTTTCATCACTTGATCTTGTCTTCTTGCTAATGTTTTTCGTTGATTAATATAAGCTTTATCTGTTGTCTCTCCCGATTCTAAACAGGGGAGTGCGTCAAGAATAATGAGACGCTTAATATGGCGCGATGAACCACTATTCTCTTTATAGAATTGATGCATACGTGTTAATAGCTCTTTTCTAACCTTCGGATGCTCTGAAAGCTCTGTAACATCGAGTTTCTGTTCCGGATCATCGGCTAATAGATAGAGCTCTTTTGTCGGGAACATCATGGCGCTTGCATATTTTTGGTCATGCCCTGTAATGACAAAATCGAGGGCATAAGGAGAGAACGCATCCACTAAGAGCGGTCTTAAAACACCTGCCGATACCCACGTTCCGGTATTAAGCTTAAAGTCTTCCGTAATACGTCCATCAAAGATAATCCCCTGCTCTGGACGTTGGGGATTTGCTAAATAGCCGGCATCTCCAGTGTAATAGAATCCTTCCTCATCAAAAGCATTCTCCGTCATAGCGGGGTCACCGAGATAACGGGTAAAGATAAACTCCCCACGAACACGCATCTCATACTTCTCTTCATTCGGGACAAACTTTACCTCAACCCCGGGAACAGGTAGACCAATATTTCCAGGTCCATCAATGGTGTAATGAACATTAGTAATAACAGGTGCCGTCTCTGTTGTTCCCCATTCTGTTGCAATAAAAAGTGGTGTTGTACGACAGCTACTTGCCACCTTTTCTAATCGATTCCAGGCGACTTTAGGCAATGCAGCTCCGGCATAAAAGAGCAGCTCTAATCGACCAAAGAGCGCCTCTGCTAACTCTTGGTCCTCTTCTAAATAGGGAAGTAAGAGTTCATAACCTCTCGGGACATTAAAATAGAGCGTCGGCTTAACCATCTTAATATTCTCAACGGTTCGCTCAATTTTCTGATCGGTTGCCATACCATCATCGATATAGAGACTTCCGCCATTACGCAAAACAATATTAAAGTTGTGATTAGAGGCAAAAACATGACTCCAAGGTAACCAGTCAACTACAACAATCTCACTCTCTTCAATAAAGCGCCAACATTGAGAGATCGCTTGCTGATTAGAACAGAGAACACGCTGCGTATGAACAACAAATTTAGGATCTGCCGTTGATCCTGATGTCATAAGATAACGGGCAACCGTATTGGGGCCAACCTGTTCAAAATAATGGTTCACTTCCTCAGTTTCCGTCGCTTCTAAGAGCGAATCGAAAGTAACTGCTTGAGGAAAGAGTTCCGCATTTTTCTCAATAATAAGTCGGCTATCGACCTCAACGCCCCTCAGTGCCTTCTCATACTTGGCACCATCATCGACAAAAACAGCAGAAGGTTCTAAAGTATTTAAAATCCAATTAAGGCGAGAAAAGTCAGTAGGACGCAGTGAATAAGCAGCTGAAATTGTCGCAACAGGAATCCCCACATGGTAAGCCGCTAAAGTAACCAATGCTTGGCTCAATCCATTCCCTGATAGAAAGACAATAGGATGGCAAGTTGGCATCTTTAAATTAAGTAGACCTTGTGCGATTCGCCCCACTTTATCACGTGTTTCTGCGTAGGTAAGACTCTTCCAACCATCGCCCTCTCTTTCGGAGAGAAATGGATGATTGGGTTTTTTATCTGCCCAATAATCTAACCATTCCCCAACACATCTTGCATATGGCTTCAGCTTCTCTGGAGATTTCATAATAAAGCTGCCATCCTCCCGATATTCACAGAGCGTAGAAGCCACTGCTAATCGTCCTACAGCCTCCTCTTTATGCTTCTCTTTAGCATAGAAAGATTTCAAAATGGTTGCTTTTACTAATCCCTGCTCTTGATCCAAAGTCCTACACATACTACTCCTCCGTTTTTAGATTGTCGGTCTACCAAGCATTGCCCCAATAACGACTCTCTCTACAACAATATTGTCGTAACAATAATGTCGTCATCGTTGTCAAATCGTATTGTCATATCGCGTTGTACTATCGAGTTATTCATGTCGATAAGTATTAGCGATAAGTATTAGCGGCTAGGTATTGGTAATACCGTCTTCTCATCATTACTATTGGTTTTAGATTGCTCTTTATTATTTTTTACTACAGCCCTCTTCTGAGCTTTTGAGGGTGTAAATAACGACTCTCCAACGACTTTCATTGGAAAAATTACAATCATCTTAATTGAGTCGGTAAAAACGTAATTAAACTAGAACGATATCAAACAATAAAACTAGACAAAATCACATTTAACACTGCCTAAACGAGTCAAATGCATAGAGATTGAGTCACCTTTTTCGACATTGACCATCGGCCCTAGAGCGCCTGAAAGGAGAATATCCCCACAAAGAAGTGGTCTTCCTTTTTGCGACATTGTTCGAGCAAGCCACAAACAGGCATTAAGGGGATTTCCTAAGCAAGATGCACCAACTCCTGTGGAAGCGAGTTCTCCATTTTTATAAAGCAACATCCCCTCTAGTTCTAGATCGAGTTGGTCGAGCGAAATAGGCGTCTTTCCTAGAACAAAGAGACCACTGGAGGCATTATCAGCAATCGTATCAGCAAGTGTAATATCCCAATTTTCAATAACGGTATCTACAATCTCTAATGCCGGTAGAAGATAATCGATAGAGCTAATCAACTCTGCTAATGTGGTATCTTCCGTTGGCAGATCACGCTTTAGGACAAAAGCGATCTCTCCTTCAACTTTGGGTTGCACTAACGTCGAAGCATCGATTGAATCACCATCACCAATCTCCATATCAGCAAATAGCATCCCAAAATCGGGCTGATCGACGCCCAATTGCTGCTGGACTGCTTTTGAAGTTAAACCAATCTTGCGTCCAACAATACGACGACCATTTTTTAAGGCAATTTCTGTATTGATCTCTTGGACTCGATAGGCATCTTCCATCGTGGTAATGCCATATGCCTCGGAGATTCGACCACAAGTTTTTCTCTCCTCTCTTGCCCTAAGTAACTCGGCAGCAGCCTTTTTATAATGATCTAGCATCATCTCTTTATCCTCTTCCCTGTCTGTTATCTCGTAAGTCGGGATCTTATGAAGTGATCGCACAAACCTACGACTTGCTTTATTGTTCTATTCTTTAACTGATTGCTTGCGCTTTTGGGGATCTTTTGCGCGCTCTATCTTTTATCCTGAATCTCTCTATTAATCTTGTTGGTCTTGTTGATCTTGATTGATTCTTATTGTGCCATTTCGCTCTTTGCCCCAAACGCACTCTAACTAAGAATTAACTTAGAATTTTATATAATTCTTTGAGTTGATAATCTCTCCTCTAGCTTGCTGATACTCTACACTTAAATCAGCAATAATATCGGCAACACTCTCTAACTTCTCAATCTGACCAACCCCTTCGCCGGCAGACCAGATATCGCGCCATGCACGTTTATCATCTGAGATATTGCCAGAGAAGTTGATCTTTGATGGCTGATCTCTTTGCAATATTATTCCGCTCTTTTCAAGAGACTCTCTCAACCAGTTTGCCGGAACCCCACTAATTTGATCACTTAATATAATGTCATCTAAATTGGCATCTATGAGCATCTGCCGATATTGATTGGCCACTAAACTCTCATTCGCACCAATAAAGCGAGTTCCCATAACAGCGAGATCAGCACCTAAGACTTGCGCGGCCAAAATATCACGCCCATTCATCAATGCCCCTGAAAGCGCAATAGGGCCTGACCAAAACTTTCTCACCTCAGCTATAAATGCAAATGGATTATGATGGCCTGTGTGCCCACCAGCACCATGTGAGACTAAGATTAGCCCGTCGACACCTGCATCTACCGCTTTTTTTGCAAGTGTTAAATTAGTGACATCAGCAAAAACAACGCCACCATATTGATGTACCTCTTTCACAACGCGTTTAGGTGAACCAAGTGCAGTTGTCACCAGTGGGGGTTGGTATTGACAGACTAACTCTAACTCTGCATCAAAACGGTCATAGGTGCGGTGGACAATCATATTCAGCAACCAAGGAATGCTCCTTTTTTGTTCTTGCGCTAATCTATCAATTCCTAGCTTAATCTCCTCTAACCACCCCTCCAATATTGTGATATTACGCGCATTGGGCAGCGGTAAACTACCAATAGCACCCGCTCGACAAGTAGCAAGTAGAAGCTCAGGTCCTGAAACTAAAAACATGGGGGCAACCATCACCGGCACTTTTAAGTGTCTCAATGATTCTAAAAAATTCTCTTCTATCTGTTGTGACATATTGGTCTCCCAAAGATAACTATTGCCTATTAAGTTATCGGCGATTGTGAATTCCCGGCTTTCTAACCTCCCAACCCCCATCACTATGAATAATGGTGGCTGTCGTTAGTGCGGAGTTCTCCCGCGAAGCTAAAAGAACGTAATGACCTGTATGTGCGTCTGGTTCAGCAATCTTTTGAAGCGGTACGGAAGAGGCTGCATTCTCAGCGAAATTAGGAAGTTGATTGAGTGGAACACTCTTTTCATTCAGATCGGCTAATGTCGCCATGGGAGTATCTGTCGCACCAGGAGCAACGCCATTGACCCGAATATAGGGAGCAAGTTCATAAGCTAGCTGCCGGACGATCCCTACAACAGCATGCTTTGATGCTACATAGAGGATACCGCCACCACCGGCATAAAATGCACTATTAGAGAGAGTGAAGATCATGGACCCTCTGCTCTCTTTTAGCGCCGGAATAGCCGCTTGAGCACCGAGTAGATACCCTTGGACATTCACCGCAAAGAGTTTTTGAAAATGGCGTTCAAACTCCTCTGGGGGAATTTTTTCTAAACGAGTGAAATAATCGAAAAGTGCTGCATTAGCAACAAAGACATCGAGTTTCCCAAATGTCTCTAAAGCTAGCGCCACTGCACGGGCATTATCCTCATAAGAGGTAACATCCCCACAGACAATCGCAACTCGATCACCAAGCTCTTTTTGAAGCTCGAGTAGCTCCGCTTCATTGTTCGCTAGCACAGTGACATTCGCCCCTTCTGCAACATAACGACGAACAACAGCACTACCAATCCCTCCCGTTCCGCCGGTGATAAGCGCACTATATCCTTTTAACCAGCCCAAAATAGACTCCTCTTCTCACTGATCCTCTCAATATATTTCTCTCTAGAGACCCTATTTATGATCTATAAATCCATGAGTCATAAGCAAACAAAGTTACATCGAGCATCAAAGTCACTTTAGAGCTCTCTAGCGAGTATTTGAGTCATTTTTAATTAGTTATTAATGAGTTATTAATGAGTTAGTGATAAGTCGAGAGTAAGTTTTTAACTAACTCTTAACCAATTTTCACCAACTCATATAACTCATATAATCTTTATAAGAAGGTATTAAGGTTCTTAAAGAGTAATGAAGCATTTGGAATTAAAATCTTCCGGCGATAGAGCTTTAGCTCACCTGCTTCATAACGGAGAATATCTTCTCTTCTTCCCGCAAGAGTATACTCTTCATCTAACCCACGACTACGAACATTAGTAAAGCAAGAATGAACCTCAAACTCTCCTTCATTCTCTCCCTGAAATACTTCAATATTGGTAATCAGATGAACATTACGTGTTCGTGGATTTTCTGCCCAAGCCGTAGGCTGCTTAAAACGCTCAATTCGACGATTAAGATCACGCAATCCATCATCAAAATAGGCCATATGTTCTATGCTATATTGACCGAGCTTATCCTCACGTCGACGATTTTCAATTCCCGGCATCCAGTAGTGTATCTCTTCTGAAAGCGTTGCGAGCCAATCATCCCAACATTCCCAATCGAGTAATCTCGCCTCTCTATAGAGGAAACGCTCTACTTCTCGAATCTGCTCTAAATCTGCATATTGTCTCTCTTCTCTACTCATCGTACCCTCCTACTTCATCTTGCCATTGCGATCAGGAACTTCATCCCAACTCTCTGCCTGTAACAGATCTTTCCAACGTTGGTAATATGCTCTCGCATTCGCTTCGTTGATCTGCCCTTTAAAGACATTTCCTGGAATTTCAGGATCTTCAACTTTCGTATTCATCCCTAGACCAATATAGAGATCTTGATAACGTGTCACAGCACCACGGCTTGTCTTCGTACAATATTCCCAGTTTTCACCATCATCCATCTCAAAGACACCTGTTGGTGAGAAGGTCATCATTGCGCCTTTTCGCCACATCTCTTTAATCTCTTCAGGTGCATTTTTATTAACAATCACCCAGGTATAAAGATCGATTTTATTAGGACCTCTTGGCTGCCAAACACGAATTGTATTTTGCCCAGGCAGGAAGGAGAAGTTAGGAAAGATCGTTGAAGAGGAGACAGCGCCGATCATCGATGCACGGAATTTCCCTAAACGCTCCTCTGCAGCTGGACGATGAAGATGGAGATATTTATTAATTGCTCTCTCACCTAAAACGGCAGCATTTCCAACAAAGTCGAGCGCAAACTCATAACCGTGACCGTTCCAATTCACTTGATAAGACTCAGGGAAATCGCTTACCTTAGCGACAGGGCCTCCTAACATCGCTCTTGCTGCCGAGTCATGTGTCCAACCTGCATGGAGAATATCAGCAACAAAGTTCTCTGCTGCAAGTTTCCAGTTACACTCAATCGTAGAACGGATACATCCTCCTACAAATTCAGTTCCACCTTCATCATTATCAAGAAGTGAATCAAGATACCAAGTAATCTCACCTAAATATTCTCGTAGCGTTGGTGCGTCTGGATCAAAAGTTGCAAAAACCAGACCTTTATAAGAATCGATCTGAGCGACCTCTCTTAAGCCATGTTGAGATTTATCAAAATCACTCTCTTCATAGATATCTGATTCATGAACACCTCTTAAAGCGCCATCAGGACCAAAAGACCAACCATGGTAGTTACAGATAAAACCTCGGGCATTACCCGCTTCCGCAAAACAGACTTTATTACCACGGTGAGGACAAGCATTGAGGAAAGCCTTAATCGATCCATCTCTTTGACGGACAACTAATACTTCATCTTCGCCCATCGTTGTAGTTAGATAATCGCCAGGATTAGGGATTTGTGACTCATGCGCCACAAAGAGCCAGCAGCGAGCAAAAATCTTTTCAAGCTCCTGCTCATAGATCTCCTGATCCCAAAATATCTTGCCGGCAAGACGCCCCTCTTCCATATCGCAGAGTCGATCTAACTCTCCTAAAACTGGTGTTGGCTCTAACGCCCGCAATTTACTTCTTTCTCTCATTTTTTCCTCCATAAGATTTTTCCACAGTGGTTTCTATCATCGAACGATATTTAAAACTCACTATCTCGATCTTTTCTGATTATTTAACTTTTGATTATTTAGATCTTTATGATTGAGATCTATTTCTTAGTTTCATTATTGATTAGACATACCTTAATTAGATATATCTTGGATAAATATATTGATCCCATATTGACCCATATTGATCTTTAAACGCTATAACTGCTTTAAAGGATTAACTCACAATATTAGCTTCGATCGCTTCTGGTGATGGGGATTCTAAATCAGCAAAAACCTCCCCATTTTCCACCACGATCTTAAACGTCTGTAGATGCTTTTCACAAGGAAATGCCACCGCTTCTCCCGTCTTGATATTAAACTGCCCCCAATGAACTGGACAGGTGATCAGATCATCTTCAATGAACCCTTCAGCTAATGAAGCCGTCGCATGGGTACACATATCTAATGTTGCAAAATATTCACCATCTAAGTTGTAGACACATAGATCTCCAACAACTTCATTTTGCACCTTCTTTAAAGATCCCGGTGTCAACTCATCCTCACGACATAGTAAGACCTTTGACATTATTCTCCTCCTACTTGATCTGCATGAATTTGTAAAAAACCTAGACCTGTCACCCATTCTGGAACGGGTGCATAATCGATAACCTCCCCTTTTCGGTTAGGAACAGCAGCTAATGCACAGAGAAGATTACGGATCTCCATCGCCCCATTACCCCCGCGCTCCAAAATCTCTTCATTGCTATAACGAGATAACCCCTCTAAATCACCATGGACGCCGAGATCTAAAATCTCCTGATCAAAATCTTCTGCAACTTTCCCCATCTCGACAGTCCCCACCCAATGGCTAATACCGCCACTGCCAATAATGACAACACGCTCATCTTCTGGAAAACTCTCAACTGCTCTTAAGATATGCTCACCCAATTCACGGCTACGCTTAAGAGAGATAAAGGGATCAACGCCACTAGCAATATAGATCGGTATCGTAGGAATTGTTCTATTGAGTGCCTTCTCAGCAACTTCAACAACGTATTGATGAGGTATTGAAAAAGCATGATCTACTGTAAAGCTTCGTGCTACCGACCAGTCAAAATTCTCCTGATCTCCCTGTTTAACAATATGTTGCGCTAAAGCCTCATGATTTTTAATCACACCACGCTCTAAGCCCTTCAAATTCTCAATAGGACCATCAACATCACCTGTCCCAATGAGATATCGAGGAAGACAGTTCGTTCCAAAAAGAATATAGTGATCATTACCCACAATAATGGCAGCTGTGGCATCTAATTCAGCCATTTTCTGACCACAAGTCTCATAAGCCTGCCACATACGCGCCGCAACATCCTTATCTGCAGGAGCATCTGGCGCTACAAACATTACTGGGTCATGAGGTACCCAAAATCCACCAACTATTTTAGCCATTGCGCTACTCCTTCAATGCTGCTGAAAATGCGTTAATCTGATCTGCTTCTGCACCAAGTTTCTCTTTGTAGAGACGCATACTGCGAGTGGGGGAAAGCTCTTGCCAATACCCCATTGTTAACATAGGGTTAACCCCTAATTTCTGTAATGAAGCGACATCAAACTCCATTACCATCTGCTTCTCTTCATCTGTTAAATCAAAACGAGAGAGATAACGCACGGGATCTTCTTTAAAACGCTCTTTTGCCGGCCTCTCAACAGAGAGATGCCAGAGCACACGCTCTAATACATTTCGACTCATATCACCCTACGCCCCTAAAAAGCTTCTAACGATAGAGACAAATTTCTCTGTCTGCTCTGATTGAACCCAATGACCACATTGACCAAAGAGGTAGAGGTCAGCATTAGGGATACTATTCGCTAATAATAACCCACACTCTGGAGGAACAACCTTATCTTCACGTCCATGAACAACTAAGGTTGGCGCTTGAATATTTTCCAAATATTTAGCTGGAAAACCACGAACCATCGTAACTCCATCCTCTTTCGGCTTCGGTAATAATTTACGTAATGCTTCTTGCGCTCCCTCTCTTGCTGATGCTTCATAACGAGCCATTACCAATTCTTCAGTAATTTGCCCCTTATCATAGGGAAAGAGTTCCATCAATGAACGCATATTTTCAACAGATGGTTCATAGGTCCATGCGCCACGCAAACCGGGTGTCTGCTCAAACTCTCCTGCCGGCGTTCCCAATAAAATTAATTTATCAACACGGCTCGGATCAAAGAGTGCTAAACCGATTGCAACAGCACCCCCAAAAGAGTTACCGACAAAAGAGGCTTTCTCAATCCCTAGAGCATCCATAATGCCGATGAGATGATTAACCCATAATTTAATGTCATATTTAGCGCCCTCTTTAAATTCAGTAAATCCAAATCCAGCGATATCCGGCACAATAACGCGCCAGCGATCATCAAAATGGGAAATTGTCTTTGACCAGTTAGTCCAGCCTGATACCCCCGGACCTGAGCCATGAAGTAGGAAGAGCGGCTCACCACTCCCACTTTCGTGATAATTTGTCTGATGATCTGCTGCTAAAATACTTTTGCCTATTCCTTGCATGCTTATATCCTCCCTCTGTGCATATTTAGGGCAGAAATCCGGATCTTATTACGAAGAGATATTTAAAACTCCCCGATTCCAATCCCCATTCTTAATCTCGATCTTGACCTGATCTTGATCTTTGAATTTCAATCTTTGATTTCAATCTTTGATTTCAATTTTCAAGACGAAGAATATTTCTGCTCTTAATTTTGTTATCTACTATGTTGTTATTTAAGTAATACCGCTATTTCTGATTAATCTGTTGGCTTCTTATCGAGCTTCTCACCCATTATCGAGTCGCTTTTTAATCACTTTCGATAGCTTTTCTAACTCCCGATAGTCCTTAAAACAGTGCTTAACATCTGCCCTAGTAGCAAATGATCAAAACAGGTAACCGACAGAACCATACACGACTGTATGTTTGTCATATTAAGCAAGATCTTTGATAGCTGTCAATACAGTAGTGTATGTTTTGCTTGTTTTGGCTATTGTTTGATCAAAGTCAATTTAAATATTCGCCTTTAAGCGTTATTTATGAAATGATAATTGCCCGATAAAATTGGTAACCGAACTAAAAGCCTTCTATAGAAATTTCATTTTCTAAAAAATCCTATCGCGGCTCTTACTACTCAGCCCCCATTGCAAGATTATAATTACAGCGTAATAGGTGCATTTAAAGAACCAAGCAAATAAGGTATTGATCATTTATGACACGTAAAGTATCCACCCCACTTTCTCGCAATGATTGGATTAAAGCGGGCCAACAGATGCTTATTAAGAGCGGTATTGATTCGGTTCGTGTCGAGACATTAGCGCAAAATATCGGCATTACTCGCGGAAGTTTCTACCATCATTTCAAAGGGAGAAATGAGCTACTCCAAGAGATTTTGCTCGATTGGAAGAGTCGAGCAACTGATCAAGTTATTCGTCGTTTAAAAAATACCCACTACCCACCGAAACAGCAGCTAGCAATTATCTTTAATCTCCCAACTCGTGGAGATTCTGCAAAAGGGGCTGCCGACTTTGAACTTGCAATTAGAGCATGGGCAAGACGAGATAAGATGGCACGGAAAATGATGGAAGAGGTGGATCAATTTCGACTCAACTACATTGAAGAGCTAATAGAATCCCTTGGATATAGCGAAAAGGAAGCTGCACAACGAGCTTTCCTTCTCTACTCTTATCTTGTAACGATCTCTCTCTCCGACCCTAATGATTGGCGTCCTGGGCTCTTTGAATCAGATGATGAGATCTTCTCACTACTACTTCCGGCGCTTTAATCTACACACCACGACGATTCCCCCACAATAGCGCATGAAGTTGTGGGAGAACACGAACATTTTTTAAAATTGTTGAAGCCATCACAACCTCAACAAGCTCACTGTAGCGAGTTAGAAGATATCTTGCCGTTGTAGCCTCATCTTCCAGAGTCGTCTGATCATTTCCAACCTGTAAAAAGAGAGGTATCTCTGGGTAGCACTGATGGATCTCTTCAGCATATTGCAGATCTCTTTCATCAAAAACAACAACTTTCAGGGAGATATTTCGTCCTGATAATCTTGTAATGATTTCTGATAAAAGGGTAAAGTCAGTCATCATTTCACTCGATGGAGGTTTAGGAGAGAGCGTCACTTCATCAATCAATAGAAGAGCCTCATTCCATTTTGAACCTTGAGTCTCAATGGCAACCTGATACCCGGCATCTTGCAATTGTAAAACTAGTTCCGATAACCCTTTATAGAGCGCCGGATTACCACCACTAATCGTAATGTGATCTGCCCTATTGTTAGCCAGCTTTATCACAGCGGCAACAATCTCTTCTATACTCATCAAATCAGGCTTAATGGAACCATCCCAAGTAAATTTAGAATCACACCAAACACACTGATAATCACAGGCCGCTAATCTAACAAAACAGGTTTTACGACCAATCACCATCCCTTCACCCTGAATGGTCGGTCCAAAGATCTCTAAGATAGGAAGATTCATTTAAAATCCTCCTCTTGCGGAAGATAGCGTACATAACTTGTTGGTGTTTCCCTAATTAAAATCTGTATGCACCGCGGCTGATGAGGTTCTTGATCTAGAGCCTTCTGAATTCGTTGCCATGCCATCTTCGCGACCACTTCTGTTGAAGGAGGTTCATGATAAAAATCAGGATGATCATTCATCAATGTATGATCATAAACACCGTGAAGTAATGCCTTTAAAGTCTGAAAGTTGATTAAAAATCCACACTCATCTAACTCATTACCGACAACGGTAATATTCGCAAAGTAAGTATGACCATGAACTCTTTGACAGACGCCAGCTAGCTCATTCGGAATAAAATGAGCCGCTGCAAAATGCATATCTTTATTGAGCTCATAGCGAAAACTATGTGCCGGCGTAGGATAAAATTGTTGTAACATTACTTCTCCTTACGCTGAGCTAGATAATGATTTAAACCATTATTTCGTAAAATACAGGCGGGACATTCTCCACAACCCGATGCAGGGATCCCGTTATAACAGGTGAGTGTTCTCTCTCGCACATAATCAAACGCACCTAACTCATCAGACAATGCCCAAACTTCCGCTTTATCACGCCACATCAAGGGGGTATGAAGCTCAAAAGCGGCATCCATTGCTAAATTGAGAGTCACATTTAATGATTTAATAAAGTTATCTCGACAATCTGGATAGCCACTAAAGTCGGTTTCACTGACTCCGACAACAATATGTTTAGCCATCCGTTGATAAGCCACCATTGCGGCGATAGAGAAAAAGAGATGATTACGCCCAGGAACAAATGTTGATGGCGGTTCACCATCATGACTCTCAATTGTAAGACTCTCATCAGTAAGGGCATTTTTAGTTAATCGAGAAAAGAGATCCAATTCAAAAACAATAAGCTCAACACCAAGCTCCTCGGCAATCGCTCTTGCATGATCTACTTCATTACTATGACGCTGTCCATAATCAAACGTTAATGCGATAACATCTTCAAATCGCTCTTTTGCCCAAAATAGACAGGTCGTACTATCCTGACCGCCACTAAATACGACGATCGCACGATTTTGATTCATAGGGAATCTCCTTAGTTTTTTATAGAGGGTTGCGCTAATACCTCTGCTTTTTAGCGTTTGAGAAGTATATCAAAAATGATCATGATGGCAATCGCTAAACAAAATAATCGACATATTTCTCTACGGTATGAGAATATAAACGATAGAGATATTATAGGTATATATTGACATCGCCTAAGCCACTTCCTATAATAAGAAACATTCTTTAATAAAACAGTATCTACACGCCCCTTGTGTTGCCACTCTCATAATATAAAATTGATAACTGTAGAGTGAAGTTGCTAGTAGAGATTAAAATTGAAATATTGAAGAAATCATAAGATTAAAGATAAATTTAATCCGATAAGTTTATTTTATTTATCTTTATAAAGTTACATAGTTATATATTTTTGTATATTTAATACATTAATACATTGATATAAGTTAATAAAACATACCCATATTACCAAAATAACTGCTACTCAACGATTACAAGCAATGATGTAGCAAGCCTACTTTGTCAATATTATTTCATTTACATCGACAGTAGGTACTGGAAAACTAAATAGATCATCAAATAGAAGATTGAAGCGCTCTATGCTTTACCCTTCTTTTAAAAACTTGATCCTATTTAGTGCTGTTTAATAAGAATTTAAAAAGATCTTTTCGGCATAGAGAGATGTTACATACCCCCCAAAAACGGGGCTGTTCTATTTTATTAGTGAATATTAATCAACTAATAAAAAAATTAATATGTACAAATTGCATTAAACAGGTTAGATTGTTTGAGATCTATTAAATATTTGTTAGTCAAAATAATTGATTAAACAGATAAGTAGATCTTTTCAAGTAGCACGCTCCTTAATCAGGCGTTGCTAATTCCTATGGTAATAACAAGAAAAAATTAGGAGAAAATTATGATTAAAAAACAACCAATCGATAGAAACGGTCATGTTGTAGATGTTGGTAGCTTGCTAATGAGAAATGAACAGTGGGATACCATTATAAGAGTTGATGAAAACACCGAACAAGTTTGGTATAAAGGCGGTGGATTCAACTGGTTTGAAGAGATGAAAAACTTCGTACAATTCTCATAATCACTACAAAGAGTCATCTTAATTGACCCAATTTTGAGATTATTATTTTATTATCAACTATCAAAATAGAGCTTAAGTTTCATAATTGCTTTATCTTGATTCCAAATTTAATCGAGTCGTGAAGAGACGACCAACCCACTAAAAAGCCCATCATATGATGGGCTTTTTACATCCTATATAAAATGTATATAGAAGTCTGAAAAATAGATCGCTACCCTAACATAGTAACTTCATCTTTTTGCGCATATGCCCTTTGGAGCTGATCAATCTCTGCATAAAGCTCCCTTAAATCTTGATCTGAAAAGAGCTCATTCATCACAACAACCGCTCTTTTCCCCTCCTCTTGATAAACAATTCGCAAACCTTCTTCAGAACCGAATAATTTAGCAAAGAGTGAAGGCTTCGATTCAAGCCAAAATTTTCCTTGAGAAAAGAGATATTCTCTTCTCTTCCCTAAAGTAGCCCGTACGCGTAAACGATCGGTATAGAGCGCTGCTCTCATATCTCCAATGTAGTAGATAAATAGCGCTAAAATAAGGTATGTAAGAAGGGGGATAGGGGAATCAAACTTTGCTGCTATCGCCATGACAATGACGGTAAAGAGGAAAATCGTTAATGCCTGCATCACTTTTGCCTGAGCTGTGTGGGCATATATCGAGGCTTTCGCTTTCATTCTATCTTTTTTAATCTCTTTCATTATGGGGTAGTTATCAAGCTACGCGCCATCTTCAATATAAATAAGATCTGCTCTTGATGAGCCTATTACTATATGTGATCTAGAGATTATCTATAACTTCGACAGATCGAATAGATTACAACCACTATTGATAAATAGATGAGAGAATTAGTGAGTAGATACTCAAAATACGGCCAGAAGCTCTCCTCTATTAATGGTGCTACATATAGAAATAGTAGGCCGTGGAAATTATCATATCATAAATCGAGATAATGAAGCTGTTATTATGGCGATAAAAAAATCCCTTCTCATACTTATGAAAAGGGATCACTATTACTTATCTTTTACTGAGATCATTGAAGTTTGAAGATCTCTGCTCTTATTACCCTGATACAGGATACATGTTATATCAATCAATTAATCAACTAATCAACTAATCAATCACGCATACGCATATGGGGAAAGAGTAATACATCACGAATTGATGGTGAATCTGTAAAGATCATCACTAATCGATCGATACCTATTCCTTCTCCACCTGTCGGAGGCATACCATATTCAAGCGCCGTTACAAAATCTTTATCATAATGCATCGCTTCATCATCTCCTGATTCTTTATCTGCCACTTGAGAGATAAAGCGCTCATGCTGATCTTCCGCATCATTAAGCTCCGAATAGCCATTACCGACTTCTCGTCCACCAATAAAATACTCAAAACGATCCGTGATTAATGGATTTTCATCATTCTTTCTTGCCAAGGGCGATACTGCAAGTGGATAACCTGTGATAAAGGTTGGCTGCATTAGATTCTCTTCAACCTTCTCATCGAAAATCTCCATTAAAATCTTGCCCCAACAATCACTATCTTGATATTTAATGTGATAAAGATCTGCTAATGCCGCAACCCCTTCCCTTGTATCAAGGTCATAATCTTTCGCCTCTTCACAATATTTCAAAATAGATTCTTGGACCGTCATTCTCAATGATGGCTTGCCAAAATCTAATGTATATCCTTGATAAGGAACTTCTGTCGAGCCATTCACCTCTATGGCAACTTTACGCATCATCGCCTCAGTCATATCCATCATATCTTTGTAATCTGCATATGCCCAATACCACTCCATCATTGTAAATTCAGGATTGTGGCGTGTAGAGACACCCTCATTGCGGAAGTTACGATTAATCTCATAGACTCGTTCCATACCGCCAACAATTAATCTCTTAAGATAGAGTTCCGGTGCAATACGAAGATAAAACTCCATATCTAATGCATTATGATGCGTTACAAAGGGTTGTGCATTCGCACCGCCTGGAATAGGGTGCATCATCGGTGTTTCCACCTCTTCAAAACCCCACTCATCCATAAAGTTACGAATGGTTCGTAAAATTAAGTTGCGTTTACGGAAGGTCTCACGGGAGGACTCATTCATAATAAGATCGAGGTAACGTTTGCGATAACGTGCTTCAACATCAGTTAACCCGTGGAATTTGTCCGGCAATGGGCGCAACGATTTTGTTAATAAAATTAACTGATTCGCTCTTACGGTCAATTCCCCTTTATCTGAGCGAGAGACTTCACCCTCTACGGCAACGATATCACCAATATCCCAGGTCTTAAATTCTTCAAAGGCCTCAACCCCAATTAAACTGGTATTCACAAATATCTGAATATCACCGGTCTGATCACGCAGACTGATAAAACCACCCTTACCAAAAAGACGCTTAGCAACGATACGACCGGCCATCTTAACAATCTTACCCTTCTCCTTTAGCGCCTCACGATCAAGCCCTTCCATCTCTTGATGAAGTGCTTTTGCATCGGTATCTTTTCTAAAGTGATTAGGGAATGCCACCGGTTTCGACTCACGAATCTTCGCAAGCTTTTCGCGGCGCTCTGTAATTAGATGATTCTCATTATGCTCGTGATCGTTCACTACAGTCTCTTTTGTCATTATATCTTCTACTTTAAATCATGGTTTACAATATCCGAAAGGATGACTTCTTCGATTCAATCCTTTCACCCCATCTTAGTTGCAACAATTGAGTTCTCCTCTCTTTATGGGTCAAAAGAAGACCCTGAAGAACCTCATTGCCGGTATTTTGCTCGTTTTTCTAAAAACTCAAAAATCTCGAGGATCTCTCCCCGAGATTTTTAGCGCAAATTCGCAAATGCGAATCTACAAACTACTTTACTCTTCTATTATCCACTATTTTATAGAAATTACCCAACTAAAATCACCACTTTTAATCACTCTTGCAAATATAGAATACTTGCTAATAAGCATGAGAATCAGAAGTGATTGAGAAGCTCTAAAGAGAGCTTTAATACTAATCTTCCCATCTTTCACAGCTCATAAGTGGATAATCCATACACTCATATACTCATATACTCATAATTAACATGCATGGCTGATATAGTTATGATGATAATAGTAATGAGAGTCGTGATTAACGTGAGTAGTTTGGTGCCTCTTTTGTAATAGTGACATCATGCACGTGAGATTCATTCATACCTGCGCTTGTAATCTCTACAAAACGAGGTTTTGTATTCATCTCTTCAATCGTTGCACAACCAACATACCCCATCCCCGCACGAATTCCACCCATTAATTGATGAATAATAGGTGCAGCAGAACCTTTATAAGCTACTCGACCTTCAATACCTTCCGGCACTAATTTATCAGCACTTGATCCTTCTTGGAAATAGCGGTCAGATGAGCCTGCACTCATTGCACCTAGTGAACCCATTCCACGATATGATTTGTAAGCTCTTCCTTGGTAGAACTCAATTTCACCAGGAGATTCATCCGTTCCTGCAAGAATAGAACCCACCATGATAGAGTTTGCCCCAGCTGCTAATGCTTTCGCCATATCACCGGAGTAACGAACCCCGCCATCTGCGATCACAGGAATACCACTTCCTCTAAGAGCTGCCGCCACATTGGCAATTGCGCTGACTTGCGGGAAGCCAATTCCAGCAACGATACGTGTCGTACAGATAGATCCTGGACCAATCCCTACTTTAACGCCATCTGTTCCTGCTTGCATTAATGCTTTTGCCGCTTCTGCTGTTGCAATGTTTCCGCTAATAATCTGCAGATCAGGATAATGTTGTTTGACCCAACGAACACGATCAATAACCCCTTTTGAATGACCATGGGCGGTATCAACAATAATAACATCAACACCAACATCAACTAATTGCTCGATACGCTCTTCTGTACCATCACCAGCCCCGACCGCGGCACCACAAAGTAGGCGCTCTTCATCATCCATCACCGCATTAGGGTGCGTATCAGTATGGGACAGATCTTTTACAGTGATTAAGCCACGAAGCTCATTATTATCATTAACAACCACTAGACGCTCTAAACGGTGTGAGCGAAGACGCTCAATAATCTCTTCACGCGTTGCCCCTTCATGGATAGTAATAAGGCGATCACGGTTCGTCATCGCCTCTGTTATATTTTTATTTAAATCGGTCTGGAAACGTAAGTCACGCGTTGTAATAATACCGGCTACTTTTCCATCCGTTGAAAGTACCGGCACACTAGAGATATTTCGGTTACGCATAATATTACGCACCTCTTCTAATGTACACTCCGTAGTGACTGTGATCGGATCTGTTAAAACACCACTCTCAAAATTTTTAACCTTACGAACTTGTCTTGCCTGCTCTGCTGGGGTTAAATTTTTATGAATAATGCCAATTCCACCTTGCTGTGCAAGTGCAATTGCCATTTTACTCTCTGTCACGGTATCCATCGCCGCCGAAAGAAGCGGAATATTGAGCGCTATTTTTTGAGTAAGTTGTGTCCTGAGTGACACATCTCTCGGAAGAACTTCAGAGTAATCAGGTACTAATAATACATCGTCAAAGGTTAAACCTTTTTCCATTATTCTAAGCATATGTCTCTCTCCAAGAACAGCAATTTAAAAAGTGGCTTATTTTAACAAAAAAAAATAGCTCTTGCTAGATTTTATGGGGCTTTTGCGCAATTAAATAAATTTTAAAAAAGTTTGTTATAATAACCGAGGTGCCTATTAAAATGTTCTCGAGGAGTTAATCTAAGTATGAACCTTCCTAGCCTCATCACCTGGACACGAGTCGTTGCGATTCCTGTCTTTATTCTCTGTTACTTTCTCGATACTCCCAATAAAAATATTGTATTGACGCTCCTTTTTATGGCCGCCTCATTAACAGATTGGCTAGATGGTTATCTTGCGAGAAAATGGAACCAAACCTCTAGTTTTGGCGCCTTTTTAGATCCTGTTGCAGATAAGCTCCTTGTTGCAGTAGCGCTCATTGCAATTATCGATCATGATCCCCATAAGTGGTATCTCACACTCTCTGTAATGATTATTATCAGCCGTGAAATCACTATCTCTGCACTTCGAGAGTGGATGGCCAGTATGGGAGAGAGAGGGGTCGTTGCAGTCTCTTGGATCGGCAAATGGAAAACGGCTTTTCAGATGGGGGCAATTACCTTTATCCTCTACGAAAAACCTCTTTTCGGTATACCTCTCTATGAACTCGGCATTATCTTCTTAATTATTGCAACCGCTTTAACACTCTGGTCAATGATGCAATATCTCTACTCAACTTGGAAAGTCTTACGAGTAAGATAAGCGCGAAATAGATAGAAGATAAAAAACTTCAAAAAATCTCATATTAATGAAAAACCCCATTTTTTTAATGGGGTTTCTCTTTTTTCAGCTCTTCTTTTTCAATTTTTCTTTTTCAATTTCTATTTTTATAGTTTCTATTTTCTACCTAAACCTTCACACTTATAAAGACTCATTGGCAAAATTCCGCAATGCCTTCTCAATTTGTAGAGAGTCACGTAGATATTGTGCTGGAATTCTTCTCCCTAAAAGGGTCTCTAATGAGAGATTAGGCGTCAATGCCGATTCTCTTAAAGTCTTAACAAGTTCATTAAAGAGCGCTAAATAGAAAGGTGCGCCATACACTTTTGCCGTAATATCTTGTAGCTTTAAGATCTTCCCATCATCCACTTCAAGCGCATCTACCGAGCCATATAGCGCTAATTGATAGTGAGGTTCATCGATAACAAGTAGAGGCTCTGCAGGTATTTTATTCTCCTGATAATCCTCACAACTTTCCGCCACCAATTCCGGCGTTAAAATGGAAGAGACATCACTATCATAAAGATTATATTCTCCATACCATGCGGCCGACTCTCCTAATGCAATACTTTGTAAAAATGCGATAGCTTCACTCAAATAATTTCCGGCAGTTAAGACCTCCTCTTCTGTTGTAAAGCGCCCAACACTCACTCGTATTGATGAGAGTGCTCGTCGATGACTATATCCCATCTCAGTTAATACATAAGAGGGGAGCGAACTATCACTATTACATGCTGACCCCTTTGCAATTGCTACTTTGGGAATTAAAGCCATTAAAGCATCTGCATGGACATGAGGGATATAGAGATTTAATACTCCCGGCTCTCGCTCAGCTAAAGGAGATGCACTATTAACCTCAACGCCATAAGGGAGCAATTGCTTCAGAAGAAGACTCTCTAATCGAACTAAGCGATGACGCTCATCTTCCCAACGCTGAGCAATAAGATTAAGCGCTTTAGCAAATCCGACAATCGACTCATTCATCATCGTCCCCGCCCGCAACGCCATTTGTCCTCCGCTACCATCAATGAGAGGTTTCATCGGCAACTTGGGAAATGCACGTCGATAGAGTAACCCTATTCCTTTAGGGCCATAACATTTATGAGCTGAAAGACTCACTAGATCAAATTGTGTCGCATCAAATTGAAAATGGGGCGCTGCCTGTGTTGCATCAATATGGATCGGAATCTTATATTGGCGTGCAACCTGCGCAATCTCTTCAACAGGTAATTTATCGCCTGTCTCATTATTGACCCAGATAAGAGAAATAAGTGCAGTCTCTTCGGTAATGGCAGATTCAACCATCTCTGCGGTAATAGTTCTCTCTGCATTAGGTGCGATAAACTTTGCTCGATACCCCTGCTTCATCAAGGCTTGAACAGTATTAACCGTCGCTTTATGCTCGATCGTAGTCGTAATAATTTCCCGTTTTTTTTGCGCCATCAATACCCCTTTTAGCGCATGATTAATCGACTCAGTTGCCCCACTTGTAATAATAATCTCATCTCTTTGGAGATTAAAATGTGCCGCTATCTCTGAAAGCGCATCCTCAACTCTCTGTTTAGTTAGCATCCCCAATTCATGAGGGCTTCCTACATTTGCCCAATCACACTCCATTGCGCTGACCATCGAGTCGATCACCTCAGGATCAACCGGCGTCGTTGCAGCGTAGTCGAGATAGATAATTCCTGAAAATTGGGGTTTAGTCGGTAACTTAGAGTCGCTCTTCCCTATTGATCTCTTTTGCAAAGCGTGATCTTGCTGATTATTGCGCTGTTTCATAAATGGATCAATCCCAAAATTTTCTAATATTGATTTCATAATTATCTCTATAACGGTTATCTCTATAACAGGATGCTACATCAGAAATGAAAAAGGCTCACAAAGAGCCTTTAATTGGTAATTCTTTACCCTCAAAGGGAGAATCTCTAACGATTATAATGCTTAATAAATTGTTTAAAGCGATCTGACTGAGGATTCGTAAAGAGTTCATGGGGCGCGCCCTCCTCTTCAATTTTACCTTCATGGAAGAAGACGACACGATTAGAAACATTACGCGCAAAATCCATCTCATGGGTAACAACAATCATCGTCATCCCCTCTTTTGCTAAATCTTGCATCACTGTTAATACCTCATGCACTAATTCTGGATCAAGTGCTGATGTCGGCTCATCAAAGAGAATAACACTCGGCTCCATCGCTAAAGCGCGCGCAATTGCAACACGTTGCTGCTGCCCACCTGATAAAGAAATAGGGTAATCATTCACTCGCTCACTCATCCCTACTTTAGCTAAAAGCGCTAAAGCGCGCTCTTTTGCCTCTTTTTTCGAGAGTCCTAAAACATGAATAGGCGCTTCGATCATATTTTCAAGTACCGTCATATGCCCCCAAAGATTAAAGTTTTGGAATACCATCCCTAATTCAGTACGCATCTTCTGAAGCGCTTTAGGATCTTTTGCCACTAAACCATCAGGGCCAGGTACTAAAATGAGCTTCTCGCCATTGAGCGTTATCTCTCCTTGATCTGGATTCTCCAATAAATTAATACACCGTAAAAAAGTACTCTTACCGGAGCCAGAAGCCCCTAACATCGAGACAACATCTCCCTTATTTAAGGTCAATGAGATCCCTTTTAAGATCTCTCTATCCCCAAAAGACTTATGGATATTTTCAACGACTAACGTAGGCTGACTGCTCATAATATGATGATTCCTAATATTCAAATAAGATAAGGCAAGCTCTTTATTATAACAACATTCACCAAGAAACGACTGAACATTTCTTAGAAAGTTCCCGAGCTAATAGGACAAAAGGGCCAAAACATAGTGTATAATAACGAAATCAAAAAATAGCTGTAGAAAGTGGCATATTACCACCATTTTCAACACTACTTTAGTGGCGGTTTTTACATGCTTCCTAGACTATTTGCCCGAAAACTGCTGACTAAAACCTACAATTGATACCAATATACAGATGCAACAATATATTTGATGTATCAAAGATAGATGCATCGCCATACATTGATAGATATCCCTTCTAGATTCAAGATCTAGGATTTAGAATTTAGATCCTAAACTAGGATTAAAATGTATAATCAAAAAATCTGTATCAAACTGTCTAGTGGCAGCTTTAAACAATATTTAACGATATCGTTAGCGAAATTATTAATATTAAGCTTGTTAAGCACATTTGAGTATTAAAAACTGAGTATTAAAACTCTACTTAAATCCTGCTTAAAGACGATTAAACTCTATTTAAACCCTATTTAAACTTTATTAAACGACTATAAAATAAAGGATTTTTTTGAATGAAACCAACCTACGAAGCGGCCGTAATTGAAGCATCAGCGCAAGAATTTTGGGAAAAGAATGCTTCTTTTAAAGTAGAAGATAAAACCGATAAGCCAAATTACTACTGTCTTTCGATGTTCCCCTACCCATCCGGTAGACTCCATATGGGCCATGTCCGTAACTACACTATTGGTGACGTTATCACCCGCTATAAAAAGATGAGTGGCTACAATGTCATGCAACCGATTGGCTGGGATGCATTTGGGATGCCGGCTGAAAATGCGGCGATCGATAACAAGGTCTCTCCTAATGATTGGACGCAGAAGAATATTATCTATATGCGTAAACAATTTAGAGAGCTTGGATTTGGCTTCGACTGGTCCCGCGAGTTCTCTACTTGCGATCCTGAATATTATGGTTGGGAGCAATGGTTTTTCCTCCAGCTCTATAAAAAAGGGGTTATCTATCGTAAAAAAGGGATCGTTAATTGGGACCCTGTAGATCAAACAGTACTTGCTAATGAGCAGGTTATTGATGGGCGTGGCTGGCGTTCTGATGCACTTGTGGAGCGCCGTGAGATCCCCATGTACTACTTCAAAATTACCGATTATGCCGATGAGTTATTGGAAGATCTCGCACTTTTAGAAGAGTGGCCTGAGCAAGTCAGAACAATGCAGGCAAATTGGATTGGGCGTTCAGAAGGGATGGAGGTAACATTCCTCCATGAAGGTGGGCAATTTAATGTCTTCACTACTCGCCCCGACACATTGATGGGTGTTACCTATGTTGCAGTCGCTCCTGAGCATGCTATTGCCGCAAAAGCAGCAGAAAACAATCCTCAATTAGCAGAGTTTATTAAAGAGTGTCAAAAAACAGGCACCAGTGAAGCTGACTTTGCTACACAAGAAGCTAAAGGAATGCCAACCGGAGAGTTTGCAACTCATCCCCTAACAGGTGAAAAGGTTGAGATCTGGGTCGCTAACTATGTCTTAATGGCTTATGGTGATGGCGCGGTAATGGCCGTTCCGGCGCATGATGCTCGTGATTTTGCCTTTGCTAAAAAGTATAACCTCCCTATCAAAGTTGTTATCAAACCAGAAAATGGGGACATCAGCACCGATACATGGCATGAGTCACTCGCAGAACATGGTACATTGATCAATTCCGGTGAGTTTGATGGTCTTAATTTTGAAGAAGCCTTTAGTAAGATTGGCGCAGCATTAGAGGCTAAAGGTTTAGGTAAACCGAAGACGCAATATCGCTTACGCGACTGGGGAATTTCACGTCAACGCTATTGGGGTTGCCCAATCCCTATCATCAACTGCCCAAGCTGTGGCGAAGTACCTGTTCCTGAAAAAGATCTACCTGTAGTCTTACCAACCGATTGCATTCCGGATGGAAGTGGAAATCCTCTTAATAAATTAGACTCTTTCAAAAATGTAGCATGCCCAAAATGTGGTGGTGCAGCTGAGCGCGAAACTGACACGATGGATACTTTTGTTGAGTCCTCTTGGTATTACGCTCGTTTTGCATGTAGCAATTATGAGAAAGGAATGATCGACCCTGAAGCGGCAACAGCATGGCTTCCTGTCGACCAATATATTGGGGGTGTTGAGCATGCCATCCTCCACCTTCTCTACTCACGCTTCTTCCATAAGCTAATGCGTAATGAAGGTTTATTAGGCGATATTGAGAAAGTGGGCCCTGAACCCTTTAAAGCACTCTTAACTCAAGGAATGGTTGTCTCTCCTTCATTCTTCCGCCATAGCTCAAAAGGCTATGAATGGTTTAACATTAAAGATGTTGAAGTTCGTGAGAATAATGGTGAGAAAGAGTATTTCTTAAAAGCAGATGGTAAACCTGTTACCTACTACGGTATCCAAAAAATGGGGAAATCGAAGAATAATGGGGTTGATCCAGAAGCGATTGTTAAAGAGTATGGTGCAGATGTCTCGCGTCTCTTTATGATGTTTACCTCTCCTCCTGAGCAGACACTTGAGTGGTCAGCATCTGGGCTAGAAGGTGCAGATCGATTCTTACGTCGTGTTTGGAACTTCGCTTATGAGAATCAGGCGATCTTAAAAGATTTAACCCTCAGCTGTGAAGCATTAACAGAAAAGAGCGCTAAAGATGCACGTCGCGAGATTCATCAAGAGCTGAAGAAAGCACTCTACGATTATGAGCGATTCCACTTTAATACGGTTATCTCTGCCAATATGATTATGCTCAATACTTTGAGTAAATTAGGTGACTCAAGAGATGAAGCAGCAGTGAAGCAGGAAGGCTTCTCTATTATGCTTCGCCTACTTAGCCCAATTGTTCCCCATATTACACATACAATCTGGACAACACTATTTGGTGATGACATCCTCAACCACCCTCTTCCTGAGGTTGTTGCAGAAGCTCTCGTATCAGATGAAGTAAAATATATGGTTCAAGTTAATGGTCGCTTAAGAGGGGAGATTATTGTCCCAGCCTCTGCCTCAAAAGAGGAGATAGAAAAAGCAGCTCTTGCAAATGAGAATGCTGCTAAATTTATTGAAGGTGAAATCCGTCGAATTATTGTCGTGCCTAATCGTTTAGTGAATATTGTTGCAAATTAATCCAATAGTACTCATTATTCATTCAGTAATTTTTATCCAATAACTCTCTCACTATCGAGAGAGTTATAACACGATAACAGTTATCTCGATAGTACCCTACGACAACTAACGATAACTATATAAAAACCCCAACAAGTTAAACTTGCTGGGGTTTTCTTAATTAATCTTCTTAATTAATCTTCTTAGTTGTTTTTCTTAAATAGTTACTTAATAGCTTAATTAACTATTAGAGACTAACTTTAACGACTAAAGATTAGCTACTAGAGTGCTGCTAAAACAGCATTAAAAGTCTCACTTGGTCGCATCGCTTTAATCGCTTTTTCATCAATTGGGCGATAATAACCACCAATATCTTGTGCTTTACCTTGGGCGCTAATTAACTCTTCATTAATCTTCGCTTCATTTGTTGCCAACTCTTGATGTACTTTAGTGAAGATCTCTTTTAACTCTGCATCTTGATCCTGATTTGCTAACGCTTCTGCCCAGTAGAGTGCAAGATAAAAGTGCGAACCTCGATTATCGATTTGACCCAATTTTCTTGCAGGTGAGCGATCCTCTTTCAAGAACTTACTATTTGCAATATCAAGCGCATCAGCCAAGACTAAGGCTTTTGGATTCTCTTGAGTGCGTCCAAGATGCTTGAGCGATTCTGCCAATGCTAGGAATTCACCCAATGAATCCCAACGAAGATACCCCTCCGTTAAGAATTGCTCTACATGCTTAGGCGCTGAACCTCCTGCTCCTGTTTCAAAGAGGCCGCCTCCTTTCATCAACGGAACGATTGAGAGCATCTTCGCTGAAGTACCAAGCTCAAGAATAGGGAACAGATCCGTTAAGTAATCACGTAGAACGTTACCTGTTACAGAGATCGTATCTTTTCCTTCTCTGATACGTTTTAACGTATGCTTTGCCGCAGAGATAGGATCCATAATTTGAATATCAAGACCATTTGTATCATGATCTTTTAAGTAGCGTTCGACTTTCTTGATCATTTCACGATCATGCGCACGCTGCGGATCTAACCAGAAAACAGCAGGGGTATCTGAAAGTCGTGCACGCGTTACTGCTAATTTTACCCAATCTTGAATAGGTGCATCTTTCGCTTGACACATTCTGAAGATATCACCCTTCTCTACTTTTTGACTCATCAAAATTGTGCCATCTTTCGCTACAACATCGATAACACCATCAGCCTCTGCCTGGAATGTCTTATCATGTGAGCCATACTCTTCTGCTTTTTGTGCCATTAAACCAACATTAGGTACCGTACCCATTGTACGAGGATCTAAGGCACCATTGGCAATACAATCTTCAATTGTTGCCGCAAAAACGCCTGAATAGCAACGGTCAGGAATAATAGCGACGGTATCTTCCGTCTTATTATCACGGTTCCACATCTTCCCCCCTGCACGAATCATCGCCGGCATTGAGGCATCAACAATAACATCTGAAGGGACATGAAGATTGGTAATTCCCTTATCGGAATCAACCATTGCAAGACGCGGACCTTTCTCAATTGCCGCATCGATTGCTGCAACCACTTCCGCCTCTTTCTCATGACCTTTAATCTTGGCGTAGATATCTCCAAGACCATTACGGGTATCGACTCCTAACTCCTTAAAGAGATCGCTATATTGTGCAAATAGATCGGCAAAATAGACCTCAACTATCGCACCAAACATAATAGGATCTGATACTTTCATCATTGTTGCTTTCAAATGTGCTGAGAGAAGGACATCTTTCTCTTTTGCTTCTTTAATCGCCTCAGTAACAAATGCTTTTAATTTAGCAAGATTCATGACCGAGGAATCAACAATTTCACCTTTTAATAGGGGCGCATAATCTTTTAGGGTTTTCTCACCCTCCGCTCCTTTAAAGACAATTTTATACTCTGTTGCTTCAGGGATCGTAACAGATTGCTCTGTTCCATAGAAATCCCCTTCACTCATTGTTGCAACAGCTGTTTTTGAATCTTTTTTCCACTCACCCATTGAATGCGGATTATTGCGCGCAAATTCCTTAATTGCTGCCGGTGCCCTACGATCCGAGTTCCCTTCACGTAATACAGGATTGACAGCAGACCCTAACACACGCGCATAACGTGCTTTGATTTCTGCCTCTTTCTCATCTTTTGGCTCTTCAGGAAAATCAGGGATAGCAAAACCTGCCGCCTGTAGCTCTGCAATTGCGCGCTTTAACTGTGGAATAGATGCCGAAATATTAGGGAGTTTAATAATATTTGTTTTAGGATCTTGTGTTAAATGACCTAGCTCTGAAAGAGCATCCTCAACACGTTGCTCTTCTGTGAGAAGATCAGGGAAAAGCGCTAAGATTCTTCCCGTAAGTGAGATATCCTTAACCTCGATATCGATCTCAGCAGGAGAGGTGAAAGCTTCTACGATCGGAAGAAATGAGTAGGTTGCAAGCGCTGGCGCCTCATCTGTCTTTGTATAAAAAATCTTAGATTTTGCCATATTTGTTATCTATCCTTATCAGTATGTGAATATATATAATATCTAACTTAAAATTGTTTGATCAATATTGCATTAAATTATTTTATTATCAAATATTTGCTACCCTATCTCTTTCTCCTATAACCTCTTCATGCAGATCCTCTTCATGCAGATTAATCATGGAAAAGTCCATTGATGATCTCTTTATTTGAGACCCGCTTCATTGATACTCAATAACAGTTATCCCTAAAACTATCGCAACAATCTAATTTGTTGTTCATTATTAGGTCTTTCTCTCTATTGATATCACTCAGAAGCTGACCATATTACAAAGGTCATTAAAAGGTCATTAAATAGATAAAGAAAGAGAGGAAGGATTAGCAAAGAACTTTAGCAGTATATAAGAGATGGCTAAGAATTAGCAAATGATCCCCAATGATGGATAAAAATGAAGCTTAATCTGAGAATTAATCAAGAAGCTCATTCAACTTTGCCATGACAACCTCAATAGCACCTTGATTTTGAGCCATTGTTTTCTGTGCGGCAGCGCCGTAACTTTCACGGAGAGAGGGATCATTTGCAAAGTCGATGACAACCTCCGCTAGCTGATCTGCATCTACCTGTATCAATGCTCTACTTTCAAGGAAGTTGAACAAGGTCTCCCGATTCTCCTCCATATGGGGCCCAACAATAATTGGTTTAGCAAAATAGGCCGGCTCTAAGATATTATGCCCACCAATTGGGACAAAGCTACCGCCAACCGTCACAATATCAGCAAAGAGATAGAAGAGTAGTAATTCTCCTAAAGTGTCGATCAGCCAAATATCTGCATTTGGATTGAGCATTAAAAGATCTCCTTCGCTGCGAATAGAGATCTTAAAATCATGCGCATCTGCATACTCCTCTAATAGATAGCGCACCTCTTGAAAGCGCTCAGGATGGCGTGGTACCAAAATTAATTTAAGATGCGGTGCTCGGCGACGCGCCTTAATATAGGCCTCAACAACAATCTCTTCCTCCTCTTCATGAGTGCTTGCAGCGATCCAATAGATCGAGCGAGGCGAGCGCTGTGCTACTAAAGGCTCTACTTTTTGATAGAGGGTATCTGAAACGGTAAGATCATATTTAATATTCCCCATCCGCTCTACCGATTTCGCTCCCAAAACTTCAAAGCGTAAGGTATCTTCATCCGTCTGTGTTAAAACATCCACAGACTTCAAGAGCCGATGCATCGCTGGAGCAATTTTTTGATAACGACGATAAGAACGATCAGAGAGACATGCGCTAATAATAAGCAGAGGAATGTGACGCTTTCCTGCTTGATAGATTAAATTAGGCCAAATCTCGGTCTCCATAATCAGAATCGCTTTAGGTTTTACCTGCGCCAGAAAGCGAGAAACAGAAGGACCAAAATCGAGTGGCAGATAGGAGTGATAAAGCGCTCCAGAGGCGATCTCTTTCTTAAATGTGCGAACAATTTGATCACTACCGGTTAAAGTGGTTGCAGTAAAAAGGATCGAGTACTGCTTCTCTTGTAGTAATCTTCGAACTAATGGGGTGACGGCACGCACTTCTCCCAATGAAACAGCATGAATCACTAGATCAGCTGCCGGCAATTTATGAAAACCAAAGCGATGTAAAAAGGAACGTACACCTAATGGGGAGCGCCAATCTCGAAAAAGCCGAGTGACAATAATAATGGGTAAAAGAACCCACCACAACAACCTATAGAGTGTCAAAACTATCATATATTGTTATTCCATACAGACTTCATATATCTTTCTTTATCTTTATTCTATCTTCTTCTGTTCTATCTTTTACATCTTTCGTTATCTTACCCTATTAACGCTTCACCGATTAGATCGATCTAATATACCCATATCCGGCCAATATATTTATCCAAATTTATTCAGATAAACAATCAATATTGCACATAAATGATCTTAAAAACAAGAGATATCATCATTGTAGAGATGAAAGCAGCTCTAGTTTTGTCTTAGCCTCGCAAATAGAGCCGCTATTCTATAGAAAGTGGTGAAAAACAGTAAAATCAAATAACCCCTTAATAACAGCCATAAAGAGGTTATTAAGGGGTTGATTATAATATATCGACAATAGCAATAGGTTTAAGTGTATGCGTCAATCTCTTCTACTCTTCAACAACACTTTCAGTTAAAACGGCACCGGTAGGTGTAATGGTGTAACCAAACTCTACAAGGCGCTTATCATATGGAAAGTTGTGGAGTAACACCGCAAGACTCTTTTGAGAAAGCTCATCTAAGCCGAGCGCTTGATAGGCCTTTGCTTGAATATAGAGAGCATCCGACACCGATGTTGTTGCATCATAATTATCGAGAACATATTGCGCACGATTGGCAGCACCCACATATGCATGACGATCAAGGTAGAATTTTGCTTTATGAATTTCAGCTTCGGCTAATAAATTACGAAGATAGATAACGCGCTCAGCTGAATCTTCCGCATAATCACCATCAGGATAGCGCTCGATTACCGTCATAAATGATTGGAGCGATTCTTTCATCTGATTCTGATCAATCTTCGCCCGATCGGGAGGAAGAAGTTTATCAAGTATCGATCTTGCTCTATCAAAGTTGATCAAACCTTGCATGTAGTAGAGATAGTCGATACTCTCATGGTGAGGGTAGAGTCTAATAAAGGTATCGATCTCTGCTAAAGCTTTATCATGATCACGATTATGGTAATGAGCATAAATCTTATTTAATTTTGCTTGTTCAGCAAGACTTGTATTTGGGAATCTTGCTTCAATAGCCTCATAGTGTTGAACTGCAACCTCATAGCTAGCACCTTCTAAGTTTTTATTCCCCTCCTCTAAAAGATCCTGTCCCGTCATTGCGTAGTACTTATCATCTTTTTTAGCAGAGGTCGAACCACAAGCGGAAATAACGCCAGCAGTGATTAGTATCATAAAAATTTTTAGTGTTTTCGCTTTCATTTTATTACTATAGGTCCAACAAATTGAATTAATTCTTCGAGATTATACAGATAAATTATGAAACAGTCAGAAACTTTTACTATCACAATCCCCGAACATCTAGCCGGAGAGCGCATCGATGCGATCCTTCCGCTTCTTCAGCCTAATCTATCTCGAAGCCAAGGGCAACGTCTTATTAAGAATGGTCAAGTCCTTCTCAATGGCGAAGTACCTCGCCCGAGAGATAGTGTCTCTTCTCAAGATATTATTCAACTAACTATCGAAAAAAATCAATCAGATAGTGAAGAAATTGTCCCAGAGAAGATCGATCTTGACATTATTTTTGAAGATGATGACATCATTGTCCTCAACAAACCTGCGGGTATGGTTGTTCATCCTGGTGCCGGCAATCAACAGGGAACGCTTGCAAATGCACTCCTTCACCACTGCCCAGAGTTAGCAAATTTAAGTCGTGCCGGTATTGTTCATCGCCTCGATAAAGAGACCTCCGGCATTTTAGTTATTGCCAAAAATATGGCAGCAGAAGAGAATCTCATTGAGCAATTTAAAGCCAGAACACCGACTAAGATCTACCACGCCCTTGTGATAGGAGAGATGATCTCTGGCCGCACCATTGATGCCCCTATTGGTCGCAACCCTCATCGCCGGAAACATATGTGGGTTACAGAGACTGATGAGGAGGGTAACAATGAAGGTAAAGAGGCGATCACCCATGTTCGTGTTAAAGAGCGCTTTAGGGCTCATACGCTTTTAGAGGTCAATATAGAGACCGGCAGAACTCACCAAATTCGTGTCCATATGCAACATATTAACTACCCTATTGTTGGTGATAGTGATTATGGTGCGCGTCTTCGGATACCCAAAAAATTTGGGCAACACGCTGAAAATGTCTTAAGAGGATTTAAACGTCAAGCACTACATGCTTACTCTATTGCCTTCGATCATCCACGTACGGGGGAGTCCCTCTCTTTTGAGCAACCTTGGCCTAATGATCTCAAAAATCTAGTAGATGCCATTCGAGAGGAGAGTATCGCTTATGAGCAGCAAGATCATTAAACAAGATAATGGGATCGTAGTTATTGCTCCGAACTGGCCCCTCTCCCAACGGATAAAGGCTTTTACAACAACGCGCAAAGGTGGGGTTTCTCAAGGAGATTACGCTGGTCTTAATTTGAGCTTAAGTTCTGCTGACCGACGGGAAGATGTATTGGCTAATAGAGAGCGCCTCAGAGAGACCTTTAAAATTCCCGGCATCCACTTCTCATTGACCCAAATTCACTCCAATCTCTCTGTACCCATCTTACCTGAGTGGAATGGTGCCGGCGCCGATGCAGCTTACACCAGCGAGCTCAATCAACCGGCAATGATTTTAACCGCAGATTGCTTGCCTATCCTCATCTCTAATCGTCAAGAGAGCGTTGTAACTGCCATTCATGCAGGATGGCGCTCACTTTTGATGGATATTATTGAAAATAGTGTTCACGCTTTAAAGCAAAAAAGTGACGATCTCTTTGTCTGGCTAGGCCCTGCAATCTCCCAAAAAGCATTTGAGATTGGTCCTGAGGTGAAATCCGCCTTTCAATATCGTAATACCCTACTGAAAAATATCAGCAATATAGAGAGAGATCACCCTTCACTATTTATCCCCTCTCCCAATAATGGAAAGTATCTTGCTGATATCTACCAACTCGCAAAATTACGTTTAAAGAATCTCGGTATCCCTGGAACACAAATTTATGGAGGAGATCTTTGCACTTACTCAGATCCCTCCCTCTTCTACTCTTATCGCCGAGATGGCGTTAAATCGGGACGCATGGCAAGTTATATCTGGATTCAAGAGGGCTAAGTTGTAAAAGGTGAGCCTATATCTCCGATAACTACAATTGAGTGTCCAAAGCGATAACAGACAAAACAGATCGGAAATCGCCAACAAACTAACCTGAAGTTATTAGAGAAATAGGCTAAAATAGAGCGTTAAAAATTATCGAGATCATCGATCGATATCTACAAACTTGCGAGATTTATAACTAGTTATGTCCACAGTACAATATAAGAAATTTTATATTCAAACCCAGGGCTGTCAGATGAATGAGTATGACTCAGAGAAGATGGCAGACTCACTCAAAGCATTTTGCAACTTAGAACAGACCGACAAGATTGAAGAAGCAGACCTTTTTATACTCAATACCTGCTCAATTCGTGAAAAAGCACAAGAGAAAGTCTTCTCTGAATTAGGTCGTTGGCGCAAACATAAAGAGGAGAACCCTCACATTGTGATCGCTGTTGGCGGATGTGTGGCATCACAAGAAGGGGAAGCGATTAAGAAGCGCGCGCCCTTTGTTGATATTATCTTTGGTCCTCAAACGCTCCATCGCCTCCCAAAAATGCTCAATGACGTTTGGCAAGGTAATGGGACTCAGGTAGATGTCTCTTTCCCTGAAATAGAGAAATTTGATCACCTTCCTAAGCCTCGCGCTGAAGGCGTTACCGCATTTGTCTCAATTATGGAAGGATGCAATAAATATTGCTCTTTCTGTATTGTCCCCTATACGCGTGGCGAAGAGATCTCGCGCCCCTTTATCGATGTGCTTGGAGAGATCGCGTCACTTGCTGAACAAGGAGTTCGCGAGGTAACACTCCTTGGGCAAAATGTGAATGATTACCAAGGTGAGATGCCCGATGGCAAAATTGGAGATCTAGCACTTCTTATTGAGTATGTCGCTGAGATTGAAGGTATTGAGAGAATTCGCTATACCACATCTCATCCAATTGCCTTTAATGATCGCCTAATCGAAGCTTATGCGCGTGTTCCAAAGCTTGTCTCTCATCTCCATCTTCCTGTTCAGTCAGGATCAGATCATATTTTGATGATGATGAAACGAAACCATACGGTATTAGAGTATAAAGCCAAAATTAAGAAGCTCCGTGCAATTCGCCCAGATATCTCTATCTCCACCGATATTATCGTCGGCTTCCCTGGAGAGAGTGAGGCAGATTTTGAGGCAACAATGAAACTCGTAGAGGATATCCATTACGACCATTCATTTAGCTTCATCTACTCAGCAAGACCGGGAACACCAGCAGCTAATCTACCCGATGATGTCTCTTTAGAAGAGAAAAAAGCGCGTCTTGCTCGCCTTCAAGCAAAGTTAACTGAGCAGGCAACCGCTATTTCACAATCGATGGTCGGCACTGTACAACGCATTTTAGTTGATCGCCCATCCCGCAATAACCCGAAAGAACTTGCTGGAAGAACCGAAAATAATCGTGTCGTAAACTTTGAAGCGCCTAATTCACTCATTGGCCACTTCTGTGATGTGATTATTACAGAAGCTCAACCAAACTCCTTACGTGGGCGTTTAGTTGTCACAGAGCAATAAGAGCTAAAAGAGAGATCCACTCAATGTTGATCTCTCTTTCTCTATCTGCCACTTTTATCCATCCATATTTGTACAAATAAATAACTTGCCTGTTGAATATAGAAATTAAAGCCACATAATCTCATTTACAAATAGAGATAATTTCTATGTTACACATTTTGACCATTAACTAAGGACAGATCTCTTAACCGCGTTACTCTTTAACCCCCATACTTAAATCGCAACGAGCAAAATTTTAGATGGAGAGTTGAAGGAAGAGTAAGTCTTCCACAAAAGAGTTACCTCTCAAGGATTGTTTAAAGGAATATTATGAATATCAATAAAATGACTTTTCACGCAGCACATAGTGCTCTCGAACAACATCAGACAGATTGTCTTGTTGTCGGCGCTTTTGAAGGGAAACTAACTGCGACAGCAGAAAAATTAGATACTCTCTTAAATGGAGAATTAGGAAGATTAGTAGAGAGTGGTGATATCAGCGGAAAAGCCGGCGAAGTGCTACCACTTCTTGGATTAAACGCTATCAAAGCTAAGCGCCTATTAGTGGTCGGTCTTGGGCAAGAAGAGAAATATAATATCGACATCATGCGTAAAGCTGTTGCGGCTGCAACTCGCTGGATTAAATCAACCCCGGCAAAAGATGCTACCTTTGCCTTACTCGAAAATTGCAAGCGTAAAGCAACTTCAATTCCAGCACTCATCCAATCTATCGGCGATGTGCTCTATCAATTTGCAGCTGAGAAAAAAGAGAAAGTTAAAGCGCTAGAGCTCAAAACAATCACAATTTTAGATAGCAATGAAGAAGCAGGTATTGCAGAAGCAGTTGCCTATGGCCAAGCATTAGTTAACGGTATGTCTTTAACAAAAACATTAGCGAATATGCCGGCAAATATGATGACACCTAAAGATCTTGGCGAAGCTGCGCTAAAACTTGCAGAAAAATACCCAAGCATCAAAGCAACCGTTCTCAATAAAGATGATATCAAGAAATTAGGTATGGGTGCTTTTCTCGCAGTAGCACAAGGTTCAAAAGAGAAACCTCGCTTTATTGTGCTCGAATATATCCATGATGAGATGCAAGATGAAGCACCTATCGCTTTAGTCGGTAAAGGGGTCACTTTTGATACAGGAGGCATCTCACTCAAACCAGGCGCGGCGATGGATGAGATGAAGTACGATATGGGCGGTGCAGCTTCTGTATTAGGAACTTTCAGAGCACTTGCTGAGCTCAATTTAAAAGCGAATGTGATCGGCTTAATCCCAGCAACAGAGAATATGCCATCTGGCAAAGCTGTAAAACCGGGTGATGTTGTTACTTCAATGTCTGGTCAGACAATTGAGATCCTCAATACTGATGCTGAAGGCCGTCTCATTCTCTGTGATGCCCTAACCTATGCAACACAATTTAAACCTAAAGCGATTGTCGATATTGCAACATTAACAGGTGCAATTATCGTGGCATTAGGTCATGAAGTATCGGGACTCTTTAGTAATAATGATTCACTGAGCAATAAGTTAAAAGAGTCAGCAGAGACAACTCGCGATTACGTGTGGGAATTCCCTATTTGGAATCATATCTTCCAACCAATGCTCGATTCCAACTTTGCTGATATGGGGAATATTAGCAGTGGTGGTCGCGGTGCAGGATCAATTACCGCAGCTTGCTTCCTTGAGCGCTTTGTAGAAGATTACCCTTGGGCTCACCTTGATATTGCCGGAACGGCATGGACTTCGGGTAAAGAAAAAGGGGCAACAGCACGTCCTGTTCCACTACTTCTTGACTTCATCAAGAACTATCAAGATTAAATTAGGTAGAATAGATTGAGATTAATAAGAAATTATCGTTAAACTCTTACTGAAGACCCTATTTGAAGCCCTCAATTAAATTAAAAGCTTTATTATTTAGGGTCTTCTATCGCTAATATCTTAACTTTATAAATCTATTCTGATGTTATAGCTTTTATTTTCATTCCGATTTTTATTTTGGTTTTTTTATTCTTATTTTAACCTCTATTACAGCCTATTAGTTAGTTACAACTGTTTAGTGACATAATTGCGTAATTACATAATTTTATAATTGTGCAATGAGAAGTGAAAGTAGAAAATCGCAATTATTCAGTTATCATACGTAAACTATCTAATCTGTAAATTGACTCTCAAAAGGAGATACATCATGGCAATTCGTGTTGGTATTAATGGTTTTGGTCGTATTGGTCGCTTTGTTTTCCGTGCAGCATGCGAACGCAACGATATTGAAGTGGTTGGAATCAACGATCTAATCGATGTTGATTACATGGCTTATATGCTCAAATATGACTCTACACATGGTCGTTTCAATGGCACAGTAGAAGTTGAAGATGGGCACTTAGTGGTCAATGGCAAGAAGATCCGCGTTACATCTGAAAGAGACCCAGAAAACCTTAAGTGGGATGAGATCAATGTTGATGTTGTTGTTGAAGGAACGGGCCTCTTCTTAACTGATGAAACAGCACGTAAACATATTACAGCAGGCGCTAAAAAAGTTGTCATGACGGGCCCTTCAAAAGATAAGACACCAATGTTTGTTATCGGTGTTAATGAAAACACCTATAAAGGCGAAGATATCGTTTCAAACGCATCATGTACAACCAACTGCTTAGCACCTATCGCTAAAGTACTTAACGATACTTGGGGTATTGAATCAGGTCTTATGACGACAGTTCACGCAACAACTGCAACTCAAAAAACGGTTGATGGTCCTTCTGCTAAAGATTGGAGAGGTGGCCGTGGCGCATCACAAAATATCATCCCTTCATCAACAGGTGCTGCTAAAGCTGTGGGTGTTGTTATCCCTGAACTTAACGGTAAATTAACCGGTATGTCTTTCCGCGTTCCAACCCCTAACGTTTCTGTTGTTGACTTAACTGTTAACTTGAAGAAGCCTGCAACTTATGATGAAATCTGCGCAAAAATGAAAGAGATGGCAGAAGGTGAGTTAAAAGGTGTTTTAGGCTATACCGAAGATGCAGTTGTATCAACAGACTTCTTAGGTGAAGTATGCACCTCTGTCTTTGATGCAAAAGCGGGTATCGCTTTAACGGATACTTTTGTTAAAGTTGTATCTTGGTATGACAATGAGATCGGTTACTCTAATAAAGTTCTCGACTTAGTAGCACATATCTCTAAGTAATTTTAATTTCCCCAAAAATTACCTTTCAAATATCAAAATCGTAATAATAGAGAGATCTAATACTCATACATAGAGATTAGATCTCTTTTTTTATGTCTATCTTTTATGTCTATCCTTTACGTCTATCTATTTACTTAAATTCACTTGAGATAAGTGTCTAATGATTAGTGTCTAATATCTAGCTATTTACTTCTCTTTTTAAAAAAAAGATCTATTATGGGAAAGTTTTGTACGCACAAAAGAGGCGAATCAAAATAGTGATTACTCCCAATTGGACAAAACAGACCTATAATTCATAGAACTTTATTTTATCAATCATTCATGGAGTCCCACCGATGTCTCAACCTCAAGATATCAACTATAGCCAAGGTATTGTCCCGCAAGAACAACGAAAAAGTCTTATCTCCCTCTCCTTTATTATGTTAGGCCTCACTTTCTTCTCAGCAAGTATGCTAGCTGGAGGACGTGTAGGAGCGGGCTTAAACCTCAATAACTTCTTTATCGCGATCTTAATTGGTAACTCATTTTTAGCGATCTACACCGCATTTTTAGGCTATATTGGTGTCAAAACGGGGTTAACAACTCATCTTTTAGCACGCTACGCTTTTGGTCGTCGCGGGGCTTGGCTCCCTTCCCTACTTCTTGCTGGCACACAAGTGGGTTGGTTTGGTGTTGGTGTTGCAATGTTTGTTATTCCTGTGAGTGAAGTAACTGGCATCAATCTCTATCTTCTTATCGCTATTGCCGGGGCCCTGATGACAGGGACAATGTATTTTGGTATCGGCGCAATTGCTGCTCTTTCAATTTTAGCAGTCCCCTCTATGAGTATTCTTGGAATCTATTCTGTCTGGGAAGCTGTCGATTCTGTCGGTGGTGTTCAAGCACTTGCAGCTGTTGAACCAACTGATCCACTCACTATGGCAAGCGCTCTGAGTATTGTTATCGGCTCTTTTATTAGTGCCGGCACATTGACAGCAGATTTTCTTCGCTTTGGACGCAATGCTAAAACTGCGATTATTGCTGCAGTCCTTGCATTCTTCATTGGCAACTCTTTAATGTTTATCTTTGGAGCAATTGGTACTTTAGCCTTAGGAAAAGCCGATATTTTTGATGTGATGCTGATCCAAGGCTTAATTATCCCGGCAATTCTTATTTTAGGCTTAAATATCTGGACGACTAATAATAATGCACTCTATGCATCAGGACTGGGCTTTTCGAGCATCACAGGGATCTCTAGTCGCAAGCTCTCTATGATTTTAGGATTTATCGGTACCATTAGTTCACTATGGCTCTATAATAACTTTGTCGACTGGCTCATCTTTTTATCATCTGCGATTCCTCCCGTTGGAACAATCCTGATAGCCGACTTCTTTATGCAGAAAAAACGGTATGAGCAGATTACAGAGATGAATGCCATCTTTATGAATTGGAATGCGATTATCGCCGTAATTGCCGGCGTTTTAGCAAGTTATCTTCTCGGAGGCATAGTTCCTCTAAACTCCGTGATCGCATCATTAATCACCTATATACTTCTCGAAAAGACATTAGGTGCTAAAAACCATATTAAATAGATAGGAAATAGGGGTAAGCAAGATGCAACTACTGATTGAAAATACACACCTTCGTAATCATGCCGGACTCTGGAAAGTGCTTATTGCTGATGGGAAATTTGCAAAAATTTTACCACAAGATGAGCCTTTTGAGGTCTCTGAATCGATCAAAAAGATTGATGCGGAAGAGGGGTTATTAATTCCTCCATTTATCGAACCACACATTCATCTCGATACCACTCAAACAGCTGGAGAACCCAAATGGAACCTCTCCGGAACACTCTTTGAAGGTATTGAGCGTTGGGCAGAACGAAAAGCGCTTTTAAATCATGAAGATGTTAAAACTCGAGCATTAAAGACATTAAAATGGCAGATCGCTAATGGTATTCAACATGTTAGAACACATGTCGATATTTCTGATCCTTCATTAGTTGCATTAGAAGCGATGCTTGAGCTTAAAGAAGAGGTAAAAGAGTTTATCGACCTACAAATTGTTGCCTTCCCACAAGAGGGAATCCTCTCCTTTCCCCAAGGTGAAGCACTTCTCGAAGAATCATTAAAGATGGGAGCCGATGTTGTCGGTGGAATCCCTCACTTTGAGTTCACGCGTGAATATGGCGTGCAATCATTAGAGTATCTCTTCGCTCTTGCTAAAAAATATGATCGCCTCATCGATATCCATTGTGATGAGATCGATGATGAGCAATCTCGCTTTGTTGAATCAGTTGCTGCATTTGCTTATCGTGATGAAATAGGAGAGAGAGTCACAGCGAGCCACACAACTGCGATGGGCTCTTATAATGATGCATATACATCCCGCCTCTTTCGTGCTTTCCGTCTCTCAAAAATCAATTTTGTGGCCAATCCATTAGTCAATATTCATCTACAAGGTCGTTTCGACAGTTACCCTAAACGTAGAGGGATGACGCGCGTTAAAGAGCTCTTAAAAGCAGGACTCAATGTTGCTTTTGGTCATGACGATGTTTTTGATCCTTGGTACCCACTAGGAACGGCGAATATGTTACAAGTTCTTCATATGGGAATGCATGTTGGACAGATGATGGGATATCCTGAACTCAATAATGGTTTAGATCTTATTACCAACAATAGCGCGAAGGTACTTCATCTAGAAAAATATGGTATTGAAGAGGGATTCGATGCAAACTGCTTAATTCTTCCTGCAGAGAATGGTTTTGATGCCTTAAGACGCCAGGTTCCAACCCGCTACTCTATCCGTAGAGGTAAGATTATAGCGACAACAACGTTGCCGGAAACACACATCTACCTTCAATCAGAAGAGAAGATCGACTATCGTCGTTAATCACTTCTAAAATTGCATTGATCTTGGTCGCTATTTCTATTTTTAATCTTCTGTAAATAATCATTAAGTTGGGTATAATGAAAATGATTAATAGTCGAAAAGAGCGCGTCAATAGCACCTTTTAGGGATCGCTCGTTAAGCTATTGAATCAATAAATAACCTAAAAGAATAACTTAAAAGAAAGTGGCAAATATGATACTTGATATTAAGTGTTTGATATAAAGTCTCTATTATTCGTTACCCGAGTATCCGAGACGATATTGATACATAGTATCGATCTATCTTTAGCCTCAACCCAATATTAGGAGTTTAATATGAGTAAACAATATAAAACGATTTTAGTCCCTGTTGATGGTTCTGACGCTTCTCTTAAAGCACTCGATCGTGCAATTGAATTAGCAAAGTTCTATACAAGCAAGTTAGTGATTGCTCACGTTATTGATGTTCGCTCATATTCATTAGCGATTGCTTACCGTGAGCCACTTGAAGAGTATGCAGAAGATAATGCGAAAAAAATTCTTGCAGATGCAGAGCAAAAAGCAAAAGATGCTGGGCTTACAGATATCGCAACCTTGAAGAAAGAAGGTTCACCAAGATCAGTGATCGCTAAGAAGATCGCGCCTGAAGTGAATGCAGATCTTATTGTCATGGGTGCAACAGGTTACGGCATGGTAGAGAGAATGTTTGTTGGATCTGTCTCTGAAAGCACCGTTCGCCACTCAACTTGCGATATCATGATTGTTCGCTAAACAAAAATGAAAAGATAGTAACGATATAAAGAGCTCTTCATTCAAAGGGCTCTTTTACTTTATAGTGAGTTATTCACTCCCCCAAGACAAATTATAAAAATAGAGATTAAGAAGGCGATCAAAATGGCACAAATTTTAGTAGATGCTGATGCTATCCCTAATGTTTTAAAGGAGATTCTCTGCCGGACAGCGATTCGTGAAAGGATAAAAGTTATTTTTATCGCCAATCAGCCTACAAAATTGCCACGTTCTCCCTTTCTGCAAGCAATTCAAGTATTATCAGGATTTGATGTTGCCGATCAACGTATTGTCTCAATGACAGAGAAGAATGACCTTATTATTACTGCCGATATTCCATTAGCGAAAGATGTTCTCGATAAAGGGGGAATTGCTCTCAATCCTCGTGGAGATTTTTATGATTTAGGAAGCATCAATGCCAAACTTGCGATGCGAGATTTTAATGAATTACTTCGTGGTAGTGGGATACAGACTAAAGGCCCTGAACCACTCAATCAACGAGATCGCCAAAACTTCAGTAATAGTCTCGATCGCTGGTTGCGTGATCATCACCGTGCTTGAGAGATGACCTGAGTAGAGATGATCCAAACAGAAGCTTACAGAGCATAACCCCCATTTTGACTTCCCTCTTTCACCATTTCTCCGTTTCTCATTTCTCGGAAAGCTTGATACACTAAGCCCTTCTCTATTTTGGCCTCTTCTCGCCATCCCTTCTCTATCTCTCCTTACGGAACCATGTTAATAGAGTTATTATAAAAGGATTTAATATGAAACTGATACGTAATATTCTAGGTAAAGCAATTCTCTTTTTTGATAGTACTTTTTCCCCTACTCCCGTTAAACGATCAGCGGAAGCGCAAGCAAAGATGGATCAAAAAACAGCTCATCTTGCACTCTATCAATTCCACATGTGCCCTTTCTGCGTTAAAGTGCGCCGCACCATTAAAAGACTCAATCTCAATATTGAATTGAGAGATGCAAAGGATAATGCACAATTTGCAGAAGAGTTACTCACGCAAGGTGGAAAACGTCAAGTCCCCTGCCTTCGCATTGAAAATAGTGATGGTACGGTAAACTGGATGTATGAATCGGATGCTATCAATCAATATCTTGAGAAGATTGCTCACGAAGCTTAAACCTTATTACAATAAGGCTTCTCTTATTCCATAACCCTCTTATTACCCCATAAACTATGAGCCCGAAAGAGTCGATCAATAAAATTTACTCTTTCGGGCTCTACTTATCTGTCTCTAACTATCCGCTGTTAACGATCTGCTTCTACATCTTCTTAACATCACTAATCACGATCTTTGAATGGATCTTAATAATGCCGGAGATCTTATTCAATTTATGAGTAATGAAGTAGGAGAAAGTGGAGAAATTATTGGTTCTCACATGAAGCAGATAATTTGACTCCCCAGTGATGATATAAGCATTAATTACCTCAGGGAGTGTCGCTATGTGATCACAAAAATGTTGATGGCCCGATTCGTCGAGATGCATAAGACCTATCTCAACAAAGGCTTCAATCTCTCTTCCCAATTTCTTTTCGTCTAAAACAGCGCGATATCCTTTAATAATCCCACTATTTTCAAGCTCTTTGACTCTTCGATGACACGCTGAAGGGGAAAGCGATATTCTTTCAGCTAAATCTTGATTCGATAATCGACCATCTTCTTTCAGTGCACGTAAAATCTTTAAATCTATTTCATCTAGTTTCATTTAGAATCTCCTCTCTTTTTATCTCATCTTACCGTATTTAATTCTAAAAAATAGTTTTCTGAGTTATTTATTTGCAATACAATTCGTTAAACTTCGTGCTAAATTGGAACTGTAATTCTTAAAAGAGAATAAAATAGAAGATAAATTAGAAGATATGATGAAAATGATTAAGAAACAACTAAAAGATAATTAAATTTTCGTTAATTATTCATTATTTGATTTTGAAAAATCATACGATTTAAATCAAAAAAATGGATAATAATATCAGTCACAAAATGTCAACAAGGCGCTCTAAATGGGGGCTAACACTAATTAATAGTCACCAATTTTAATAAGCTTTCTAAAAATAGATGAGATAGAGATAGAGATAGAGATAGAGCGAATATTCTCACTATTTATAAATAAATTATTTATGGATAAATAAGACAAATCATACTAATCATTTATAGATAAACAGTAAAGCGATCAATAACATAATTTAAATACTATTAAAAAACAGTGAAAACAGTGAAAACAGTGAAAACAGTGAAAAAATAATAGATAGAAAGTAATCGATAAAACAACTAAAGTACCAAGGAGAATATTATGATCACACTTCAAGATTGTCTGCAGCATGATCAGAATGATACATTAGCCCACTTTAAGGAGCAATTTGCTCTTCCAGAAGGTGTTATCTATCTCGACGGAAACTCTCTCGGTGCCCGTCCGAAATCAGCAGAAGCACTCGCAGCAGAAGTGATTATGAAAGAGTGGGGAAATGATCTTATTAATAGTTGGAATAGTAATGATTGGTGGAATCTTCCGACACGCTTAGGAGATAAAGTAGGTCAACTTGTCGGTGCTGAAACAGGAGAGACCGTCATTACCGATACAACCTCCCTCAATCTCTTTAAAGTATTAGCGAGCGCTATTCATATTCAAGAGGAGAAAGATCCTCAACGTAAAGTTATTATTGCAGAGAGAGACTCTTTCCCAACGGATCTCTATATTATTCAAGGTTTTACCCAATTTTTAGATCGAGGTTATCGCATTGAGCTGATTGATCATCCTGATGATCTTACAACGGCTATCGATGAGAATACTGCGGCTATCGTACTCTCTCACGTCAATTATCGTACCGGTTACTTCTATGATATGGCAGAAACAAATAGAATCGCACATGAGAAAGGCGCATTAGTGATCTGGGATCTTTGTCACTCTATCGGTGCAGTTCCCATCGATCTTAATGGCAGTGATTCCGATTTTGCTGTTGGCTGTACCTATAAATATCTCAATGGTGGCCCTGGATCGCCCGCAATGCTCTGGGTTCATCCTCGTTATCAAACTCGTTTCTGGCAACCACTTTCTGGCTGGTGGGGTCATGAACGCCCTTTTGATATGGCTGTAAAGTATGAGGCAGCATCAGGTATTCGCCGCTATCTATGTGGAACACAACCAATTATCTCCATGTCACTCATTGAATCAGGTGTCGATATCTTCCTACAGACAGATATGGAGGAGATTCGTAAAAAGTCATTGGCCCTTACCGATCTCTTTATCCAATTAGTAGAGCAAGAGTGTCATCAATATGGTTTAAAACTGATTACACCTTTAGATCATCACTATCGTGGTAGCCATGTTAGCTTTGAACATAAAGAGGGGTATGCCGTCATTCAAGCTCTCATTGCCCGCGGTGTTATTGGTGATTATCGAGAGCCTGAGGTCATGCGTTTTGGTGTAACACCACTCTATCTCAGCTATAGCGATATTTGGAATGCTGTCGCCCATATTAAGGCGGTATTTGAAAATAGAGAGTGGGAGAATCCTCGTTATCAACAGAGGGGAGATGTGACCTAAGTTCATATCTCATCATGCGCTATTGTCGAGACAGATGAAATTGACGCCATATCGGTTGATTCATATCGGCTGATTCATATCAATTTTATTAACTCTAATCGACAATAGCGGCCACTATCTATCAACAAAAGTAAACTTAAGAGCAAAATGGGATTAAAATCGAAAGAGATAGCTAATGGCAGAAAAATAGGATACTTCTTAGTAAAAGAATAACAAGAACAAAAAGAATAAAAATGGCTGAAGTTATCAGCCACCATCAACTAAACAGAGGAATTTAAGATCTTAATATCAATAAGATCTTAGGAGGATACAATGAGTAGCTTTGATAAAATTCAAGCTCGTGAAGCAGGTCTTCATAAAAAATTAACCGGCAAGCAGATGGCGATGATCGCTATCGGTGGTGCTATTGGTACAGGACTCTTCCTCGGTAGTAAGTTCGCTATCGCTTTTGCAGGCCCTGGTGTTATTGTTAGTTATGCAATTGGGGGTGTTATCGCTCTCCTCTTAATGGGGTGCTTAGCTGAGATGACCGTTCAACATCCTACCTCAGGTTCATTTGGGGCTTATGCAGAACATTATGTTCATCCTTTAGCTGGCTTTCTCATTCGTTATAGCTATTGGGCCTGTATCGTCTTAGCGGTAGGGACTGAGGTTACCGCAGTTGCCGACTATATGAAATTTTGGTTCCCCGACATCTCTGCTTGGATCTGGATAGTTCTCTTTTCTGCCGCACTCATCTATGTGAATGCATATAGTGTTAAAGCATTTGGATCAGTGGAATATTGGTTCTCAGCCATCAAAGTCTTTGCAATTATCGCCTTTATCATTATGGCAATTGGCGTTATTGTAAGTTTTAAAAATAGCGCAGAAGTAAAAGAGAATTTGATCGGAGATGATGGCTTCTTCCCTAATGGCTTTTCTGGTGTCTGGATCGGCGTCATTATCTCTATCTTCAGCTATCTTAGTATTGAAATGATTGCAGTTGCGGCAGGAGAAGCGGAAGATCCTGAAAAGGCTGTACGTCATGCCTTTAAAGCAACCTTAATGCGTCTTTTTATCTTCTATATCCTCTCCCTTGCCCTTATTATTATGTTGGTGCCATGGAAGAGTTTAATTACCCCAGAAGCAACCAGTCCATTCGTAACTGTAATGCAATCCTTCAATGTTCCCTTTGCTGATAGCATCTTAAACTTTATCGTCATTATCGCAGCACTTTCAGCGATGAATAGTATGCTCTACATCTCTACAAGAATGATGTTTAGCCTCTCACGTGCTGGCGATGCACCTAAAGTTTTTGGGACAATTAATAAAAATGGGGTACCAATGCATGCATTAGCGCTCTCCGCAAGTGGTATTGCCGTTGCAGCGATTGTCTATACCTTTAACCCCGATACGGCATTCCCCATTATGATTGCTCTTTCTATGTTTGGTGCGCTCTTTACCTGGGGAATGATCTTCTTTACTCACCTCTTCTTTAGAAGAGCGATGAGACGAGAAAAGGTTCAATTAAAATTTAAGATGCCAGGATATCCTATCGGAACTCTGCTCGGCTTAGGAGCAATTATCGCAATCACCGTCACAACCTGGTTTACCGATATTTTCCATTCAACATTAAAGTTTGGTATTCCTTTCCTGGCTCTTCTAGTAATTTTCTACTTTATTAAGCAGCAAAAAAGCGTCATCAAGAGAGATCAACTCAAACTCTAGGGTAAATCTACCCATAAAAAATACTCTTAAGGTTTAAGTAGTAGGCCTTAAGAGTATCGGAGAGAAGGATGAAAAAGCGATATCATTACGATAATAGTGCTACAGTTGCCGATGAGGGGAGAATCTTAGACGATTTTAAAATACGAAGTAAAATCGCTTATGAACGTTATCCCCATATCTTTAACTGTAGCTATTTAACAAAGCACGATAAGATCAATGATAAGAAAGCATTACAGCGCCGATCTTTTCTAAAGGATCGAGCAACTTATGATCTATTTCTTAATCAAAAAGAGTCGAAAGGTACAATCCTCTTTATTCATGGGGGATATTGGCAATGGTGTGATAAAACTGATTTTGCATTTATTGCGCAACCAATTTTGGCCGCAGGTTACCATCTACTCTTAATAGAGTATCCCTTAGCACCAACAGCAACGTTAACCGAAATTAATCGAGCAATAACCATTGCTCTCGATTATCTCTACCGCTATGAAAAGAGAATCGATCAAACACAACCTACCCTCCTTATCGGTCACTCTGCAGGAGCCCATCTTGCTGCCCTCAATGCTAATCATCCATTAATCGATGAGGTATGGCTTCTAAGCGGACTCTATCAACTCGAATCGATCGCTAAAAGTCACCTCAATCGAGCTTTACAATTGAGTCCCAAAGAGATTGAGCTACTCTCACCCCAATCACTGCCGGCACCAATGGGCAAAGAGATAAAAATTATAGTAGGTCAAAATGAACTTCCTGAGCTGATCTATCAGAGCCTCACCTACCACCAAAAATTATCTACTGAAGGAGCAGAGAGCGAGCTAATCCTTCTACCAAGCGATCACTATACTATCTTAGATGACCTCTTTAACCAGCTCGATCGATTCTCTCCCTAGAAAAAAGGCAGCTTAAGAGCTGCCTTAATAGATATTTTAACCCCTCTGCCCCTCTTGGCCTCTTATTCTTCTTTATAAAAAGATAGAGGCTGGATCTGTCAGGATATCTCTTATCTCTAATTAAAGTGTTAAAGCGTTAAAGCGTTAATTAGAGCGATTTTGCAACCGCTAATGCTGCATCATAATCAGGTTCTGTTGTTACCTCTTTAACATACTCAACATAACGAATCACATTATCACGATCTAATACAACAATACCTCGAGAGAGAAGCGCTAATCCTTCAATCTCAAAACCATACTCAACACCAAAATCATGTGTTTGATAATCTGAAAGAAGATGGTTATTTTCGATACTATTTTCACCGGCAAAACGCTTTTGTGCAAAGGGTAGATCTACCGAGATTGTTAAGACCACTGTATCTTTCAATGCAGTTGCCTCTGCTTCAAATTTCTTTGTCTGAATCGCACAAACACCCGTATCGATTGATGGAACAACAGAGATAATCTTAATTTTGCCGGCAAAATCATCTAACGTGACAGGCTTTAAAGCAAAATCTACAACTGTAAAATTAGCACCCTTTTCCCCAACGACAGCTTCTGTGCCGATCAGTGTAATAGGATTGCCACCCATGGTAATACCTGTTCTATTTGTCATAACTCTCTCCTTGCGCATTGCTAAATGGATACTTTCTGCATACTAGCACACCTACCACTGTAAAGGGGACAAATTCCTTGTTTAAAATAGATACAACAACAGATCATCTCCAATCTAACTTACTCATAATTGAGCTTCATATCACCTAATTTCAACCATCCTTTCTGATAGAACCAATAAGCTAAAAGAAGCGAGATCACTGCCGGCAATATAAAGTGGCAGATCAAGACATAAATTGCTGTTGTCATTGAAAACCCCATCGATTCAAAAGCCATAAATTGGCCAACAAAACCACTTGTACCCATTCCAGCACCGGCAGCATTATTGGTCATCTTAAAGAGAACGACACCTATGGGGGCGGCGATCATTCCGGCAACAGTCGGAGGGATTAAAATAAGAGGTTTACGGATAATATTCGCGATCTGCAACATTGAAGTGCCGACACCTTGAGCGATCAATCCACCAAAGCCATTATCGCGATAGCTACTCGTTGCAAAACCGATCATCTGCGCACTACAACCAATCACGGCCGCTCCGGCAGCAAAACCATCTAACCCCAACATAAAGGAGAGCGCAGCACTCGAAATAGGTGCTGTTAATGCTAAACCCATAACAGTTGCAACTAAAATAGACATCACAAGCGGACGTTGCTCTGTTGCCCAATTAATCAGATCTCCCAGACCACGCATCAAGTCATGAATCGGTATTCCAATCCACTTTGCAATCCAGAAACCGACTAAAAAAGCGATAAACGGGACAATAATAATATCGAGCTTAGTGCTTTTATAGATCAACTTTGTAAGCTCCACTGCGATCAGAACAGCCACATAAGCCCCGGCAGGTCCCCCAATATTATTACCAAAAGCCCCTACAAATACAGCTGAAAAGAGAATTAATGGTGGCGCTTTTAAACTAGCTGCAATCGCTACACCTATTGCACCGCCAACAATTTCCGGCTTCATTGCAAAGCTTCCTAACTCGACAAATGACTCCCACCCCAATTGTTGCCCTAATGTTTTAACAATAAGCCCCATCAAGAGTGATGAAAAGAGCCCAAGCGCCATATAGCTCAATGCATCTATAAAGTAGATCTTTGGGGATAATGTGACCCCTTTTTCTGCTAAACCCCCCCGCACACCACGTGCCATTTCTTCTCTCCTCACTGAATATCAATATTTTTAATGGTTATACAACTCACTAATGCTAGTACAACTGTCCCTAATAGATAAATCTCTATCTCTTCTACCTATCCCTTCTACTTATCTCCTCTACCTATTCCATCTACTATTCCATCTATATTGAACCTCCCACCTAAAATTTCAACTCAATATCTTTAAACTCTCAGGCAATATAGCTCCTTACTCAAGGTTTAAATCAGTACCTAATCTGATTCCTGCTCGATCTATAACACAATCTCTGATGCACTCTCTGATTGCAATCGCTAAATTGATCTCTCAATCAATATTGAGTAGATCTTAAGATCTCGTTATATTGTAGATTGCACTATTTTCTAAACATTATTCCTAAATCATTAAATCATAGATAGAGAGAGGCCTCACATGAATCATCTTAATAGTAATCATCTACTCCCAGGTCTACAAACTATTGCAGAAGAGATGATGATAATTCGGCAGCAGATCCATCAATTTCCAGAGTTGGGTTTTGAAGAGTTTAAAACGGCTAAGCTAGTTGCAGAATCTCTAAAAAGCTGGGGTTATCATGTCGAAACGGGCGTTGGTAAGACCGGGGTTGTAGGGCAACTCAAAATAGGGGATGGTCCGAAGATTGGTATTCGTGCCGATATGGATGCTTTAAAGATTCAGGAAGAGAATCAACTCCCCTACAAGAGTCAGAGAGAAGGAATTATGCACGCTTGTGGCCATGATGGTCATACTGCAACGCTTCTTGCGGCTGCAAAATATATTGCAGAAAACCCTCACTTTAAAGGTACGCTTAATCTCTTCTTTCAACCGGCAGAAGAGGAGCTTGGAGGAGCAAAAGCGATGATCGAAGCCGGCGTTCTTGAAAAATATCCTTGTGATGCGATCTTTGGATTTCATAATATGCCGGGATTCCCGCTCGGTCATTTTGGCTTTAAAAGTGGTGCGGCACTCGCCTCCTCAGATCGTGTTACCGTAAAGATTCAGGGGAAAGGGGGCCATGCGGCAATGCCTAATTTCACTATTGATCCCATTGTTGCAGCTTCCTCTATCGTTCTCAACCTTCAATCAATTGTTGCGCGTAATGTCTCTCCCTTAGAAATGACCGTGATCTCAGTAGGCTCTATTCATGGCGGAACCACTTTTAATGTTATTCCCGATAGCGTTACATTACGGCTCTCTGTTCGGAACCTCAATGCCACGGTTCAAGATCTAGTCGAAGAACGTATCAAACAACTTATTCAATCACAGGCGGAAAGTTATGGCGCAACAGCCGAGATCGATTATGTACGCGCCTACCCTATCCTTCATAATAGTCAAAAAGAGACTGAATTTGCTAAAAAGGTCGCGATCGACTACTATGGCAAAGAGATGATTATCCCTAACTTCCCGGCAATGACTGGTAGTGAAGATTTTGCTTTTTTCTCGCAACAACTTTCCTCAAGCTATCTCTTTGTAGGAAATGGGACTGATGGCGCGCACGGCTGTTCTGTTCATAATCCTCACTATAACTTCAATGATCAGCTAATCCCTATTGTTGCGAACTATTGGGTGAATCTTCTCTATCGTTACTGTCCTATCGATTAATACGCTTTAGCGTAATTCATGCAAAATGGACTGAGAGAAGAGACTAGAAAGGGGGCGCAACCTTAAAGTGGAGCGCCTCTTTTGTTGTAGGATGAATCAATTTTAACTCACAAGCATGAAGCGCTAATCGAGATCGTTGCTGAAGTGCTTCTCCTTGCGCATAGAAGCGATCTCCTAAAATGACATGTCCTAAAGATAAGAGATGAACACGCAACTGATGGGAACGCCCCGTTAAAGGATTTAAAGAGACACGTGTGAAATTCTCTTGATGATTACGAAAAAGTACTCGATAAGCGGTCCTCGCCTCTTTGCCTCGTTCAAAACAGACCATCTGTTTCGGTCGTCGCTCCCAATCACAGACTAAGGGAAGATCAATCATCCCCCCATCTTCCTCCATAATTCCGAAAACATCGGCAATATAACGTTTATAGGTCTCTCGTTCTCGAAATTGACGCTTCAACTCCCGCTCCGCCACTTTCGTAAGAGCAATCACTAAAATACCACTTGTTGACATATCAAGTCGATGAACTGTTTCCGCCTCAGGGAACTCCCACTGTACACGCGTAATAATACTATCGTGAAGCTCTGCTCCCTTTCCTGGAACAGAGAGCAGCTCTGCCGGCTTATCGACAACCATAATCTCCTCATCTTGGTAGAGGATACTCAACCAAGGCTCAATGGGGGGATTATAATAAAATTCCATGTTAGATCTCCCATGCTAGATCTCTATTGAAGCAATACCGCTTAAGTGTTGCTAAAGCAATAATAATCTCTGTAGAATGACGCTCAGAGAGCGTTAAAATATCCGTACAATATACAATATTGAGATAGACTCAATCAGTTTAACGAAGTTGGAGAAAATAATGTATAAACTACTCTTTTTTGTACCCGACTCACACCTTGAAGTAGTCAAAGAGGCTATCTTCGCCGCAAAAGGGGGTGAAATTGGAAATTATTCACACTGTGCTTGGCAAGTCTTGGGAGAAGGACAATTCAAACCTCTCCCCGGCAGTAATCCCTACTCCGGTGAGGTTGATCAATTAAAACGTGTACCTGAATGGCGCGTAGAACTTGTTGTCGCAAAACCCTATATTCATGATGCTATTGCCGCCTTAAAATCAGCGCATCCCTATGAAACGCCGGCATATGATGTGATCGAGCTTCTTCCCTTCTAATTTCTAATTTCTAATTTCTAATTTCTAATTTTCAATAAAAATAGAGATAGAAATAGAAAATAAAAAAAGGAAAAGAGAAAAGAGAGATCTTCAGCTGATCAATTTACTCACCTTTTCGTTTTGTAAATCGATCGATACTGATGAATCTCTCTTTTAGTATTACTTTTGTATTACTCTTGTATTACCTTTTGTATTACTTTTTAAACTCTATCCTTTTAATCTATCCTTTCAAGATTATTTGAACTCTCAAAATAACTCTATGCGCCCTCTTCTTTTGCCTTCTCTTCTAAAACATAGCTCAACCAATGGGATGAGATAATATCTGGCAATCTATTTTGGCTCGTACGTGCTGTAAGGTTATCTAAATCAACTGCTTTAAGAGGCTGATCTTGCTGTGAACAGGTAAAGACTGCTTTAGTGCGCTCTCCTGTTGCAGGATCAACTTGCCACTGTAAACATTGGCCACAAACCCCTTTCATCATACATTGCATAGGGCTACCGATCGTCCCTGTAACATGAAGATCTTCTTTAAAGAGATCCTTCAAAGAACCACCCTCAGAGAGCTCTTTTTGGAATCCTTTGAGCATACCGGTTGACCCCATCGCCATCAAGCGATCGACTTCTCCCATATCAACGATTCCCTGCTCATTGAGAGTTGTGATCAACTTGATCACATCCCACTCAACTACAGAGTGATCTTGTGGGCGACGCGCCTCAATTGGATCCCCCTTACCAACAGCCCAGATAATCTGATCAGCACCCTCTTCAAGTTCATCCATATGATCAACATCATTCTTAGAACCCATCGCAGCAATATAGATCACTTTATTGCCAGCGCTGCGAAGTGCGAAACCGATATCGAGCATCACAGCTGCACCCCAGCGACCGGCAACTACTAAAATAGTCTTGCCTGAAGGTAACTCTGTCGGCGCTCCTGTAGGGCCTGCAAGAACCACTTGATCTCCAGGTTTTAATGAAGGAATCAATCGTTGACCAGTTCCCCATTGGAAGACAAGAAGACGAATCGCATCCTCAGTCGATCCTGTTCCTGATACTGTTAAAAGAGGAATTTGTAGTCGCGTCCCCGCCACAATCTCACTACCCGTTTCAAAGGTCTGCATCCGGAAGAATTGTCCCGGCTTAAAGTTTTGTGCCGCCATCGGCGCTTTAACCCATACTTCACATACTGTCGGATTTGAAGCATCAATCGATTGAATTGTCGCTGTTAACCCCTCTTTCATCTCTAGGGAGAGAGTATTGTTAGGTTTACTATTCTTAGGAAGGCGATCGAGTGCCTGCATAATGATAGGAGTTGACTTTTTAGCACTTGCGATCGCTTTTACAACGTTACCATTAAAGACCGGATGGGTATCACCAATATAAGAGACTCGCTTCTCACCACGACGATAGGAGGTGAAAGGGGCAAAAGGCTCTTTATTATTAGTTCCCCAATTAAATGGTACAAGATTTCCTTCAAGATCATACCCTTGGAAATGGTGTTTCTCCTCGATCTCAATCGAGCCGGGATACTCAGTACCATAAATGGTATTAGGAGAAGTTCCTGCCGCAACAAGTACTGCTCTTGCCGGCACAATAACCTCTTCTTCTCCTGACTTCATAAAGCGAATCGCTTTAACATGACCATATTGATCGAGTTCAACACCTAATGGATTGAGCTCTTCACCAAAATGGATTCCCTCTTCAAAAGCTTTTGTAACCTCTTCATGATTCAGAGTATAAGCGGGAGACTCTTGTAGAGTACGGCGATAAGCGATCATCACGCCGCCCCATTTTTGTAGTAGCGGATTGAAGTTTGGCGCTTCTCCGGCAGCCGCTGCGCGCTCACGTTCCGCACGAACTTCACGACCATGTGTTAAAAATTCCGTTAATGTCTCATCATCTTCAGGCGAGAGATTTTCACGAATCTTCTCTTCTCCCAATATCTCTACACGATGGAGTGTTTTTTCGACCTGCTTAATATAGTATGCTTGGACCTCTGTTGCGGTATCGATCGCTGTTAACCCGCCACCGATAACAACAGCAGGAAGACGCACTTGCAAGTTGGCAATAGAACTATCTTTAGCCGCTCCTGTTAATTGCATCGCCATCAAGAAGTCGGAAGCTTGCTTCATCCCTTTAGCTAAGGAGTTATCGATCTTTAAGACTCTTGGAAGCCCTGCACCTACAGCTAATGAGACATGATCGAAACCAAGGTCAAAGGCATCTTCTAAAGTTAATGTACCCCCTAGACGAACACCTCCATAGATCTCTACATTACGGCGACGCGCTAAAGTAAGATAGATCAATTTTAGGAAGTTTTTATCCCAACGTACCGTAATTCCATACTCGGCAACACCACCAAATCCGGCAAGAATACGATCGCCTAAGCGCTCTTCTAAATCACTCCAGTTTCTAACAGGCTGCGTTAGGATCTCGGCTGGAAGCGGTTCAATCTTTAATCCATCGATGCCCACTACATGACAACCTTGCTGTGAAAGGTAATGTGTCATTGTAAATCCTGCAGGGCCCATTCCTGCCACTAAGACCTTGCGCCCATTCTCTTCTGCAGGGAGGTAATCTTCACGCTTAAGAGGATTCCAACGAGCTAATAAGTTATAGATCTCCACGCCGTAAGGAAGATCTAATACTGTCGATAAAACTCCTGTCTCAATTTGGGGGATATTAACTGGCTCTGCACGCTGATAGATACATGATTTCATACAATCATTACAGATACGATGTCCTGTTGCCGGCACCATCGGATTTTCAACCATTGTGATAGCAAGTGAACCGATCGATAATCCCTCTTTCTCTAAGCGTTGCATCTCTGAGATCATCTCATCTAACGGACATCCTGTTAATGTCTCATTAAAGGGGTTTTTACGGAAGCCCTGTTCAGGTTCCCCCTTCTTAACCGGAAAACCGATGCTACAAAAGTCACCATCATGGTCATGACAATATTTACAATAAGCAATTTCACTTGCGATCTCATAACGATTCATTCGGTGATCAGTCAGGTCAAAACCATCTCGCTGACGAAGAGGACGACTTCCTACTTTGACAGGAATTCCCTGGAATGTACGCTCTTCTGTTGCCACTAGATGATCAAAGTCGAGACGTGCCGGGAATTTAAAGGTAATCCAATCTTGAACGCGCGCAATACCTTCAGGATCTTTTTCTGCTAAAGCGCCCCATTGATGAATAGCAATAATCTCATCAGCATCTTTTTCGGGATCAAGAGAGAGTGCATATTTTGCAATTTTTGCTTCTAATTCAGGATCTTGATCAGAAACACCGATCTTTTCAAGAAGGGCCACATGATGTTCAGCAAAAGTTCCCTCAATCTCTTGACGATAACGCTTTGCGCCTCGCTGAATAAATTGCTCTTTAAAGAGCATCAATCGCTCATAACGCTTTGCACGATCAATTAACGCTTCGCTCTCTCTTTCAATATCGAAAAGCTCAGCAATAAAACGGTTGAGATGCGCACCTAATTCAATTTGAAATTCAGACTCTTCAATTGCAGTCAATTCTGCTTCCCCTCGGCGCCACTGAAGTAGGGTCGACAAGGTCTCTTCCGGGAGAATCTGCTGATAAAGGGTATCTACTTCAACTAGCCCTTCTCGCTTCTGTAGGTCTTGAAAGTTCAAGCCATATCGCTGCAATCGTTCATCTAATGCCATCTCTATTCCTCTAAAATCAACTGAAATCAACTGAAAATAATTTCGCTTATTATACCCACTTTTTAAATAAAACGAGGAAGTTAGATCAAAAGCGATCAAACTTCCTCGAGCGATTCTTCACAATTCCCCCATAATGGGGCGCTACCACAATCATCGATAAATTCTCACAATTAAGCTCTATTACATCAATGATTATCTCACTATAAGCTGTCACCTCGACTGACCTAACAACCCTCTAACCATCACTATTAAATCCTCGTCGATAGAGTGCTGCTCGATACTTCAGAGGATCACTATGTCGAATTTTTCGCGCAGCGACCGCCTCTGCTCTCTCCCAATTGATCTCTCGGAAAGCCTCATTGATAAAACGCTCAGGCACTTGATGCTCAACCCTCAACTCATAACTGACACGTATCGGACCATATCCCAAATCTGCTCTATTTTTAGCATAACTATAAGCAAAACGTTCAAGACTTAAGTAATCTCTACTATAGAGCCACTCAATCAATGGCTCGAACAGCCACTCAGGTAATGCTCTTTGACGCAACTTTTGCCTGAGCTCCACTTCACTATGTTCACGACGCACCAAAAAATTCATTGCTCGCTCACGCCAGTAACGCCATTGGTGTAGTAATTCATCACTCTCTAGCGAAGCATCATGCCCTTGGTAAAAGGCATCGTAATAGGTCTGTAAACTCTCACTATCAATCCTTATCTCTTTTTTCGCTTCTGATTTCTGCTGGCTTTTTGCAATCATCTGCTCAATCAGCTGACGCTTTTCACCCTTCATGATAACTCCTGCGATCCCGTTGCAAGAAGCTCCATCCGACCTCTACGACTCTGATATTGATCAAGCTCCTCCGAAATTGTGCCAATAATACGACTTGCAGCACTCCTGCGTTTCTCTTCAGCCTCTGCTTTTGCCGCTTGCTCCTCTTGCCGTTTTTTACGAAATGCAGCCTTCTCCTCTTTCGATTTCATCGGTACAGATTTAATCGACATCAAGGCCTCTAACTCTTTCTGATAGAGCTTATCGTAAGGATTCTCCGGCATTACAGCGATCTTAAATCCAGGGATCTTCCAACGTTTCTTCGAAATTTTATTAAGATGATTTTCCAAAGAGTTATGAATCTCTTTTTGATAAAAAGTAAATGCCATTCGATATTCAGGTCGCGTAGTACCAATCACCCAATAGCGTTTGCCAATTGTCGAGATAAAGAGCTTTCCCTTTAATCGAGGTGGCAAAAAGGCTTGAAACCAAGGTTCAATATAGGTTAATTGCAATGATCTTTTAAGGTAGATCGTGAGTACCTGATAAGGATTAAGATCACTTCTTTTGCGCGATAACTGACCAATTTCAGCTTGCACATTACGAAGCTTGCTCTTAGCAACCCGTTTCTCATCCAATTTTTTACGAGGGACAATATGATCATCCCACGGATTTAGCTCATTCTTTTTCATATCGATTATTATACGCAATAAGTGTGATAAAAATCTATCATTACACCTCTATCAAAATTGATGGTAAGCTACCACCTATAGGGATTTGTTAAAGCTAATCCCTCTTTTTATATCTAGCAATGTAGTAATTTGGTAGTATTTTAACCAAGCCCACTTCAATTAAGGTTATCATTGCCTAATAATAGGAGATTAAACAAGATAGAAAGATCGCTTGTAAAAGTGAGAGTTTGAAATATCACAAAATTGATAACTCAATTTATTTGATAATACAATTCATCCTTACTTCTATTTTATTCTTATCCAGTTTTTTAGATCAATACGTTAGACCAACATATATAAGAGACTTAAGAGACAAAATCGGTGAAAAAGAGCATTAACTTTATCCAAAATCATCTTCTCATTAATCTGCAATTAATGGGAAAATCGAGAGAAAATTTCTAAATTATTATTCCAAAATGCGTTATGATAATGACGCTTTTAACCTTCCCATTACCTAGCTAATATAGGAGCTCCCTGATATGCATATCGCTGCTCGATTTGGGCGTTACTTACCCCTTATTTTTGTTTTAGCCTTTACCGTGTACGGCCTCTTCTTTGCAGAACAGAGTACGACAATGTGGGTATTAACCGGCATTACTGCTATTCTCTCAATTATTGGGATAGTTGATCTATCACAAAACACCTATGCTGTTCGTAAAAACTACCCTATTATTGGTAACTTACGCTATATCTTAAAGCACTTCCGCTCAGAGATTCGTCAATACTTTATTGAGTCAGATAATGATGCTGTTCCCTTTACCCACGCAGAACGTAAATTAGTCTATGCTCGAGCCAAAAATATCGCTCAAGATTCCGTTCAAGCTTTTGGAACCTTACAAAACACCTATGAGCCGGGATTCCAGTTTGTCACCCACTCAATGGCAACAGTACCGGCAGCTGATCCTGCGACATTTCGTGTCACAATCGGTGGAGATGAATGTAAACATCCCTACTCTGCCTCAATCCTCAATATCTCGGCGATGAGTTTCGGAGCTCTCAGTGCGCGTGCAATTGAATCGCTCAATGGTGGCGCAAAAATGGGGAATTTCGCTCATGATACCGGCGAGGGTGGCATTAGCCCCTATCATCGCAAACATGGTGGAGATCTTATCTGGGAGCTAGGATCTGGCTATTTTGGTTGCCGTACAGAAGATGGCCACTTTGATCCTGTAAAATTTGAAAAGCAAGCGGCTGATCCACAGATCAAGATGATTGAGATTAAGTTGAGTCAAGGCGCAAAACCGGGTCATGGCGGTGTTCTACCTAAAGATAAAATTAGTGAGGAGATTGCCGCAACTAGAGGTGTTCCTAGAGATAGAGATTGTATCTCTCCCTCCAATCATAGCGCCTTCTCTACGCCGATTGAACTACTTCAATTTATCCAACAACTCCGTGAATTGAGTGGCGGTAAGCCAGTTGGTTTTAAACTCTGTGTAGGCCATCCTTGGGAGTTTATGGCGATCGCAAAAGCGATGTTACTCACTAAAATATTACCTGATTTCATTGTTGTTGATGGAAAAGAGGGAGGTACAGGCTCTGCGCCGATTGAGTTTGCTGACCATATCGGAACACCACTCCAAGAAGGTTTACTCTTTGTTCATAATGTCTTGGTAGGAACAGGATTACGTAAGAAAATTCGTATTGGTGCAAGTGGTAAGATTATCACAGCTTTCGATATCACAAGAACTTTAGCTATTGGCGCAGACTGGGTAAACTCCGCTCGTGGATTTATGTTTGCACTAGGCTGTATTCAATCTCGTAGCTGCCATACAAATACCTGTCCAACCGGAATTGCAACCCAAGATCCGCTACGCCAAAAGGCGCTAGTCGTTGAAGATAAGGTGGAGCGTGTCTATAACTTCCATCACAATACACTTCATGCACTTTCAGAGATTCTCTCTTCTGCCGGGGTTTCACATCCATCGAAGCTGCTCCCGCAACATCTAGTGATGCGTTCATCTGAAAATGAGATTCGTCTCTTCTCCAATATGCATTACTACCTTGCGGAAGGTGCGCTCTTAGAGGAAGATATTGATAGTAACTACTACTCAAGCATCTGGAATATTGCACAAGCAGAATCATTCCAACCAAGAGTAATTATTCCTAAAGTTGCATAATTGGTAGTAATGATAGATGTTCTTAAAACAAAAAAATCGGGATACGCTCCCGATTTTTTTATTTCTGATGATTAATCACCGAGCCACATAGAACATACATAACGCATACAACACACACAACACATATACAAGCTATCATGTCATAATCTGTATATTCTTAATTTTTAATCAACATACTATTACACTACTAGCTTACTACATAACAACTTCGGCTTTTATCTACCCGCTCTTCACACTACAAATCAGCTCTGTAAATAGTAGCATTTAATGTTTGATCCTGTTCGGTAGCGCTTTTGATGATATTTAATGCCAGATACTTCATGCGTAATCAGTAATCATTACTCCGTAATCATCACAAATAGCCTTTCCCTCTATTCATAGAGCTATCGAATAGATCCATCGAGGAAAGATATCATCACTATTTTTATACCATCTAAGATCTTGAGAACCTCTAAAAATCTCGAAGATAGTTAACGTTGATACTTCCACCTTCACTCATAATAGCGGTGTTAACGTTAAAGTATTTTAAGAAACGATATCTTAAAATCGCAAATGCACCAGAACTATCTTCAACTCCAACACCTAAGCCTACATAGAAGCTATTTGCGAAGCGTTTTCCAATTCCAACACCAATAGAGCCTTCCGGGGTCTCCATAAAGCCGAAATCACTCAACCCTAACTGACTTGCGAGTCCATCTTTAGAGCCTGAAATAGGTTCTCCCGTTGCGATTTTACGTACCATATTAAGTAACATAAGATTCTCCGTAGGTGATTGCAGATTAGGACTTCGCCCTAAGAAGAGATAAGAGGCAATCTCAATATCCGTTAACATCGGCGAGGAGTAGAGCTCTATTCTCGGCGCTTCGGCACTCCCTAAGACTTTAACCCCTACCTGCACCTCTCGCCCTTCGATCTCATTAAGGAAACTTCGAGATGCTTGAATATCGAGTGCTGGATTAGTAATAGAGGCTCCGGAGAATTGTATCTTTCCTTTATCGAGCGTTAATACCTGTCCATAGATATCAAACTCCCCCTTACCTATATTGATCACACCCAGTCCACGGATTGTCTGATTATAAGCTTTCGTAACTTTGACACCCCCATTTAAGGTTGCAGTTAGCCCCTCTGCCCCAACTTTAATACGATCTCCTAAGATAAAATTGACATCCATATAAAGATTATTCATAAAATCTTCACTTCGCTTATGCTCATTACCATCGCCAATAATGACGGTATCACTCGAGACGGTCACAACAGATCCACCCCCTTCTGAGGCTTTATGTTGATAGAAGAGTTCCGGAATCCTTACTGAACCTGTAAGGCGATATTTGCCACCCCCGGGTTTGCCCAAAGCGTTAAAGCTCAAATCAGGAGAGATCATTAACTTAATATCATCACTATTTGCTAATAGAAGGTCATTCCCTTTCACATTGAGTGAAGCTGTTAAGTTAGAGATATTATAGAGCCCATCAAGTTGTAATGCCCCCTTCTCGGTACCAACCGCACCTTTAATCAGAAATACAGGGGTTCCTTTTTGTAAATTAACATTCAGATTAATATTTTTAAGACGACTATTGAGAGAAGCAATATAGAGTCTGCCATCTTTGACACTTAAATTTGCGCCTATTTCAGGGTGTTCAATCGGCCCATTGACCTCTGAAGTAAATAGTATCTCTCCACCTAAGCCTTGTAATGCCGGCACAAGCGGCGAGACCCAATCAAAACTTGGCACATCTGCTTTCACTTTTGCATCAACAATATTTTTCTTGAAGAGATCATTAATCTTACCATCCCCTACAACTCGTAGATATTTACCCCAATCTACATTGAGGGTACTTGTAACACCACTAGGGCGTGCCTGCACATCGAGTAATGTAGTTGAGAGAGGAATCTCAATTTCCCGACCTTGAAGACGATAACGAATATCCCCTTTTGAAAGAGAGATATTTGCAACCCCGATAAAATCTTCCTCTGTTGAAAATTGTCCTGCAATCGTGGCATTCGCTTTTGTATTGATCGAGATATCGTCAGGTAGATAATCTTTTAGCAACGATGATGGAAGATTATTGAGTGTCACAACTGCAGTATTAACCCCCTCTTTTGTCCGTTCCCCTTCAGCACAGAAGACCACATAGCCTTGTTGGTAGCAGACAGGGCTCAATTTAATCTGTTGATCTTTCGCACCTAGATGGAAGTATGCGGGGCGATTTAATTTAAAATCACCAATAAAGGGAGAGGTAATCTTTGACTCTCCTAAGTAGAGATCAAAAGTCGGGTCAGTGGTTAAGTTACGTAGAGCCGCAACTCCATTTGAATGAATCATCCCGCCGATACTATCGAGCAAGAAATTAAATTGGTGTGATTCAGCACGCCCCTGTACCCGATACTCCACATTCTTAACAAGCACCTCAGTTGCGCTTTTAGGGGAGAAAGAGATCGGCATATTTTCCGCATAGTAAATCTCTTCTTCACTTCCCGATGCTATCACTTTATCGATAACTCTCTCATTCTTTGAAGGACGTTCTACCTGTGCGACTAACTCCCGCTCAAGATCTTGAATAGTAATATCAAAATCGAACTCTTCTGTTAAAGTTCCATCAAGATTGATACCTAAATGTTTAAGATAGAACTCATTAAATTTCAACTGATCTAATGTCAAAGCAACTTTTGCCTGATGCTTCTCATTATGAGATCCGAGCAGTGTTAAAAGATTGAGTCGAAGCCCTAAGATATCAAGCTTCTCTATGCGCATATCGGCATTCAAAAGAGGCTGCATAAGATCCCCTTGTAGACAGAGATCTCCCATCATCGAACCTCGAATATTGGGATGAAACTGTGAAAGATAAGGAGCATTCATCTTCATCGTGAGATCGAAATCGTAAGGCTGATCGATTTGCCATACGCTCTCTAGCATCATCTGATTGGCTAAATTTTTAATATGTAGATAGGTAGAGATCCTATTTTGCGCTACAACACTATTCTCCAATTTTAGAAGAATAGGATCATTTAACATATTTGACCAATCAACGCGCCCATCAATATTGAACTTAAGATCATTCAGTTCACCATCGAGCTGAGAGTTAAGGGCCACATTAAAGTGCTCATCATTGACGATCCCATCTTGAGCATAGAGCGCAAGATTGAGATCAGCACTCTCTTTAGGAAGATCAACATCTCCATTGAGCGCAACAACAAAAGGTAGATCGACATTATCTCCCACTAAAATATGGAGATCTCCTAACGCATGCTTTAATGTGACATTATTATCAACTAATGCTAAACCATCGACCTCAAACTGATTCAAACCGAGATAGAAATCACCAATCTGTAGCGTACTTTCAGCAAAATCGAGAGAGTCTAAAGCGATATTAATAGGGATGTCGATCTCTTTGATCGAAAGCGGGGAGAAAGGCTCTGAAGATTCCTTCTCAGGCTCGGGAACAATTGGTGTAAAATTGAGATCAGCTCCCGATACTTTTAGAGCCTTAAGATCTACACGCTTCTCTAAAAGAGCGACATAGTCCCAAGCGAGATCCAAAGATGCAATCTTAAGTGGCGGGTAGTTTGGTAAATTTAATCTTAAATCTGTTAACTGAAACTCCTGGCCTAATCGTCCTTTTGCATCTCCTATCGAGATATAATCGCTAGCATAACGATTCGCTGCTGCTGTTAGAGTCCTCAATCCTGCCTGAGTATCCACCAAGAAGAAGAGCAGTAAGATAATCGCGGTAGAGAGCATCAGAAAAGAACTTAAAAGCCAGGTAAAAAAGCGACCTATCAACGATCTCTTCTTTCTACTTTTTGGAGTCTTTTTCTTTCCCTTCTCCTCCACTCCCTCTTTATCTGCTTGAGCTTCAGCAATTGATTCTTGAGAATGTGGTTGATCTAAAGCAGATTGATCTAGCGCCTGCTTACCATTCTTTGCAAGTGGAATCTTACTATTCGGATTCTCTTCAATCTGTTTTGACATCTCTACCCTTTATTTATGCTATCTGCTTCGCTGCTCTCAATTCTACATCTCAAGCTTCAACCTGATTGTCAATAAGAGATCTATTACTAATGGATTTACCTATAATAGATTTATCTAAAACCCCAACAATAAAACCCCAACAACATTGGAGATCTATTTTACCTGAAATCGCGATAAAATTGAGATGAAATTACTCTAAAATTAAGATTATATCCTTTACGGATGCTCTTCTTTCACCGTATTACATAATAACTAAAATTGATCAAAACCAACAAAAGATAATAAAAATGGATAAAAGCGAATAAAAGCTGATAGAAACTTACAATAGCCAATAATAGTCAACAATAGTCAACGATAACAGACCAAGCCAATTAATCACACTTAATCACCCTTGATCGCCATTGGTCACTATTGATCAATTTACGATACAACGACCTGAAAGGTTTAGATAGGATTATGGATATCGATAAATTCAACTTCTAAATCATAATGCTTAGCTAACCATTCTCCCAACTTTGCAACTCCTGCACGCTCTGTTGCATGATGGCCTGCGGCAAAAAAGTGAATTCCTAGCTCTCGCGCAATATAGATCGTCCGCTCAGAAACTTCCCCTGTGATAAATGCATCATAACCTTGCATCGCCACCTCCTCTAAGGCATCTTGAGCAGCTCCTGAACACCACGCAACTCGTTTGATTAACTTAGGACCTGAGGCTTCAACAAAAGGTTCTCGTCCTAAAGTATGTTTAATCATCTTTGCAAAAGAGACGACATCAACCGCTTCGGCAAGATCTCCTGTTAAGACTAGAGGATTATCCGTAGATATAGGCGCTACATTTTCAATTTCCCAAAGCTCTGCTAATTGTGCATTATTACCAAGCTCAGGATGAAGATCTAATGGAAGGTGATAAGCATAAAGATTAATACCACCCTCTATCAATTTTTTGATACGCTCATACTTCATCCCTCGAATAAGGGGTGATTCACTCTTCCAGAAGTAGCCATGATGAACAAGCAGAGCATCTGCATTACGCTCTAATGCACATTCAATCAACTCTAGACTTGCTGTCACTCCGGCAACAATATGTTTAACCTCCGATCGCCCCTCCACCTGCAATCCATTAGGGACATAATCTTTGATCCCGTTACTCTCTAATTTCTCATTGATAATTTTTTCTAATTGTAAGTTATTCATAGCTATGATTTTTCTAAATTTTTAATTTCCTAAACTTCTAGTGTTCTAGTGTCCTAAACTTCTAAACCTTTAAAGTTTTTTAAATACCGACTGGTCAATATCTAATGGAGCAATACACTCTGCAAGCTCCTTTTACAGACTCCAATACCCCCGGCAAGTGGAGCAATTGCTCTATTCTACGTCTTTTTCAGCTATTGAGCATCCCTTTTTCACTAAAAGAGATATCTAACGCTTGATATTTTATATTTTAATGATGCTCAGTCATGCTTCAAAGTGATTCACGTACAATGATTTCATCTAAATGTAAATCAGCCATATAGATTATTGACAACAATAACGATATAATCTAGGACTCTGTACCACTTTATGACTCTTTGAGTGCAACGGCATAGCAGCATTGCCGATATATTTTTCGGTACATTTCTCGGTACTATTTTCGAGAGTATTTCTGCGGATCTATAATCTTCAACAGAAGTCGATCGTTAAAGTTCCAATATCGATAAATATATATTTGAGTCATTATCTGTTAATTATATCCATAATATAACAACCTAAACTCCTGATAATTAAATCCATTTATCATTAAAAGTAATTTGACGATTGCTTTCTATCATAAATTGATTGAGCAGAAATAACGATTTTTCTATGAGCAATGGTATATACAGCGATAAAATAGAGGCTGTAGAGAGAAATTGCAGAGAAATATCAGATCAGGATAGTTGACCTAATTAATGAGCTCTTTCTACCTCATTAAACTATAAAAGTTTAAAGGAAATAACGATGGAATTATCAAGACGACAATTTTTCAAAGTGTCGGCGGGCACCGTTGGTGCTACAAGCCTCGCAGCATTAGGAATGATGCCGAGCATTTCGGAAGCCGCTGTTAGAGAATATAAGATCTTAAAGGCTAAAGAGACAAGAACGGTTTGTACCTACTGCTCTGTTGGTTGTGGGATGTTAGTCTACTCTATGGGGGGTAAGCCTAAAAACTCTAAAGCAGAAATTATCCATATTGAGGGAGATCCTGATCATCCTGTAAGCCGTGGTTCGCTCTGCCCTAAAGGTGCCGGCGTTATCGACTTTGTCCATAGTCCTAATCGAGTCAAATATCCAGAAGTGAGACGTCCTGGCTCTGATAAGTGGGAACCAATCTCTTGGGATCAAGCCATTGATGAGATTGCACGCTGGATGAAGGATGATCGTGATGCCAATTTCCAAACAAAAAATAGCGATGGCGTGACTGTCAATCGCTGGACCTCCACCGGATTTTTAGCAACTTCTGCAACGACTAATGAGAATGGATTTGTCACTGGTAAATTTATTCGTGCTTTAGGAATGATTGCGATCGATAACCAGGCACGTGTCTGCCATGGCTCAACAGTTGCAAGCTTAGCGGCAACCTTTGGCCGTGGAGCAATGACCAATCACTGGGTCGATATTCGTAATGCTGATGTGATCCTTGTAATGGGAGGAAATGCGGCCGAAGCACATCCTGTAGGATTCAAATGGGCGATTGAAGCTAAAAAGCGAGGCGCTAAATTATTAAGTGTCGATCCACGCTTCAATAGAACATCTGCGGTTGCAGATTTCTATGCTCCGATCCGTTCTGGCTCTGATATTGTCTTCTTAGGCGGCTTAATCCGTTGGTTGATCGATAATAACAAGATCAACTTAGAGTATGTAAAAGAGTATACGAATGCAAAATTCATTATGCATCCCGATTATGACTTTGAAGATGGTTATTTCTCAGGTTGGAATGAAGAGTTACAACGTTATGACCGAGAATCATGGACCTATGAGCTCGATGAGAATGGTTATGCAAAAGTTGATGAGACACTTCAACATCCTCGCTGTGTCTTCAATATGATGCGCGCCCACTACGATCGCTATACCCCTGAAATGGTCGAACGCGTTACCGGCACACCGATGAAAGATTTCCTCTATATCGCTGAAACTTTAGGTGAATGTGCCGCTAATGATAAAGCCTCCACGATCCTCTACGCATTAGGCTGGACACAACATACTGTTGGAACACAGATGATCCGTACAATGGCGATGGTTCAGCTTCTTTTAGGAAATATGGGCGTTCCTGGAGGTGGTGTTAACGCTTTACGTGGGCACTCAAATATCCAAGGATTGACAGACTTAGGTCTTCTCTCCACGCAACTCCCGGCATACCTCAATCTTCCAAGTGATTCTCAAAATACTTATGAGAAGTATATTCGTGAGACAACCCCCAAAGCTCTTCGCCCTGGGCAGATGAACTATTGGCAAAACACACCGAAGTTCTTCAATAGTATGATGAAGACTTTCTATGGTCCTTACGCGACCAAAGAGAATAATTTTGCCTTCGATTATCTCCCTAAATGGGACAAAATGTATGACATCATTAAAGCTTTTGAGATGATGGATCAAGGGGAGATGAATGGTTATATCTGCCAAGGATTTAACCCATTAGCGGCGATTCCTGACACCAATAAGAATCGTCAAGCATTAGCGAAATTAAAATATCTTGTTGTGATTGACCCACAAACAACAGAAACGGGTAGTTTCTGGGAAAATCATGGCGCACATAACAATATCGACCCCAAAGAGGTGATGACAACAGTATATCGTCTCCCGGCACACTGCTTCGTTGAAGGCTCAGGCTCCATTGTCAACTCTGCTCGCTGGTTACAGTGGCACTATCAAGCAGCTGATGGCCCTGGTGAATCAAAAGGGGATACAGAAATTCTCTCTCGCCTTCTCTTTAAATTGCGTGAGCTCTACAAAAAAGAGGGAGGAGCCTTCCCTGATCCTATCATGCATATCCAATGGGATTATGCTCAGCCACTTTATCCAAGCTCAGAAGAGATCACTAAAGAGCAAAATGGTTACGCACTAGAAGATCTTTATGATGATAATGGCAAATTAATTCGTAAGAAAGGAGAGCTTTTAGGTAGCTTCTCTGAGTTACGAGATGATGGTTCAACGGCGGCAGGTTGTTGGATCTATACGGGATCTTGGACGGAAGAAGGAAATCAGATGGCGCGCCGCGATAATAGCGATCCATCCGGTCTTGGTATTACATTAGGTTGGGCTTGGGCATGGCCGGCAAATCGCCGCATACTCTATAACAGAGCTTCTGCTGATCGCATGGGAAGACCTTGGGATCCTCATCGCCGTCTCTTTAAATGGAATGGTGAGCGCTGGATCGGTTGGGATGTTCCTGACTTTGATGCAACCGCAGCTCCAGGTAGCCCTATGGATCCATTTATTATGAATCCTGAAGGTGTTGGCCGACTCTCATCAAGCGATAAATTAGTTGATGGTCCTTTCCCAACCCACTTTGAAGCGATGGAGACACCGCTTGGCTACAATCCGCTCTATACACCGGTTAATAATCCGGCAGTTAGAATCTTTAAGCGAGATCGTGACATGCTTGGTACACACGACAAATTCCCTTATGTGGGAACAACTTATCGCTTAACAGAGCATTTCCAATTCTGGACTAAAAATGCACTTCTTGCCGCGATTACGCAACCAGAGCAATTTGTCGAAATTGGCGAAGCATTAGCAAAAGAGAAAGGGATCAAGTTAGGTGATCGTGTTAAGGTCTCTTCAAATCGTGGTTATGTTGAAGCTGTTGCAGTTGTCACTAAGCGAATCATGCCACTTAAAGTTGATGGCAAAACGGTACATCAAGTTGGAATTCCCGTTCACTGGGGATTTGAGAGCGTTGCGAAGAAAGGCTTCTTAACCAACTTCTTACCTGTTGCGGTCGGTGATGCAAATACACAGACACCGGAATATAAGACATTCCTTGTGAATGTTGAGCCACTCAATGCATAAAAGGATATAGATAAAAATGATTTTAGAATCTTTAGATATTAAACGTCGTTCTGCGACTTCAACTAAATCCCCAGATGTACGTCAAGGCATTGAAGTAGCAAAATTGATCGATGTTTCAGCTTGTATCGGCTGTAAAGCATGTCAGGTTGCCTGCTCTGAATGGAATGATCTGCGCGATGTCGTAGGAACATGTGATGGTACTTACAATAACCCTCCTGATTTAACCAATGAGTCTTGGACGGTAATGCGCTTTAATGAGACGACAGAAAATGGCAAATTGGAGTGGTTAATCCGTAAAGACGGCTGTATGCACTGTGAAGATCCAGGATGCTTAAAGGCATGCCCTTCTCCTGGAGCGATCGTTCAATACAATAATGGTGTTGTCGATTTTAATCAGGAGAACTGTATTGGATGTGGTTACTGTATTACAGGCTGTCCATTTAATATCCCACGTCTGAGCAAAAAAGATAACAAAGCCTATAAATGCTCTCTCTGCTCTGATCGTCTTGCTGTTGGTCAAGAGCCGGCATGTGTTAAGTCTTGCCCAACAGGCGCGATCCAATTTGGCTCAAAAGAGGATATGAAAGTATATGCCTCAGATCGAATCAAGGATCTCAATGCCCGCGGTTATGAAAATGCAGGACTCTATGACCCTGCAGGCGTTGGCGGAACGCATGTCATGTATGTTCTTCAACATGCTGATAAACCAGAGCTCTATAGCAACCTTCCGAAAGATCCAAAGATCAGCCCTGTTACAAGCCTCTGGAAAGGTATCTTAAAACCCCTTTCTACATTTGGTATTGCAGCGGCGGTCTTCACTGGCTTTTTACACTACGTTACTGTAGGACCTAGCCGTGCAGATGATCCTGATGAAGGAAAAGAAGTTATTGATCCTAAAAAATCAAAAGGTAAAGGAGAGTAGATCATGGCAAAAGAGAGACTTATACAGCGATATTCCGCATCGGAACGCATTAATCACTGGGTAGTAGCTTTCTGCTTCATTCTCCTTGCTTTTTCAGGACTAGCTTTCTTCTACCCTAGCTTCTTCTGGTTTAGCCAAATCTTTGGTACGCCGCAGATGGCTCGTATTGTCCATCCTTTCGTTGGCGTCATCATGTTTATTGGCTTCTTTATCCAGTTTTTCCGCTACGTAAAGCGAAACTTTATCAATCAAGAGGATGTGAAGTGGGCGCTCTCTGTTAAAGAGGTAATTACAGGTGAGCATCTTCCGAATGTTGGAAAATATAATGCCGGCCAGAAAGTGATGTTCTGGGTAATGACACTCTCAATGATTGTGTTAATCATTACTGGAATCATGATGTGGCAGCCCTATTTTGCAAATGCCTTTAGTATTCCGCTTCGTCGTGTCGCAATCTTACTTCATGCATGGTTTGCATTGATCTTAATTGCATCAATCATTGTCCATGTCTATGCGGCGATTTGGGTTAAAGGGACAATTCGTGCTATGACTGAAGGTGTAGTAACAGAGAAATGGGCAAAATCACACCATCCACTCTGGTATAAAGAGGTGATGGCAGGCGTTGAGCAGAAAGATGCTAAAACAACAGAAGTTGATGAAAAGTTATAAAATAAATTGATGCGCTTCTATCTTAGATAATAGAACAGCTAATAGAGTAGCTCACTTTAGATCGCTCTCGATCACACCTGTTCTATCTGCATCAAACTAAGGGGGCTCCTAAGATCTCTATAATTAATAGGATCAAGGGAGCTCTCCTATTTCAATGCCTATTTCAGCACCTTATTTCATCGATACTTTACACTATTAGACTTCACTAGTTGACTTCACTAGTTGATTTCAATATCCCACTACAATATCAACTTCAATATCAACTATCTAAATTTTAAGAGAACCCAAAAGAGAATAAATTATGACTAATATCCCTGTTGGTGGTATCAAAGAGATTATTCAGATCCTCCCCCCTAAAGGGAGTCACTATCCTTACCGAAAAAAAGTACTCAAAGAGGCCATCAAAAATCATCCCGATATGACGGCGCTCCCCTTCCTACTACATATTGTGATGGTGCAAGAGGATGCATTTCAGCAATTATCGAGCCTTAACTCTACAGAGAAAAAGAAGATTGCCCTTCAAGAGATCCCTCCTTTTATTACCATCACAAACGAAACGCTCACCCAATTCCAAGTCGCACTAAAAACGATCTGCCAAAAACTAAAATTGATATTCGCACAAGAGATCGATGGAACTGCTGATCATCCCTATCACAATATATTATCCATTATTGCAACGATTGAGGAGAAGAGCCAAGATCAAGTCGCTCTCAAGACCCTTCTTCAACAGCTCTTAACATTAGAACTCGATAAGATTGCAGCAGAAGAGCGTATCTTTCTCCTAGCAGCATTACAGGTAACCCTTCATCATGCCGCAGCGCAACTAGAGATTGATAAAAACTACCAACTCAGAGAGCGAGACCTCTGTCCTTGTTGTAAAATGCCGGCAATTAGTAGCGTTCTCGATAATAGTGAAGATGGGCTTCGCTATCTCTACTGCTCATTTTGTGAAACAAAATGGCATGTCGTCAGAGGTCAATGTACCGAGTGTATGAGCAACAAATCGCTCTATCAACAGCGTATCGAGGGTGAAAAAAGCCCGATCTATGCAGAAGTTTGTGATGAGTGCCAGACCTACCTCAAGGTTACAGATCGCACTAAAACGCTACTCGCAGATCCCTTTATCGAAGATCTCTTAACATTACCATTATCAATTCGTTTAACTGAAGAGAATTATCAAACCTTTGGAGTTAATCCTTACCTATTATAACGCCACTAAAAGGCATAAAATAAGAGGGGTTGACTCAAATCATAACGAGCTGGCCCCTCTTTTCTTTGATGGATAATAGATACTATTCACAAAAATGCTCAGTCTCAGTAGTAATTAATTACCCTTAAATATGTGCTATATGCCCTAAACCATAGGTAACAGCCATTGTTAACATCCCTACAATTACATTTCGAATAACCGCTTTTAATCGAGGTGCGCCCCCTAATGCTGCACTGACAAACCCTGTTAAAGCAAGAGCTAATGAGACGGCAACAAAGGTCCCTACAATCTTAAACTCTTGGGGCAAGAAAAGAATAAAGAGAAGTGGAATAATCGCACCGCAGGAGAAAGAGATAATAGAAGAGAATGCAGCATTCCAAGGATTAACATACTCTCCTAATGTGATATTGAGCTTCGCCTGAACACGCGCAGCTAAGGCATCCTCTTTCATCAGCTCCGTTGCTACTTGCGATGCTAAATCTGATGAAAGCCCTTTCTCTTCATAGTAGTGCGTTAAAGCGGCTTTTTCACCATCATAATCGTTATCTAATAACTTTTTCTCTTTCTCTACTTCCGCTTTCTCTACATCTTTTTGTGTACTTACAGAAGAGTATTCTCCCCCTGCCATCGACAAGGCACCGGCTAATAAACCCGCAAGCCCCGCAATTAAGATAGTCATTAAATTTGTTGTCGCACTTGCAACCCCAATAACCAATCCGGCTGTAGAGATAATGCCATCATTAGCCCCTAAAACACCTGCCCTTAGTACATTTAATCGGTTCTCTATATCTGTCGATCTCTTCTCTTTCTTTGCCATAAAGTAGCTCCTCTACTCTTTGTAATTACTCTTTTATAATTACTCTTTCGTAATATTTTCAATATTTTTCAATAGACTTCTATTCAATAGAGTTCTATTCAATATATCTCTATTTTAATCTTCTCAACCCTATCCAACTTATAACAACTATTTGATGGTGCTATCTATCACATTCCATAATTGATGATTTACGATTTGTCGTGATAATTAAGCTATCTATTTTTATCTCTCTCTTATTTTATCCCTATAACATTCATTATATAGATTAAATATATTATATCTCGCTTCTATTATCTCTCTTTCAAAATGAGAGATTAAAGAATAATCTCTACTAAATAACTTCTACCAAATAGCCTCTACTAAAAAAATAGCAGTAACTCTAAAAAGCTGTATCAATTACAATCTGTATAAAAAGTCACCTTAGCTATAAATGGGCTAACATACTTTCCGGAGATCTATTACACTAAAAAATAGTATTCAATCACGCTTAAAAAAGCGTCGTGTAAACAACTTATAACATTCAATATTCAACCTTAGGAGAAGAGATGAAAAGAGCAGAAATAACAATTGAAGGTAGTAATTTTCCAATTCAGAATATCTTCTGTATCGGAAGAAATTATGCAAAACATATTGCAGAGCTTAATAACGCAACACCAACAGAACCGCTGGTATTTTTAAAGCCCACTTCGGCACTTGCTGTGGAGGGTGATCTTATTACACTGCCCTCCTTCTCAGATGCCATTCACTATGAGGCAGAATTGGTCATCTACATTAAAGAAGATGCTAAAAATCTCTCTGAAGAGTCCGCTCTCTCAATTATTGGCGGATATGGTGTAGGACTCGATTTAACGGCTCGTGATCTCCAAGACCAAATCAAAGAGCGAGGCGAGCCCTGGACAAAATGTAAAGGCTTTCCGGGAGCTGCAATTGTTAGCACCTTTATTTCGGCTGATAAGATCAAAGATCCCACCGATATCACCTTCACTTTTAAACAAAATGGTGAGTTAAAACAGAATGGTCACTCTAAAATGATGCTCTATCCTATTACGGAGATTATTGCCTACCTTTCGACGATCTATGGTCTCTCAAAAGGAGATATTATCTACACCGGCACGCCTGAAGGAGTTGGTAAACTTGCTCCTGGAGATCAACTCTCATTAACTTTAGAAGATCAGATCACGGCAAACTTTAAAGTTAATGCCTCTTAACCTTTCTTAATCCTTTCCCTATCTTTCTCAATAGAAACGGGGGTCAGTAATACTTTCAGTGATACTTAGTTTATAGAGATCTTTCAGTGATCTCTATAAACCTAAACTATCAACTATCAACTATCAACTATCAACTATCAACTATCAACACTTTAATCCTAATACTCTAAAGTTCAAAAACGTCAATGATATTATGGCTATGATCCTATCTTATACAGCCCTAGACCTATACGTTCTCCATAAAACTTAAGATTAAGAGAGTAAAACCTAAGAAGTAGGGACTCTCATTTTAACAATAGAGGGCTTTAGAAGAAGAATCAGCAGTAGACTAGGAATAAAGAGAATCGCCGTGCTGATAAAGAATCCCTCCCACCCAAGTCCTTCCGCGAGGAAGCCCGATGCTCCACCAAATACGCGCAAACCAAAAGAAGCCAAAGCACTTAATAGTGCATATTGTGTAGCAGAAGCATTACGATCACACAATAGCCCTAAAAACATAATAAAGAGCGCACTTGAAAAGCCAGAGATAAAATTCTCACCACTGATGGCTACAATCAACATCCATAAGTTAGGTTTTGCAATAATTAGCAGATATCCCAAATTGGTAATCCCGATTAAAATCGCAGAAACAACTAGGCTTCGATAGAGCCCCAATTTATGAATAATGGTTGCAGCCAAAAATGCGCCTAATAATGTTGCAATTAAGCCATAGACCTTAGTCACCGCACCAATTTCAGCACCACTGTAGCCCATCTCATGATAGAAAGGAGTAACCATTATTCCAGAGACAGCATCGGGCAACTTATAACAGATAACCAAAAGTAGAAATAGAAGCGCTTTATCTCGCTTAAAAAATTGGACAAAACCCTCCATAAATCGCTTCAAAGGTGCCACTAATGGCGCATTGGGTTCTGTAACAACCTCCTCTCTTTTTGGCTCTTTTATCAAGAGCGTTAAGAGAAAAATCAAGAGAAAGAGCAATGCTACACCTTGAAATATGAGTGACCAGCTATAAAAATCGGAGAGCGCTAAAACTCCGGCCCCCATCAACAGCATCGCAATACGATACATAAAAAGATAACTGCTGGCACCATAAGCTTGCGTCTCCTCATCTAAAGAGTCGATACGATAAGCATCTACCACAATATCAAGGCTTGCCGATGCAGTCGCTAATAGAAAGATTAAGACGCCTAAAAGATAAGGATTCTCTGTGGGATCGATAAATGCTAAAAGTGCAAATATGCCGGCAATAATAAGCTGAAAAAGTAAGATCCATCCTTTACGATGCCCTAAACGCCCTAAAAGAGGAAGAGTAAAAAGATCAAGGAGTGGTGCCCATAAAAACTTAAGGAGATAAGGCAATCCTAAAAGTGACGCAAGACCAATTGCGCTCTTTTGCACCCCTAAAGTAGAGAGCCAATAGGTTAACGTTGAGAGTGTCATCAAGATTGGTAGTCCCGAAGCGAAGCCAAGCAGCGCTACCGAGAGATTCTGCCGGGAAAAATAGTAGCCGATTGTTGTTAAAAAACCCTCTCTCTTCACACGATCCTCGCTTCTCTTGAATTTAGACTCTTTTCGAAACCTCATTTGAGCTTCAATTTGAACTGTAACTTAAAAATAAATATAACTATAAATATAAATTTGAATGTGAATGTGATGTGAATCTGAATATAAATTTCTAAATATAAATTTGAGCTAATAACTCACAATTGAAATTTACATTGCACATTTACACATTTGCACTCTTTTAACTTAATTCTTAGACTTCTTAGACTTCTTAGCCAATTAAGATCCTACAAAATCTTAATCATCTCACAAATAATCTCATACAATAAAAAATGATCGATGACAAAGATCACCGATCACTTTTTCTAAAAGATCTTAAGCCGCTATCATCCACATATCTTCTCTATACATTGATGATCCCGTCTCTCTCTTATAACTGCAAGAAAAGACTCGCAATTCCTAAATAGATAAAGACACCTGCAATATCACAAATTGAGGTAATAAGCGGTGTACTTGCTGTTGCCGGATCAAGTTTAAATAATCTAAAGACAAAAGGAATAATTGCACCTAATAGTCCACCAAACATCACAACAATCACCATCGATAAAGCAATAATAATAGCTGTCTCTGTTCCGGCACCATAATCACTACCACGGTAATAGCCGATTACCGCAATTGCGGCCGCCATCGTGATTCCCAAGGCAAATGAAACCAGAGCCTCTTTAGCAAAGACCTTCCCCCAATCTCGCATGGTGACATCCCCGACAGCCATCGCTCGAATAACAAGAGTCGTTGACTGTGAACCGGTATTACCACCACTAGCAATTAAGAGTGGTAGGAAGAAAACAACATAGATATGTTGATTGAGTAACTCTTCATAACTTGCAATCCCGGCACCAGAGAGAAGATTGACAAATACAAGAATCACGAGCCAACCAATTCGCTTTTTATAGAGCCAGCCCATTGAGGATTCGAGTAATCCCTTTACCTCTTCATCCTCATCAACCGAGATCGATGCCATCTTATGGATATCTTCAGTCGCTTCTTGTTGTAAAACATCCATCATCTCATCAACATGGAGTACACCGATCATCCTGCCATTGGTATCGATCACAGGTAATGTAACAAGATCCGAGTCTTGGAAGATTTTAGCCGCTTTCTCTTGGTCTAGATCATAAGAGAGCTTAAGGGTTGTCGGCGCCATGATATCTTTTAAGACAGCATTCTCATCAGCACCTAAAAGTTCTCTTAATGAGAGAACTCCCACTAATACCCCTAAAGGATCAATCACATAACTGTAGTGAATATTGGCCTTACCATGAACGTTTTTCCTCAGATATTTAAAGGTCTCACTCACGGTATAGGTTTCAGGAACGCAGATAAAATCGAAATCCATTAACGATCCGACCGTCTCCTCTGCAAACTCATGCGTTTTTCTTGCATTTTGATGATGAACCATAAAGCATCCTCCTGTGACTACATGTGATCGATGATGATCTCTAATGAGATAGAGTGAAGTATATCGCTTATCTGAAGGTGCGCTCCTAGAAGAGATGATCTCTCCTTGTTTTCACTATATTCGAGACAATCTTCACTCAATTATCTCTTTTAACCCATCCATATTTTCGAATATTCTCTGGGCAATAGCTTCCGACTCTACAGCAACCTCACCTAACGAGGAATCATTATCTAACTAAACTACTTTAATCTAATCGACTTGAATAATCTTTGAATAATCGATCTGAACCAACTTGAACCTACTTGATCTGATTTGAATTAATTTGAATTGATTTAAGAATTACCCCAACAGTGAATTTTAACAACTACTATTGACCCTCTATTCCTAACCAAAATTGAAGTAAAAAATCGAAGTAAAAATTAAAATAGAAAGTTAAAGTAGAAAACTTCATGAAAGAGTATTAATCAAATCAAATGAAAAAAGTAGACCCATTACTACCTCAAAACCCTCACCCCATTGACCGTATATGTCTACTGCATCTATCTATATACACTACAGCAAAATCAGAGCTTTTGAGATATTAATAAGTCTACCTTCTAGGTATTTTGAGGCAAGAATTATACCCTAAAAATGGATTTAGAGCAATGAAATGGAGAAAAGCAAGCGATCTATCTCATCATCTCTCTTCCCACTATCGTTGCGATAACCTCCCTCTTTTCATCACCTATTTTCGCCACCTACTTTAAGAAAGATATAGTGAGATAATGAATCTATCTACCACAACCAATCCGATAATGTGCTCATCACATCTCAATAATCTCTTGATCGCGCTAGATAGCAACTAGATAGCAACTTAATAACGACTTCGTAAAAGAATCTAAGAAGCAGTCAATTAGAAAAACAGATACAATATCCCTCTATTTTGAGCTATTATTTTAAGCGTCTTTCAAAAGGAATAATCGCAGTCATGAAAATTTTGATTCTTGGTGCCGGACAAGTAGGTTCTACTGTTGCCCATGTTTTGTCAAAAGAAGCACAAAACGATATCACCATTATCGATAATCAATATGCCCCTCTAGCGGCCCTTAAAGAGCGATATGATATTCGTACCATCCGTGGAAATGCGGCTTCTCCCATCTTACTGAAAGAGGCTGGCGCTGAAAATATGGATGTGATTATTGCCGTTACCTCAAGCGATGAGGTCAATATTGTTGCCTGCCAAATTGCACATACCGTTTTTGGCATTAAGTTAAAAGTCGCTAGAGTTCGCTCACGCGATTATGTTCGTCACGGTGATCTTTTTGGAAACAAACTCGATTCGACCTTTCACATCGATGTTGTGATCAGCCCTGAGATCTTAATCACTAACTATATTAAAAATATTATTGAATTGCCGGGTGCGCTCGATGTCCTACGCTTCTCAAAAGGTGAGGCACTTATTGTCTCTATTGGAGTAGAAAAGAACTCCCAGCTCTATGGTCGTCGTTTTGCCAAAATCAAACGTCGAACCCGGCATCTCAACATCAACTATGTTGCGATCTACCGGGAAGGAAGTGAGTTTATTCCCCATGATGAGACCATCTTAGAAGAGGATGATGAGATCTATTTTCTCTGTGCCCGTTCAGATGCAAGAGAGGTCATTGAACTCTTTCAATCTAAACAGAGAATTGCCAAAAAAGTCACCATTGCCGGTGGTGGTAATATCGGCGCGGCATTAGCGGAAGCGCTTGAATCTTATACCCATGTAAAACTGATCGAAGAGAATGCAGAACGTGCTAACGCCCTTGCTTCTAAGCTGAGTCGTAGCCTCATTCTTCATGGGGATTGTACCGATGAGACACTGCTATTTGAAGAAAATATCGATAAAACGGATCTCTTCTGCGCGCTCACAAATGATGATCAAACCAATATTATGGCCGCTATGTTAGCTAAGCGTCTAGGTGCGAAGTTTTCAATGGCGCTGATCAATCGCTCTTCTTATCTTGAGATGATTGAAGAGGAGTCAAATATTGATCTCGCCTTCTCACCACAACAGGTAACTTTAAGTACCTTGTTAACCTATATTAGAAAAGGAGATATTGTTCAGGTATACTCTCTTAGATCAGGCGAATCAGAAGCAATGGAGATTATTGCCCACGGTAATGCTGAAACCTCAAAAATCGTCGGTAAATCTTTGGAAGGGATACGTTGGCCCGAAAATGTCGTTGTCGCGGGACTTATCCGAAGAGGGAAAGTGATGAAAATTGAGCCCTCCATCTCTATTGAGCAGAATGATCATCTCATCTTATTTATCACAGACAAAGAGAGTATTCCAGAAGTGGAAGATCTCTTTGAATTAAGAAAATAGTCAAAAACCCCAAAAGTCGACAGGAGACTATAATGGAAAAAATCAATAAAGTGGTTCTCGCATATTCAGGCGGATTGGACACTTCTGTAATCCTCAAATGGTTACAAGATGAATATAATTGCGAAGTCGTAACATTTACGGCAGATATTGGTCAAGGCGAAGAAGTTGAGCCGGCACGCGATAAAGCGAAGGCGCTTGGCGTTAAAGAGATCTATATCGATGACCTCCGCGAAGAATTTGCTCGCGACTTTATTTTTCCAATGTTCCGCGCAAATGCGATCTATGAAGGGGAGTATCTTTTAGGAACCTCTATCGCGCGCCCATTAATTGCAAAACGCCTCGTTGAAATTGCTAATGAAACAAATGCAGATGCAATTTCTCACGGAGCAACCGGTAAAGGTAATGACCAAGTTCGCTTTGAGTTAGGTGCATACGCGCTTAAACCAGGCGTGAAAGTAATCGCTCCATGGCGTGAGTGGGATCTTATGTCTCGCGAGAAGCTTCTCGACTACGCTGAGAAAAACAATATTGAGATCGATCGTGGTGGTAAAAAATCCCCTTACTCAATGGATGCTAACTTACTCCATATCTCTTACGAAGGTTTGATGTTAGAAGATCCATGGACAGAGCCAGAAGCAGATATGTGGCGCTGGACAGTCTCTCCTGAAGAAGCACCTGATAAGCCTACCTATGTAGAGTTAACCTATCGCCATGGTGATATTGTTGCTATTGATGGTGTTGAAACTTCTCCTGCAACCGTTATGGAGAAGCTTAACAAACTTGCTGGTGAAAATGGAATTGGTCGTGTTGATATCGTAGAAAACCGCTATGTCGGTATGAAAGCTCGCGGTTGCTATGAGACACCTGCCGGTACTGTTATGTTAAAAGCACATCGTGCAATTGAGTCAATTACACTTGACCGTGAAGTTGCTCATCTTAAAGATGAGTTGATGCCACGTTATGCAAGCCTAATCTATAATGGTTACTGGTGGAGTCCTGAGCGTGAACTTTTACAAACAATGATCGATGAATCACAAAAGTTTGTAAATGGTGTCGTGCGCGTCAAACTCTATAAAGGGAATGTTATCATCGTGGGTCGTAAATCTGATGATTCACTCTTTGATGAGAATATTGCAACATTTGAAGATGATGGTGGCGCGTATGATCAGAAAGATGCAGGTGGTTTTATCAAACTCAATGCTCTTCGTCTTCGTATCGCAGCGAGCAAAAATCGCCGTTAATCAGCCCCCTCATCAATTGTCACCTGCTTCGCAGGAATTACATTTGATGATTTAAAATTGTCATCAATAAATCCTATAGTGTTTAATTGCGCTATAGGATTTTTTATTATTACTATTATCGTTATTGTTGCTATTGATCAAATGATAAAACAACAAAGCCCGACAGCGGTTAAATCTTACTATCACATCTGTTTCAAAACCCTGCGCCGGCAAATGCTGATCCTCGTCGGTAGATAATGTCCATTTAAAGATATGATCCCGGCATTGTAGACGCCTCAGATGGGCATAGATCTACAGCCCTACAGATATCTACTATAAGAGTAAGATGATCGGGTTCCTTTGGCTCCAAAAATCTTCTTAGCTTTGAGGGCTTAGCTTTGAAGTATAAAAAAACCACTACCGAAGTAGTGGCAAAGTTTTATAAAGGAAATATTTTTTAGATTGATGTTATATCCATCAATTACTGAGCAATTACTGCTCAACTACTGATCAATTGCTTCGGCAATATCATCAATCATCTGGTTGGTTGATTTAAAACCACCGCCTGAGAGATACCAAACATTAGGATCAAGATAGACGATCTTGCCATTTTTATAAGCATTAGTATTTTTCACTAGATCATTTTCAACAACCTCTTTAGCTCCGGTATTGCCGTTACCAGCAATAACAGCACTTCGATCGACAATAAAGAGATAGTCAGGATTAAGATCCATCACATACTCAAATGATGCCGTTTGACCATGGCGTGATTGCTTGATTGTACTATCTGCCGGCTTAATGCCTAAAACATCATGGATAATACCGAAACGTGAGCCTGGGCCATAGGCACTAATTTTGCCATCGTTGACAAGAAGAATTAAACCTGTCTCATCCATCTGGTCGGTCTTCTCACGAACCTTGGTAATCTTCTCATTAAGAAGAGCTATCTCTTTCTCCACATCCGCTTCACGACCATAGATTTCACCTAAGACACGAATATTACGCTCTGTAGACCCCATAATATCGTTATCATCTACAGAAAGATTGATTGTCGGTGCAATTTCAGAGAATTGCTCATATAGAGGTGCTTGTCGTACCGCAATAATAATAAGATCAGGCTTTGCTGCATGAATCGCTTCAAAATTTGGCTCTTTTAGAGTGCCAAAGTTTTGATATTTGTCGGCACTATAATCATTAAGATAAGCTGGGAGATTTGCTTTAGGAAGTCCAATAATGTCGATATCTAAAGATTCTAATGTATCTAACGCCCCAAAATCGAAAGCAACCACTTTTTCAGGAGCAAAAGGAACAACTGTTTCTCCTGAATCATGTTTAACAGTAATACGCTTAGTTTCGGCTACAGCACTGCTGCTCTGCTCTTTTGCAGGACTTTCAGCTGTTTTTGTCGGTGTAGCGGCCTTCTCCTCACCACATGCAGCCAAGACTAAAGCTAATGCCGATACAAGAACCACTTTCTTAAATGCTTTGGACTTCATTTTTACTCCTTAAGCTTTTACACTTTTGATTATTTTAGTTAATTAAACAGTTAATTAAAAAAATTAAATGGACCTATTGAATGAACCTATTGAATAGACTTATGAAATAGACCTGATTGCATCAAGGGACGACATAACCACTAACTTCAACAGCGATCGATAATACATAACAGCTATCATCTAATAAAGATTCCTTAATAGGAGCCATTCAACTATATAATTGAGAATCATTCACATCATGATACTTTAAAAAAAGAGAAATTGCTCTCTAAAATTACTCTCTTTATTCCATCTACCTCACAGGCTTATTACGCATTATTATGCTTATTACATTAACCTATGAGAAATAAACACAAATCCGCTGATCATTAATGGTCTGAATAGGGATCTCCATGTCATAGATCTCACGAAGAATATTGGTATCGATAATCTTCTCTGTCGCACCTTCATGCACCAAAGCTCCCCCTTTAAGAGAGATAATGTAATCTGAATAGCACGAAGCAAAATTAATATCATGAATGACAATAACGATTGTCTTATTCTTTTCAGCCACTAATTTACGCAAAACCTGCATAATCTCTACCGAATGTTTCATATCCAGATTATTGAGCGGTTCATCTAAAAAGATAATATCAGTATTTTGTGCAACAACCATCGCGATAAAGGCACATTGACGCTGCCCACCACTTAGTTCAGAGACATACTTATTCTCAAGATCTGTCAATCCCATATAGGCAATTGCTTCATCAATCAATGCGTCATCTTCCGCCGTCAAACGACCTTTACTATGAGGAAAACGCCCAAAAGCAACCAACTCACGAACTGTAATTCGAAGATTGAGATGATTGGCCTGCTTAAGAATCGAAATCTTTTTCGCCAACTCATCACTCTTCCAATCACGAATCAGACGATCATCGATCTTAATAGAACCAGCATCAGGATCAATCAAACGACTCATCATCCCTAAGAGGGTACTCTTACCTGCCCCATTAGGCCCAATTAAGGATGTGACCTTATTTTTAGGGATCGTAATGGAAACATTATCAACAACTTTTCGTTGCCCAAATAATTTTGAAACTCCTTCGACTACAACCATTTATTTGCTCCCCCTTAAAAGTAGATAGATAAAATAGAGTCCACCAATAAAGTTAATAATAACACTCAAGGTCGTTGAGAATGAGAAGACTCGCTCCACCAACATCTGCCCAAATGCTAAGGCAATAATACTCACTAATATCGTCCCCATCAGTAAAACAGAGTGACGATAAGTTTTAAAGATCTCATAGCCAAGATTTGCCACCAATAAGCCTAAAAAAGTGATCGGCCCTATTAAGGCTGTTGATACTGCTGTCAAAACAGAGACCACAATCAGCGTCAACATCACAACCTTACGGTAAGAGATCCCTAAATTAACCGATTGATCGCGCCCTAACGAGAGGACATCAAGATATTTAATCATCGGCAAATAGAGAATCATCGTGACCCCAATAATTCCTAATGCCCACCAGATTAACTTCACCTGTACATTATTAAAGCTGGCAAACATCTTATCTTGTACTAAGAAAAACTCATTAGGGTCGATCAAAACCTGCATAAAGGTGGATAGACTCTGAAAGAGTGCTCCTAAAACGATCCCTATTAAGAGTAGAAAGAAGACTGAACGTCCATCTTTCCCAAGTAACATCTTAAATAAGAGCATAGAGAAAGTCACTAATACTAATACTGAGAGGAGAAAGAGCCACTCATTACTAATCATTGCAAAGTTTTTACCGCCCAAGAAATAGACCAACAGGGTCTGCACTAAAAGATAGAGCGAATCTAACCCTATAATACTTGGAGTTAAGATCCTATTATGGGTCACGGTCTGGAAGATAACTGTCGAAAATGCAATAGCACTCCCGGCAATAACCATCGCTAAAAGTTTATAGCTACGTCTTGGAAGTACATAATCCCAATTAACGCCTAATTGATAAAAGAGGAAGAGCGCCGAACTCGCTACAGCTAAAATCAGTAGTAACACCAACTTCATTCTTGTATTAATGACTCTTATATTCATGCCTGCCCTACCTTTTTAAAGAGCAACCAGATAAAGAGTAGACTTCCCAAAATACCAATAGTTACACTGATCGGTATCTCATAAGGGTAGATAATGATGCGCCCTAAAATGTCACATGCAAGAACAATAATCGCCCCTAAAAGTGCCGTATAAGGAAGTGTTGTACGGATATTATCCCCTTTATAGAGAGAGATAATATTGGGGACAATCAATCCTAAAAAAGGAATCATCCCAACTGTCAAAATAACAGATGCGGTCGTCATCGCTACAATCGCAAGACCGATATTGACCACCTGCTGATACTTTAGACCTAAATTTTTAGAAAAATCCTCACCTAAACCGGCAATTGAGAATTGATGGGCATAGAGATAAGCGATAATCATCAATGGAATGGAGATGTAGATCAATTCATAACGGCCTGACATCACCATAGAGAAATCACCGATCAACCACGATGCTAAATTTTGAATCAGATCATGCTTATATGCAATAAAGGTTGAAATTGAACCGATAATACCACCGAACATCAATCCTACTAAGGGGACAAAGACCACATCTTTATAACGAATTCGATTAAGAATCTTCATAAAGAGAAATGTTCCTAAAAGAGCAAAGAGAAAGGCCAACCCCATCTTTACAAGGGGAGAGGCTCCGGCAAAGAGCAAAATCGCTACCAAAATCCCTAAACGTGCAGACTCCATTGTGCCGGCAGTTGTCGGAGAGACAAAAGCATTCTGGCTCAATTTTTGCATAATAAGACCGCTGATTGAGAGGCTTGCCCCGGCAATCAAAATGGTAATAAGCCTCGGAATACGACTAATCAATATTGTCTGCTTCTGAGCATCTGTTAAATTAAATAGGTCATTCACCGATATATTTATCACCCCTACAAAGAGGGAGATCGCTGATAATACAATGAGAATGAGAACCCAATACTGTATTCTCATATATAAAACAATTTGTCCTTTTACAAATGAATTCTTTCAAACGAACTCTTACAAATGAAATATGCACTCGAATGATAATGATTGCTATTTTACAGTATATTTATACTTTTCATAGCACCATTAAAGAATTTAAATAGCTTTGTGCAAAAATTAGCTACTTTCTGCTTAAAAAGTCCTCTTATTCCACTGCCCTTGTCACCATACCGCTACCCTTATTCCACAAAAAAGAGCTCTACCTTAAAAGATAAAGCCCTTTCAGTCAGTAATATAAGCACTCAGTAATCCATGATAGTCATCGTCGGCTAATGAGTGCCTTATACCCTACTTCCATTCAGATCAAGCATAAAGCTAGTAGAAGCCGGTAAGTTTTTCGTTAAAGCTAATGTAAATATTCTTCTTCTGGGTATAAGCATCGAGAATCATCTTATGGGTCTCTCGACCAATTCCCGATTTTTTATAACCACCAAAAGGAGAGTGTGCCGGCAATTCATTGTAAGTATTGACCCACATCCGTCCCGTACGGACAGCTTTTGCAACACGGAACGCTCTATTGATATCACGCGTCCAGACTGCGCCACCTAAACCATATTCCGAGTCATTAGCAAGCTCGATCACCTCTTCTTCACTATCAAAAGGCAAAATAGCAACAACAGGACCAAAAACTTCCTCTTTCTCAATGCGCATATTAGGTTTTACATCCACAATCGCCGTCGGACAAAGAAATGCACCTCGATCTGAGGCACGCTGACCACCGGTTAAAACACGCGCACCCTCCTCTTTCGCAATATCAACATAGCCCAAAATCTGCTTAAGTTGCTTCTCATTAATTTGCGCACCCATCTGTGTATTGGGGTCGAGGGGATCTCCCACACGAACACTCTCAAACTTCTCTTTCAACTTCTCTAAAAATTGATCATAGATCGATCGCTGAATAAAGAGACGAGAACCCGCACAACAGACCTGACCTTGATTAAAGAGAATTCCCATCAGCGCACCATCGATTGCTTTATCAATCTGCGCATCTTCAAAGATGATATTTGCTGACTTTCCACCTAGCTCTAAAGTTGCTGGAATTAGCTTGTCGGCAGCTGCTTTCGCGACGTTATATCCAACACTTGTGGAACCGGTAAAGGCAAACTTACTAAAACCTTCATGCTCTAAGATATAGTTCCCTGTAGTTGAACCACCGCCTGTCAGAACGCTAACAACCCCTTTGGGTAATACCTCATTGAGGATACGACCAAGCTCAAGGAGTGTAATAGAAGTATCGCTCGATGGCTTAATGACAATACAGTTACCTGCGGCAAGTGCCGGGGCAATCTTCCAAGCCCCCATCAAAAGTGGAAAGTTCCAAGGAATAATCTGTCCAACAACGCCAATAGGCTCACTGAGTACAATACTTAAACTATCTTTATTAATTAGGTTCGCTTCATCACTCTCTGCACGAATAACGCCGGCGAAATAACGAAAATGATCGATCGCTAGCGGAACATCAACATTCATCGTCTCACGAATTGGCTTACCATTATCGAGCGTCTCCAATGTTGCAAAACGCTCTAACTCTGCCTCTAAGCGATCAGCAATCTCTAAGAGATATTTCGCTCGTTCTTGTGGCGAAGTTTGACTCCACGTATCAAATGCAGTCCATGCCGCTTTTACAGCACGATCAACATCTTCTTTTTCTGCGACAGCGATCTCTGTCAACTTCTCACCTGTTGCGGGATTGTGGCTCTCTAAGGTTTTACCTTGCGCTCCATCGAGCCATTCCCCATCAATTAAGAGTTGATAAGAGCTCTGCGGACGCAAATCACCATTGATATCAGATAACATTTTCATACACTAATCTCCTTAACGAATATTAAGAACGAGCCCTACAAAAAGTAGTCTCACCCATCAACATACCGTTTTTTAACGAGATAATCTATTAAAAAGTATAATAAGTTGCGATAAAAATATTATATCTATTTGCTACCTAATTACGCATAACTATAAAATGCAATCATAAAAAAGATGCTATCTAGGAGTTCCTAGAAGCATCTCTCTTCTCTCAATGGCAATTAAAAACCATTCTTAGATCACGTTAGATCTTCAAATTGAAACTAGAGCTTCAACGTCAATTCCAGTTCCAGTTCCAGTTTCAGTTTCAGTTTCAGTTTCAAATAAATTTAGAATCTCCAAAAAGATCTAAAACAATCTCAGAAACAGCGATTACTGAATCAATGGTTATGAAATCAATGATTATGGAATAATTAAGATCGTTCCTGCGGGCACTCGAAGCTGATTATCAGGAAGCCCGTTACGTTGCTTTAATGCCGACTCACTGACCTGATGCGTCCGAGCAATTTCCGCAATAGTATCCCCTCTTTGCACAGTATACTCTTTCAAGGGTCGCTCTTTTGAGATCAACTCAATAGGTGGCCCTGAAGGCTCAGGAAATTGTACTCCAATCGTCACCGGAGGTGGCTCAATCATCGTAACTTCAATGGGCGGCGCTACTGGCTGAATTGCAGGCTCCACCGATTTTGACTCAAGACGAATAGGGGGGATCGTAATCGATTGCTTAGGAGGCGCTACAACTTTTGCTTGATTTTGCGTCAATACTTGCGCACGGCTATTATCTGAGCGCTGAACCACAGTACTATAGATAAGCTCCGTTGCCGGACGCTCCTTATAGTAGGCCTTTATTCCCGCCAAAATATCATTCGCTAAACGATCTTGATGTTTTTTATTGCGAAGGTTCTGCTCCTCTTTCGGATTAGAGATAAATCCTGTCTCAATCAATACAGAGGGGATATCGGGCGCTTTTAATACAGCAAATCCTGCTCGTTCAACCTGTTTTTTATGAAGATTAGCGTGACGACTCAAATTTTTTAAAAGATGATTTCCCAACGCATTAGAGGATTCAATCGTTGCCTCTTGTGATAGATCGAGCAACATAGAGGCGATAGCATCATCCTTATCAGAGATCTTGACGCCACCAATAAGGTCAGATTGGTTCTCAGCTCTTGCAAGTAATCTTGCCGCTTCACTCGATGCGCCACTAGTGGAGAGAATATAGACAGAAGCGCCATCTGCTTTTGCAGAGCCCGCATCGGCATGTAAGGAGATAAACATATCTGCCTTATTCCGTCTTGCAATCAATACCCGCTCTCTCAAAGGAATAAAGGTATCATCATTTCGTGTTAAGATCGCTCTCATATTGGGTTCACGATTGATCTTCTGTTGCAATACTTTTGCAATTTGTAATACAACATCCTTCTCCCTTGTTCCCGCTTTACCAACCGCACCAGGATCTTTTCCGCCATGGCCGGGATCAAGAATAATTAAGATATTTTTCTTAGGAACACGTTTTGCAACTTGTATCTCCTGAGGCTGAGTCACAACTGTCTGCCCTGATGAAGCGAGATCCTCTTTCACACTCCCTACAGATGCACCCACCGCAATAACCAACTCATAACCTAAGCGTCCTCTTAAGACCGCCGCACTCGCCGGTACTGTCCCTTGCTTGAGATCAACAACAATACGAAGGTCGGTTCCCTGCTGGGTTCCTAAACGCACCCCTGCGACATAAGCTGAGCTAATCGGAAGAGAGCTAGCCTTATGCTGTAACTCGGCATTAGGAATATCGATCACTAACCGATCAGGATTTTGTAGACGGAAACTATTAAATTTAATCTGTTGACTTAATGGAAAGATAATTAACATCTCTCCACCGCGATTTTCCATCTTTCCCGTACCGACAACTGTTGCGCCAAACAGCAGATTACTCAACGTTGCCACCATAAAAAATAAAAAGGCAAACAGGATCCGTTTACCTTTTTTTGCTTTCAGCATATTTGCTACTCTCATTCGTTAATCCACTCAACGTTTTCGATGAGCACCTCTTTTGCATCTGAATTTCCAAAGAATAGATTAAAACGGTGATAGAGATCTTCCGCTTTTTGACGCTCGCCAATAGCATCTAAAATCACGATATAGTGAGCGATAATTTCAGGATCTTTATTCTGATGATACGCTTGTACAATATATTTATAAGCACGATCTAGATCCCCTAACATATAGTACGCCCAAGCAAGACTATCTTGAATAAAGTCACGCCCTGGCGCCATTAAATTTGCCTTAGAGATGAAAGGTAATGCAACCTTTGCATTTTTAGGATCGATTTCGATCAGAGAGAACCCTAAAGCATTATAGGCGATAGGATCTTGCGGATTATTACGGATCTCTTCTTGTAGAATCTCCGCCATCTCATTATAGTCTTGATGATATAGAGCACTCATCGAGCGAAGAAAAGCAAGGTAGGAGCTCTCAACCTCAGGAAGTAGTGCCGCCTCTTCTACTAATACCTGATCAAGTAGATCATACTCTTCTAACTCCTGGAGCATTAATAGACGCTTCAAAAGAAGTGAAGGTGCATCGAAGATCTCTAATTGTGCAATTTCATCAAAATAGTGATTAAATTGTGCATAATCTCCCTCTGCTAATGCAATTTTAGCCTTAATGGTATAGAGAGCTTCGGCATATTCTGGCGTCGGATTCTCAATTTCAGGGAGCACTTTTAAAAGGTTTTCACTATTCCCTAAAATTTCAGAGAAATAGAAGAGATTTAAAATTGCTCGAGTTAAAATTTCAGGCTGATCCAGTCTCAACTGCAACATCTCTTTAATGTTGTCATAATTACCCATGACATAAGCCATGCCGATAAACTTCTCAAAAACAGCAGGGTCCTCATTTGTTAAAATCATTAGAGGAATAAGGCGCTGGTAAGCCTCTTCATACTCAAAGTTAGCAATTAATGTATTGGCTAACTCTAGCCCTATCTCTGGATCTTGATACTTGTTATAAGCTTCTTCTAATAACTCAATCGATTTTTCAGGTTCACCCTCATTCCAATAGATATAGGTGTAGAGTGCATAAATTTTAGGATTAGAAGGATCAAGTTGTAATGCTCTCTCTAGATAACCTTCTGCTTCATCAAAGCGTAAATTATCGATTAAAAAACCCGCTAAAAGCACTAAAGGAAAAGTATCATGCTCTTCTAAAGCCGCCATCTTTTTAAAGAGCGTTAGCTGCTCTTCTAATGGAATTTCAAATTCATGAAGCTTCTTTAAAATCGCAAAGTAAGGGGAGGGTTCAACAACTCCCTCATTGGTAAGATAGATCATCTCTACCAGGTTATTATAAGTTCTTGCCGCATACTCAAGATCCCCGGTTAAAAGGTAAGCTTGTGCTAATAAATTATAATTTGCCAAGTTATATGGATTTTGAATCACCAATTTCTGAATAAGTGGAAGTGCATCGGCAATACTGCCTGCTTCTAGATCGAGGCGAATTCTTCGCTCTAAAACTTTTGGGTCACTATTTCGTTCTAATAGCGCATCATAATGCTCTTTTGCACTCTCCCAATCTTCACGCTTAGAAGCGATTTCTGCGGCTAAAAAATCATAAACCTCGGATATTGCTTGATCCCTATAGAATGTTGCAGCATCAATCTCATCAATAAGATCGACCGGTTCATCCCTACCCTCTTCTACCACCCCTGAGTTATCAACTATCGACCCCTCTTCATCAGCTCCTGTTTGAGCATATGTAGGAATGTGCGTTATACACACAAAGAGTAACAGCAGGTTGAACAGTTTCTTCATTCCGAGAGGCTCCTTATAATTTATATCTCTGTATATACTCAAATAGAGAGCGGTACTAAGCAACGATATCAAAGATCAGCATTCATTACTGATAATGTCATGATAATGTCGCTGATAATATTCAACAATTATACTCAGCGACCATGTTGCCGATTTGCCAACTTGTAACTGAGCAACCTCAATTGATCACTCTACCGCTCAGCGGTCGACGATCTCTCTACCTGTCTCTATTTTTTATAATGCTTCTTATAATATCTCTTCTATCCCTTATCTATCCTCTCTCATCGAGATCAATATTTATCTGGTATGATGAAAGAAGATTGATTCTTCGCCTATTTTAACGTAAAAATCGGGGAAGTGTTAATTATTACCATCAAACTAAAAGGAGTTACAAAAGTATGAGTCAGAAACATTTTGCTTTAATTCTTTCAGGATGTGGTCACCTAGATGGTGCAGAAATTACAGAGGCGACCGCACTTAATATCGCACTCTCTAAAGCAGGAATAGCGGTCTCATTCTATGCGCCAGATCGCTTGCAAGCCGATACCATCAATCACCTCAATGGAGAGATTGAAGGAGATGAGCGCAATATTATGCAAGAGGCCGCCCGTATCGCGAGAGGGAAAATCTCCCCCATCTCCAAACTAGACCTCAATAAAATCGATGGTGTAGCACTCGCTGGTGGTTTTGGCGTGATTAAAAACTTCACTAATTTTCTTGATAAAGGGGAAGACGCTACCCTTTCTGCCGATATCGGGGAGAAACTTAAAAGTGCTATCGAGATGAAAAAGCCAATTATTGCGATCTGTGCTGCCCCAATGGCTATTGCAATTGCACTCAAAGAGCTCAATATCAAAGATGCATCTATCACCTTTGGACAAGCTCAAAATGCCGGCGCTTTTCTACCCGCTCTTGAAAAGTGGGGTATAAAACATATCGAAACCGCAACAACCGATGCACATTATGACGCCCAATATCAAATTATTACGGGCGGCGCATATATGGATGGTGATGCAACACCTTATGAAATCTTTCAAGGGGCATTAAAGGCTATAGAGATTTATCAAAAATCAACAAAATAGATCATAGATCTGCATTAAGTGAGCCTCCATATCATCGTTTAACAAATGGTTTAACAAATGATATGGAGGGTTCTTAATAAAATGGCTCAAATAGGGGTCTAACAAAATTTTCACAAAAGGAGCAAGAGAGATCTTTGCTTATTTTATAGTCAAGAATCTCAACTGTTTTCCACTTTTAAAAAAATCAGGTACACTCTCAATTATACGACTAATTTTAAGTCACAATTAGGGGCTTTACCTCCCTAATTTTCAATCCTTAATGATGTAGTCAAAAATAGATAAACGCCTAAAAGCAGACTCACTCAGAAACTATTTTTGAACTCTCATTGTTCATCACTCATTAATCATTGGAGAAATTTGATCTATCATGGAGCCTCTTAAAGTAGGATTAATTGGTCTTGGCACTGTTGCCTCAGGCGTTGCCGCTGTTTTAACAAAAAATAGAGAAGAGATTGCTCGTCGAATTACCCGCACCCCTATTATAGAAAAAGTATTTGTGCGCTCACTCGAGAGAGATAACCCTTACGATCTCAACATGACAACCTCTATTGCCGATATTACCGATCATCCTGAAATTGATATTGTAATTGAGCTCATTGGTGGCATTGAACCTGCATTAACCTATATTAAAAGCGCTCTAAGTCATGGAAAATCTGTGATTACAGCCAATAAGGAGCTTATTGCTCTCCACGGCAATGAACTGCTTCAACTTGCAAAAGAGAATGGGGTATTTCTCCGTTTTGAGGCATCTGTTGCCGGCGGTATTCCCATCTTAAAACTTTTAAGAGAGGGTCTATCTGCAAATGAGATCGATACCGTGATGGGAATCATTAATGGTACCTCTAACTATATTTTAACGGAGATGAGTCATAAAGGGGTCGACTTCGACCAATGCCTCAAAGAAGCACAAGCACATGGTTATGCCGAGGCAGATCCTACATTTGATATTAAGGGAATCGATGCAGCTCATAAGCTAACCATTCTTGCAGCGACAGCCTTTGGAATGCCCCTCAATTTTGAAAATCTCTATATCGAAGGGATTGATACCATTACCGCCGAAGATATTGCTATTACACAAGAAGAGGGTTATACCATTAAACATCTCGGCATTGCCCGAAAGAGCAAGCAAGGAGTTGAGCTTCGCGTCCATCCTACCCTGCTCTCTAAAGATCACCAGCTCGCTCAGGTCGATGGTGTCCTTAATGGCGTTTATGTTGCAGGCAATGCAGTTGGCGAACAATTCTACTCCGGCCGCGGTGCAGGTAGTGAAGCAACAGCATCTGCGGTCATTGCCGATCTTATTGAAATAATTCAGAATAAGAGTCGCAACCATAGTGCGCCGGCATTAGGCTTTTTAGAAGAGAATCTTCAGGAGCTTCCAACACTTCCAGCAAAGGCCTTCTCTTCCCGTTACTATCTCTCTTTTAAATATAGTGACAATCTAATGAGCAACTCTATTACTGAAGCGCTTAAAAAAGTGCTTTTAGACGCGGAAATCAGAGCAGAAAAAATTAAAGTTTATGATCAATATCAACAAGTTATCCTATTTTTAGAAAAAACAGTACAAGAAAATGTAGAAAATATCATTAATAATGCTATGTTAATTAAAGGTATTGAGGATTCTAAATTTATCCGTGTCGAATAAGTTTCTAAAATCTCCCAACAATTGAGGGAGTTTCTTTAAATTTATCGGCAAGAAAAAAGAATAAATGACCACCCATTTCTGAATCATTTTCTGAATAACAAATATAAATCTCAATCACTATATCATTATAAATATTCCTACTACACTTGACGGTAGCGGGAGTAAAAAGGTGCCGAATAATCATCGACACTATTTATGGTGATATCTGATGGAGAGATAAGAGTCGGTTCCCAGATAATGAATTCCTAGATAATGAACAATACTCATAATGGGTGGTACTAAGTGTACCGATGGAGTATACCGATGGAGGAGCTCAAATAGAGCATTCAAATAGAGTAGATTAATAAACAGATTACAGATCGAAAACAGTAGATCAATCAAATAAGCTAAAAACCTGTTTTAATAATCTACTTTCTAAGCTGATCAGCTCTTGAGCAAGATTTAACTCGATCAAATCACCTTCTATCGCCCACTTAGCTCCACTTAGTACTAGCACTGAAAGTTAGTGGAAGTTCTTTATGGAGACTAGATCAGATTAGGATTGATGATAGAGACTAAAGAGTCTCTGGAATCTAACCAATAACCTAAAAAAATGAATAACAAATATTGAAAAGAGAGGAGATCCTGTGAAATTAAGCGGTGCAGAAATCGTCATTCACTCCTTAATGAAGGAGAAGGTAGAGTGTATCTTTGGTTATCCTGGAGGTGCTGTCCTACCGCTTTATGATGAGATTTATAAACAAGACAAAATTGAACATGTCCTTGTGCGCCATGAGCAAGCTGCAACCCATGCGGCTGATGCTTATGCACGTACAACAGGTAAACCAGGCGTAGTACTGGTCACTTCAGGTCCTGGACTAACCAATGCTGTCACCGGTATTGCAACTGCTTATATGGATTCTATTCCCATGATTGTCTTTTCTGGACAAGTAGCTACAAGCTTAATTGGGAATGATGCGTTCCAAGAAGTAGATACTGTCGGAATTACCCTTCCTTGTGTCAAACATAACTTCTTAGTCAAAGATGTCAAAGATCTCGCAAGCACAATTAAAAAAGCATTCTATATTGCTACAACAGGTCGCCCTGGCCCTGTTGTGATAGACCTTCCAAAAGATATTACGGTCCATGAAGCAGAGTTTGTCTACCCTGAAAAAATTACAATGCGCTCCTATAACCCTACCGTTAAGGGGCACTCAAAACAGATCGCTCGCGCATATGATCTTATTATGAAAGCTAAACGCCCGATGGTCTATACCGGCGGGGGCGTCATTATTGGTGAAGCTTCTAAAGAGCTTCGTGAATTTGTTAAAGCGCTCAACCTTCCTATCACAAGTACCTTAATGGGGCTTGGTGCCTATGAAGGAACTGATAAACAATTCCTCGGCATGCTCGGTATGCATGGAACTTATGAAGCAAATATGGCGATGCATCACTGCGATGTTTTAGTTGCCTTAGGTGCGCGCTTTGATGACCGAATCACCGGAACATTAGAGAGCTTCTGCCCCTATGCGAAAATCATCCATGTCGATGTTGATCCATCATCAATTGCTAAAAATGTCCCTGTTGATCTTCCCATTGTGGGACAACTCCAACCTGTTCTTAAAGAACTTAATGCGATCCATAAGAGCAAAAAAGGGAAATTAGATCAGGATGCTCTGACTAAATGGTGGGAGCAGATTGGTGAATGGCGTGCAATGGAATCCTTAAAGTACGAACAATCTGACGTGGTTATCAAACCACAGTTTGTGATTGAAAAACTCTTTGAGGTCACTAAAGGTAAAGCGATTATCACCTCAGATGTGGGCCAACATCAGATGTGGGCCGCACAATATTACCCCTTTGATGAGCCAAGACAGTGGCTCAATTCAGGTGGTCTCGGCACGATGGGCTTTGGCCTTCCTGCCGCAATGGGAGCAAAAATTGCCCGCCCTGATAGAGAAGTCGCCTGTATTACCGGAGATGGTAGTATTCAGATGATGCTCCAAGAGCTCTCTACCATGTTGCAATATTGCTCTCCTGTTAAAATTATTAACCTCAACAATGGTTATTTGGGGATGGTGCGCCAATGGCAAGAATTCTTCTTCCAGAAGCGTTACTGCATGAGCTATTTCGACTCTCTCCCTGATTTTGTAAAACTTGCTGAGGCATATGGTCACAGTGGCGTTCAAATTCACAAACCAAGTGATGTTGAACCGGCACTACGTGAAGCTTTCAAACAGAAAGATAAGACCATCTTCCTCGACTTTATCACCGATCCCAGCGAGAACGTTTACCCAATGATTCCTGCCGGAAAAGGTCATCACGAAATGATCTTAGCGGGTCGTGATAAGATGGAAAATACGCTCAAAGAAGGCTTAAGTCAGGTATAGGAGAGAAAAATGACACTTTTTAATACAGAAACTTCGCGTCATATTATTTCGATCTTAATGGAGAACGAAGCCGGCGCACTATCGAAGGTAGTGAATCTATTTTCCGCCCGTGGTTACAATATTGACAGCCTCTGTGTTGCTGCGACAGATGATCCGTCACTCTCTCGCTTAACACTTGTCACTATTGCCGATCATCATGTTGTTGAGCAGATTATCAAGCAACTCAACAAATTAATTGATGTTGTCAAACTTACAAATCTTTGCGATAGTGCTTATGTTGAGCGTGAAATGATGCTCATTAAAGTACAAGCTGAAGGGCAAAATCGCTCTGAGCTTTTTCGTATCAATGAGATGTTTAGAGGCCGCGTGATTGATGTTACTCCTCTCTCCTACACAATAGAGATGACAGGTACACAAGAGAAGCTTGATGCCTTTATTGTGGCGGTACAGGAGTTAGGAATCATCGAAATTGTAAGATCTGGTGCACTCGGATTAGTCAGAGGCGCAAAAGGTTTAACGATCTAAAGTAACGCTCTAAAATTGAGTAACCACAAATCTAAAAGTAACAAAATAGCTCAATATTTGAGAAATTAAGAATAGATCTAAGAGTAATATCTAAGATCAATATTAAAATAAATTAGATAAATTAATAAATTAGATAAAAAATAATCTCTCTATTTTCACTTAAGCTAATCCTAAAGTAATCGCCATTTAAGAGCGTGCTAACTTATAGCATAGTGAAGAGAGATCATAAACAAAGAAAGGATATTTAAAGATGAATGTTTTTTACGACAAAGATGCCGATATCTCATTAATCAAAGGGACAACTGTTGCAATCATTGGGTATGGATCACAAGGTCACGCTCATGCGCAAAACCTTAAAGATTCAGGTGTCAATGTTATTGTCGGCCTTCGTAAAGGTGGCGCTTCATGGGACAAGGCTGTCAATGCCGGTCATAATGTGAAAGAGATCGCGGATGCAACAAAAGAAGCTGACTTTGTAATGGTTCTTCTCCCTGATGAGAATCAGCCTGCTGTCTATCGTGATGCTATTGAACCTAATCTTAAAGAGGGTGCAACACTTGCATTTGCTCATGGATTTAATATCCACTACAACCAGATTGTTCCTCGCAAAGATCTCGATGTTGTGATGGTTGCGCCAAAAGGCCCAGGTCACACTGTTCGCTCTGAATATGTTAAAGGTGGCGGCGTTCCTACATTGATCGCTGTCTATCAAGACTCATCTGGTAAAGCGCGCGATTTAGCACTCTCTTATGCATCTGCTAATGGTGGTGGCAAAGCTGGCGTAATCGAAACAACCTTCGAAGAAGAGACGGAAACAGATCTCTTCGGTGAACAAGCAGTTCTCTGCGGTGGTGCAGTAGAGCTTGTCAAAGCAGGCTTTGAGGTATTAACAGAAGCTGGCTATGCTCCAGAAATGGCATATTTTGAGTGTCTACATGAGTTAAAGTTAATTGTAGACCTTATGTATGAAGGCGGAATCGCTAACATGAACTACTCCATCTCTAATAATGCCGAGTATGGTGAGTATGTCACTGGCCCTGAAATTATTACAGAAGAGACAAAAGAAGCGATGCGTTATGCACTCTATCGCATTCAATCTGGAGAATATGCGAAGATGTTTATTCAAGAAGGGATGACTAACTATCCATCAATGACTGCACTTCGCCGCTTAAATGCAGAACATCCTATTGAAAAGACAGGTGCTAAACTTCGCTCTATGATGCCATGGATCACAGAAAATAGCCTTGTTGATCAATCAAAAAACTAAATAGAATAGATCTTAATGGGAATCGCTCTAAAATCATCCACTCATCGATAGAGCTTTTAGAGTTTAATTCCCAATAGAGAAATAGATCATCTACAATAGTTTATAGATAGAATGTTCAAAATGCCTTAAGCGGATAACTCTTAAGGCATTTTTTATTACTTTCACTATTAACCGCATGATGCAGTATCACTGTAGAGCAGTATTCATAGCGTTTAAGTCTACTGTTTTAATTTTAGTGTATTATTATTTTTTACCCATTAAGTCATCAAGACAATTCAAGAGAGGATTATAGGATTATTATGACTCAGATTTGGACACCCTCTAGCTGGAGAAACTTCCCTGCGGCACAGATGCCTAACTACAAAGATAAAGCAGCCCTTAAAGCGGTTGAGGATCGTTTACGTAAATCGCCTCCTCTTGTATTTGCCGGCGAAGCCCGTTCTCTAAAATCCCATCTAGCACAAGCTGTTGATGGAAAGGCGTTTCTTCTCCAAGGGGGAGATTGTGCCGAGAGCTTTGCAGATTTTAGTTCTGATAATATTCGTGATACCTTCCGCGTCCTTCTACAGATGGCAGTCACCTTAACATTTGCCGCAAGTAGCCCTGTGATCAAAGTAGGTCGAATTGCCGGACAATTTGCAAAACCTCGCTCATCAGATACCGAGACAATTGATGGTGTGACCCTTCCTAGCTATCGAGGTGACATTGTCAATGGTATTGAGTTTACTACTGAGGCGAGAGAACCCGATCCAGAGAGATTATGGAGAGCATATGCGCAATCAGGATTAACTCTCAACCTGCTCCGTGCCTTTGCAAAGGGTGGATATGCCGACCTGCACCGCGTTCAACGCTGGACAATGAGCTTTGTTGATAAATCACCTCAAGCAGAGCGTTATATCGATCTTGCAACACGCATCCAAGATGCATTGAAGTTTATGCAAGCTTGTGGTGTCGACCCTAATAACGCCATTATTCGTGAGACGGAATACTTCACATCTCATGAGATGCTTCTCCTAGGTTATGAAGAAGCGATGACACGTACTGACTCGACAACCGGCGACTGGTATAACACCTCGGCACATATGGTATGGATTGGAGAGCGTACGCGTCAACTTGATGGCGCGCATATCGAATATGCCCGCGGCATTGCAAACCCAATTGGGGTTAAAGTGAGTCAAAAAATGAGCGATGAAGAACTTATTCGTCTTATTGATGCCCTTAACCCGCAAAATGAACCAGGACGCTTAACCTTAATCACTCGTATGGGCGCCGATAATATTTTAGAGCACCTCCCCAGACTTCTCCGCGTTGTAAAACGAGAAGGGAGAAATGTTGTTTGGAGCTGTGACCCAATGCATGGTAATACCATTACTGAAAACCGCTATAAAACACGTCCCTTTGATCAAATTCTTGCTGAAGTTGTCAATTTCTTCGATGCTCATAATGCCGAAGGCACTTATGCCGGTGGTGTCCATTTTGAAATGACGGGTACCGATGTCACAGAATGTTTAGGGGGTGGACAAAATATCACCTCTAAAGATCTTGAAGATCGTTATCATACACATTGTGATCCTAGATTAAATGCACAACAGAGCTTAGAATTAGCATTCCAAATCTCATCGAAATTAAAAGAGCATCGCGAAAAGATTCCTGCTCGCGTATAATAGTTTAGCTTACTATTGCCCTAATATATGCTATTTTATAGGGCATATCGAATTTCTTAGGAGTATTGTGTTGAATACGAATTACCTCGATTTTGAAGCCCCTATTTATGAGCTTCAAACTAAAATAAATGAGCTCCAAAACTGGGCTCAAGACGCAGATATTGATGTATCGGATAAAATTGAAGCCTTAGAAAAGAAAAAGAATGCAAAGTTAGAGCAGATCTTCTCTAAGCTTACTTCGTGGGAGATCACACAGCTCGCACGCCATCCTTTACGTCCTTATACCCTAGATTACATCAATCTTATTTGTGAGGATTTCCAAGAACTCCATGGTGACCGTGCTTATGCAGATGATGCAGCAATCGTTGGCGGTTTAGCGAGAATTGAGGGCCGAACAGTCATGGTGATTGGTCATCAAAAGGGGCGCGATACCAAGGAGAAGATCAGACGTAACTTCGGTATGCCTCGCCCTGAAGGGTATCGCAAAGCACTTCGCCTCATGAAGCTTGCTGAGCGCTTTAATGTTCCCATCATCACCTTTATCGATACACCTGGAGCATATCCTGGTATTGGGGCTGAAGAGCGTGGACAGAGTGAGGCAATTGCTCGTAACTTATTAGAGATGAGCAAATTACGCGTTCCTATCATCTGCACCGTAACAGGTGAAGGCGGCTCTGGCGGTGCATTAGCGATCGCTGTAGGTGACAAAGTGATGATGCTTCAATACTCTATCTACTCTGTTATTTCCCCTGAAGGCTGTGCTTCTATTCTCTGGAAAAGTGCAGAGAAAAATAAGGAAGCGGCTGAAGCGATGGGTGTAACAGCTGAGAAGAATCGAGAAGCAAAACTGATCGATGAAATCATTGAAGAGCCTCAAGGTGGAGCGCATCGCAACTATAAAGAGATGAGCGATAATATCAAAAAAGAGATTCTTGAAGCATTAGATCAATTATCTCAACTCTCTGTAGAGGAATTACTTGCACAACGTTATGATAAAATCATGGCATATGGGCAGTATAAAGAGAAATAAGCCTATAAAATAGCAGATAAGAGACGATTTTATGAAAAATAAAATCGTCTTTTCTTATGGGAAAAATTAAGCCACCACTGCCCATCATGACTATTGTAACCATCAGTCATAACTGACTAAACATAACGATAATAATTTCAAAAAAGATCAAGAGAATAACAATCTGGAGGGAGATTTATGGAAAAAATTAGAACTCTTTTAGAGAAAATTAGTAAGAGTATTGATCGTTTAGAACCGCTCTTTCCACCTGATCATACGTCCATCAACTTTGCAGAAAATGTTGCATTTCGCTGGGTAAAAAAGAGCTACTCCCCTTTTGGACAGCTTCTCCCCATTAAAAACCCGGCAACCATCTCTTTTGAACAACTTGTTGGAATTGAGAAACAGATTACAATTATCCGTCAAAATACCGAACAGTTTTTAGCACAATTACCTGCAAATAACCTACTCTTGACCGGCGCGCGCGGAACTGGAAAATCCTCCCTGATCAAAGCAACCTTAGCCTCTTATCATACAGATGGATTAAAGATGGTTGAAATTGATAGTCAAGATCTTGAGGATCTTCCTGAGCTTCTTTCACTATTAGAAGAGCTCCCCCACCCTTTCATTATCTTCTGCGATGATCTCTCCTTTGAGTCTGGCGATCCCGCTTATAAACCGCTAAAAGCGATGTTAGATGGCTCCCTCTCGAGCCCGGCAAAAAATATTCTTCTCTATGCCACCTCTAATCGACGCCATCTATTACCTGAATCGATGCAAGATAATCTTAATCAATATGAAGCGCAAGAGATTCACCCACAAGAGGCGATCGAAGAGAAGATCTCACTCTCAGAAAGATTTGGATTATGGGTCTCTTTCTATCCACCTTCACAGAGAGAGTATCTCGCGATGGTGAAAAGTTGGCTCTATCAATTAGCCCCCGACCTCCCCTATAATGAGGAGGTTGAACGAAAAGCGTTGCAGTTTACTCAGAGCCGAGGCTCCCGCAGTGGTCGTATCGCCTATCAATTTGCAAAGGATTTTGTCGGTAGCTCGCAATTAGCCGCTTTGCAGAAAGCAAAAGAAGTAGTTAACTAGTAGTTAACTGCTAAAAAGAGAAGAGTATGATGGAAATACTCATAAAACTACTGATATAAACCAATAACAGCGTTAATCTAAACGGTATAATGATCAAAAAATGATAGACTGAGAGTTCTATCTCAACCTCTATCTCATTAATATTTAGCAAAACAAGGAATAAACAATGTCGACCTACATGGCTAAAGAGATTTTAGATATCCCCAATGTTATCGAGCATCAAAATGAGGCAAATGCCTCAACTCTGATCGCACTTGCGGAGTATCTTAAGAAAAAGCAACCTAATCAGATTATTACATTAGGTCGAGGGAGCTCCTACAATGCATCTATTTATGGGAAGTATCTCTTTGAAACAGGATTAGGAGTTCCCGTCTCTGTTGCTGCGCCCTCCTTAGCAACTGTCTATCAACGCGCCCTCAAAACTGATAATGCCATTTTGATTGTCACATCTCAATCTGGTAAAAGTCCAGACCTTATCACTTTTGCAAAGATGATGCGTGCACAAGGGACTAAGGTCATCGGTATTATCAATGACGAAGAGTCCCCACTTGCTAAAGAGTGTGATTTTCTCTTTGGTATTAAAGCCGGGGAAGAAAAGAGTGTTGCCGCAACTAAAAGCTTTGTCGGAAGCCTCTCAATCTATGCCGCTATTTTTGCCGCATGGAGCGAAGATGGTGCTTTAGCAGATGCCCTTCTTAACCTCCCATTAGCCTTAGAAGAGGCTGTTAATAGTGAGTGGCCAACATTGATTGATCATCTCTCTCATGCAAAAGATCTCTTCATTATCGGTCGTGGCGTAGGTCTCAGTGCTGCTGTTGAAGCAGCCCTTAAATTGAAAGAGACCTGTCAGATTCATGCTGAAGGAATCTCAGCATCAGAAATTTTCCACGGATCAGTATCATTAATTACCCCACAATATCCCGTCATTAGCTTTATTGGCTCGGATCAATCTCGAGCATCCTGCTTAGAGATTAATAAAAAGTTAGAAGGTTATGGGGCACAAGTCTTCTCTGTGGCATCAAAAGCGGGAGATGAATATACCTTAGCCGTTCCAGAGGTTCACCCCCTTCTTCAACCATTAGTTCAGATTACTGCATACTACCGAGTAATCGAGAAACTCTCTAAACATCGTGGCCTAGATCCTGATCTACCCCCTAATCTTAAAAAAGTGACTAAGACGCTATAAGCTACTGCCTCAAAGAGATACAGCAAAAGATATAGTAAGAGATGCCGTAAAATGATAAAAAATTTAAATAGCGGCTTCTCTTCTTCATTAAAAAAATAGGATTGTCACTGAGTCTCAACAGGACTAGAATACTTTCAGTCCATGTTTCCTAAAGAAAACACCTTCTGTTTAATACATAATACCGGCACAATATCAGCCTAATATCAGTCCAGTGTCATAATAATCATGAATCAAAATATCGCTCTTGTTGCTCCCACAATCTTTGATGGCATGCAACTACTCAAAGAGTCAGCCATCTTATTAAAAAATGGTCTTATTGAAGAGATCATCTCCCAACAGGATATTCCCTCCTTTTACACAATAAAAGAGTACCACGGTACATTGCTCCCAGGATTTATCGATCTACAGGTTAATGGTGGTGGAGGAATACTCTTTAATGATGCCCCTAATCTTCTCGGCATATCCCAAATTTTAAAAGCACATCGAGCAAGAGGAACAGCGGCACTTCTTCCCACGCTCATTACTGCTACAGATGAGGTGATCAAAAGAGGATTGGAGGCCGTTTCAGAGGGGATGGAGAAAAAGCTTCCAGGGTTACTTGGGATCCATATTGAAGGGCCGATGATCAATCCTGAACGTAAAGGGATCCATAAAGCAGATAATATCCGACTTCTGAGTGATGAGATGATCGATCTAATCGCCTCTTATACAGAAATCCCTCGCCTCATTACCCTAGCCCCTGAAATAGTGCCACTCCCCATTATTGAAAAGCTCACTCAATCAGGTGCAATTATCTTTGCCGGACATACCGAATGCCCTCCCGATCTCCTTCATAGAGCTTTAGCGGCAGGCGTTAAAGGATTTACCCATCTCTATAATGCGATGCCACAGATGAGCTCTCGCAATCCGGCAACGACAGGTTATGCCATTCAATCGAAAGAGAGTTACGTTTCCATTATCAATGATACTTTTCATGTCGATCCTTTAATGGTGAAGCTAGCTTATCAGAGTAAGCCTAAAGGAAAACTCTTTATTGTCAGTGATGCCATGAGTTCTATCGGCAGTGATCAAAAATCATTCTACTTAGATGATCAACAAATTTATGTCAATCAAGGGCGTTTAACAAATAATCAAGGAACGCTTGCCGGTGCCCATATCGATATGGCTTGCTCTATTCTCAATGCAATCGATCTTCTCGATATCCCTCTAGAAGAAGCGCTCGCTTTGGGGACATCGATCCCGGCAACTCTCATTTATCAGAAAGATCAGAAAAGCTTTAGAAGTTACGGTTTTCTCCAAAAGGGGGCTCCTGCCTATATCAATCTATTAAAAGAGGGGGAGATTACTCCCCTTAATTTCGAATCATACCCCTCTACTCAAGCAAACTCAGACTTTGAGATGGGATAATAGAGTGATCTATATTAAAGTGGTAGAGAGCAAAAAAAGAGGGGATGATTTTCTCATTAGCTGACTCATCAGCTTTTTCATCAACCTCTCCATTGCACTCTCTCCTATCGGATTAAAAATACTCACTCTCTTTCTCTTCTTGCTCTAAACACCCCTTAGTGCAAAAGAGGGTATATTGGATGGATCAGCCTTTATGAATGGAATTATCTTAATATTGACATGCCTTGTAATAGGTAAACTTGTCACGCGCACAATCAGCTGCAAAAGCGAATTTATCTACTCTCTCAATCGCGTTGCGATCACAGTTGCACTACCGGCATTAATACTCGATAAAGTTCATTCACAAACCTTCTCTTTAGATGCCCTCTTCCCACTTCTCTCGCCTTGGGTGCTTTTCTTAGTAACAATCATCCTCATCTATATCATCAAAATATTTATTCCGATGTCTCGCATCACTACCGGAACACTCATTTTACTTGCTGGAACTGCAAATACCTCATTTGTCGGCGTTCCCTTGATACAGGCAATGATGGGAACAGAGGAGTATCTTGGAATTGCACTCTGGGTTGATCAATCAAACTTTATTCTTCTCTTTACACTCGGTGCTTTTATTGCTGACTTCTATAGTGGTGAAAAGATCTCTATTCGTAAAAACTTACATGCCTTAATTAAATACCCTCCAATTATTGCTCTGATCTTCGCCTTCCTCCTCAAGCCCTTTGTCTACCCAGCCTTTATAACTTTCACTTTAGAGTCCCTCAGTAGCCTCATTACCCCACTGACCATGATCTCTGTTGGAGCAAACTTAACAATACCTCGTAATAGAAAGCTCATCGGTTATCTAACGATTGGTCTTACTATTAAACTTATTGTCTTACCACTCTTTATTCTTGCCACTCTTCTCTTTATCTATGCATCCTCTAATATCTACATCAATCAGATTGTCTTGATGCAAGCGGGCATGGCACCGATGGTGATTGCTGTTATTATTGCGCTTGAGCGCGGACTCGATGGAGAACTCGCCTCCATTATGACCGCTATCGGTATCCCCATCTCATTTTTAACAGTCCCACTCTTCTACTATCTCGTCATCTAATATTTCAATAATAAAGTGATCAAAAAACCCCAAGGTTCAATAACAAACCTTGGGGTGCAATTCGAAACAGAAATTTTTAAGATTTCACATATTCACTATTTGTTGAAAATGCTTCAAAATCGAAGAGATCGCTGTCACATAACTGGGAGAGACGAATATTCTTTGTTGCTCTAAAAATATTATCGATTCTTCCGGGTGACTCTCGCTCCCATTGCTGTAATAGCTTCTTCACCTCTTGTCGCTGTAACCCCTCTTGAGAGCCACATAAATTACAAGGAATAATTGGAAATTCACGTAATTGAGCATAAGCTGCAATATCTGCTTCACTACAGTAACTGAGGGGGCGAATAACAATATTATCAGCATCATCACTCCGCAACTTTGGTGGCATCGCTTTCATTGTTCCCCCAAAAAACATATTCATAAAGAGAGTCTCAACAATATCATCACGATGATGTCCTAAAGCAATCTTATTATAGCCATGCTCTTTAGCAAATGAGTAGAGAGAACCCCGGCGTAACCGAGAACAGAGGCTACACATCGTCTTATCGGGTGCGATCTTCTCTGTCACAATTGAGTAGGTATCTTGTTCAATAATATGATATGGCACACCAATACTCTCTAAATATTGAGGGAGTATCTCTTCAGGAAAACCAGGTTGCTTTTGATCAAGATTAACCGCTAAAATCTCAAATGAGATCGGCGCATGTCTCTGTAGAATCATAAGAAGATCTAACAGCGTGTAAGAATCCTTCCCACCCGAGAGACAAACCATGATGCGATCCCCTTCCTCAATCATCTTATAATCCATCACAGCTCTTCCTACCTGATGACGCAGACGTTTTTGCAATTGAGAAAATGAGAGTTTTTCAGCTTGTTTAGCTTCTGAATGTTGTTGTACTACCGGAGGCTCTTTTGATACTAACTCTGTAATAATCCCAATATTTTTAAACTGCTGACTCATCGCTTTCCACTACCCCATAACATGTTCAAGATTAGATCCCAAATTTTAGACCCTAAATTCAGATCTAATAAATAGATGCCTATTCTAAAGGAAAAGCGATCTAATGAAAATAGAGCAGTTACCAAAAGTATCAACCAAAAAAAGAGCTACCCTCATTCGAGGATAGCTCTCTTCAAATCTCCTTTAAACTTAAAGTCAGAGTGACTATTAGGAGACAATGTCTACTTTAGGTGGTCCACTGATATCTAAGGAAGCCGGATCCTCATCATGCTTCTTATCTAAACCACGAACAGGGCGTCCTTCCATGATATCTTCAACTTGATCGGCATCGATTGTCTCAATCTCTAACAACACTTCCGCCATCTTATGAAGTTTATCAATATCAGTCTCTAAGACTTCTACTGCTCGAGCATAGTTTCGATCAATAATCGCTCTTACCTCAAGATCAATTTGACGCGCTGTCTCATCAGAAACGCCGGATGCATGACCTGAATGTCCTCCTAAGTAGGATTCATTTCCTTCAGAGTAAGAGATAAAGCCCATTTTTTCAGATAAACCCCACTCTGTTACCATCTTCTTCGCAAGATTTGTAGCATGTTGAATATCACTTGCTGCCCCGGTTGTTACGGCATCATAACCAAAGATCAACTCTTCTGCTATGCGACCACCAAAGACCATTGCTAATTTATTTTCTAACCACATTCTCGGAACACTTACATGATCACGCTCGGGAAGTGTCATTGTGACCCCTAAAGCTCGACCTCTTGGAATAATCGTTACTTTATAGACAGGATCTGACTTTAAACGATAACCAATAATAGCATGCCCTGCTTCATGATAGGCTGTGAGCTTTTTATCATCATCAGTCATCTGCATCGAGCTTCTTGCTGCTCCCATCATGATCTTATCTTTTGCCTCTTCAAGATCATAAAGTGTAACTTGATCCTGATTTTTACGCGCTGCAAAGAGTGCCGCCTCATTGACTAAGTTAGCAAGATCTGCTCCTGAGAAGCCTGGCGTACCGCGTGCAATCTGCTCAATATCCACATCACTACTTGCAGGAACATTACGAAGATGTACTTTAAGAATCGCTATACGACCCTTCACATCAGGAAGCGGGACAACAACTTGTCGATCGAAACGACCCGGACGTAATAACGCTGGGTCTAAAACATCAGGTCGGTTTGTTGCGGCAATAATGATAACCCCTTGGTTATCTGCAAATCCATCCATCTCAACAAGAAGCTGATTCAAGGTCTGTTCACGCTCATCATGTCCACCGCCCATTCCTGATCCACGATGACGACCAACCGCATCGATCTCATCAATAAAGATAATGCAGGGTGCATGTTTTTTTGCCTGCTCAAACATATCTCGAACACGCGAAGCTCCAACCCCTACAAACATCTCCATAAAGTCAGAACCGGAAATGGTAAAGAATGGTACTTTTGCCTCACCGGCAATTGCTTTTGCCAATAATGTTTTACCTGTACCTGGAGAGCCCACCATCAAAATACCACGGGGAATCTTTCCGCCCAATTTTTGGAATCGTCCTGGGTTTCTTAAGAAATCAACAATTTCACCCACTTCCTGTTTCGCCTCATCAGCACCCGCTACATCCGCAAAGGTCGTCTTAATCTGATCTTGCGTTAACATCTTCGCTTTCGACTTACCAAAACTCATCGGTCCACCTTTACCGCCACCACCCGATTGGCGCATCATAAAGAGGAAGAACCCTAAGAGTAGGAGTATCGGTAACAGATTCAAGAAGATTGAGAGAAACAATCCTTGAGTTCTTAATGATTTACCTGTAAAGCGAACACCATGATCAATTAAACTCTGAATCAGAGGGCCATTATTTGTTTCAGGATTGTAGGTTGAAAATCGAACGTTATCTGAGGTTACCCCTTCAATATTCGCGCTCGCAGGACCACTCATGCTAACTTCTCGCACTTGTCCATTTTCTACCTGCTTTAAAAATTCTGAATAGGGGATTTCTCGACCCCCACTGCCGCCAAAGCCTTGAAATAGCATAAATACAAAAATACCTATTCCAAGCCATAAAGCTATATCTCTTCCCTTGTACTTCAAAAGACTAACCTCGATTTTATAGTTGAAATCAATTGATAATATGTAAACAATTCTACTTTACTACGTCAGATTCGATGATTGCACTTAGATTTGCCTACTCATTTTTACCAAAAAGCAATATAGAAGTCTATCACGCTTTGAGAGTAATTCCTCATAATCTGAGGCCTTTTTTTCTCATTTCAAGCGACCTCTAAATGCTTTTTGAAATATCATTTACGATTAATAGCGAGATTGATTTACGCATCCCCGCCCTTATCCCAAGATGATGGGGATGAAATCAATACTTTCAATCCTCATCTCTTCCCTTAAAACCTTTTGCTAAGAGATAGATCTCAGCACTTCTCGCACGAGAAGCCTTCGGTTTTCTTGTCACCACTTTTGTAAAGTTCTTCTGTAAATCCTTGTAATACTCCTGAAACCCCTCCCCTTGGAAGATCTTCAAAAGAAAATCGCCTCCCGGCTTAAGATTACCCTTTACAAAATCTAATGCTAATTCGAGCAGATACATCGTTTTAGGTTGATCAACCCCTTTAATACCACTCATATTAGGCGCCATATCAGAAAGAACAACATCCACTAAACGTCCATCTAATACTTCCAGCAACTCATCGAGCACCTCATCTTCCCGGAAATCCCCCTGAATAAAGTGAACGCCGGCAAGTGGATCTATAGGTAGCAGATCTAGACCAATGACAACACCATGATCCCCTACGCGATGCATCGCATATTGAGACCAACTACCTGGGGCTGCACCGAGATCTACCACAGTCATTCCTGATCGAAAAAGACGATCCTTCTCATCAATCTCTTGAAGTTTATAGATTGCCCGAGAACGCCACCCTTCTCGTTTTGATCGCAATACATACTCATCGTCCATATGCTCTTTAAGCCATCTTGTACTACTTGCGCTTCTCTTTTTTGCCATAATTTTTACTCTTTTATTACTTTTAATTTTTGCTTTCGTTTTTTGCTTTCGCTTTTTGCTTTTATTTTTAAGCTGTTACATTGCTATTGTTATAGTGCTACTTTCACCATTTTTTTATCATCTAATAGCACTACTCAAAGAGAACAATCCATATTCAATGCTACTGTTTAACTATTTAATTAATAATTGACTAACAATTGATTAATTAATTGATTGGTTGATTAGCTAATTAACTACTGAGCTCTCCATCTCTATGCATCCTTAAGATATCCACTTAGGTATATGCACTATGAATTTTGATCCGGTGCCTCTCCTATTTGTATCGATCTCTTAGCCTTCTTCTTTTCATCCTCATTTTCTGCTTTAATATTCGCCTCTATAGCATGATACTGAAGGAGAAAAGATCGCCCTCGCCCTACAAGATAGAGCGCACCACAAAGACCAAAGAAGAGCAACAACCCTAGCTCTACTGCTGGAGTGAAATTCATAAATTGAATTGCAACTAACAAAATAATACCGGCAAGTAGTAGACTCACCGCCAACACCTTCAAATTTTTAAAAAGATGACGAAGCTGCGCTTGATGTGATACGCTAATCTCTTTATTTCGAGAACTATTTTCATTACTCATGACACAAATTAAACTCACAATTGAACATATCAAATTTCTTAAAGGTAAAGCCCATCATCTTGATCCGGTGCTTATTTTAGGTGATAAAGGCGTTACAGAAAGCTTCATCAAAGAGGCTGACAAAGCGCTTGCACATCACGAGCTTATTAAGATTAAACTCGCAGGTCGTGACCGTGAAGAGAGAGAGTCTATCACAGAAGAGATCGTTACTGCACTCAATGCAACTCTCATCCAGAAAATAGGTGCAATGATTATTCTCTTTAGACGTAATCACGAAGCACCTAAAATCTTCTTCAACTTCAAATAAGTTAACAAATTAATCAAATTAGTCGATCTTTAACCCGCTCTTTCTGCTCTTTGATCGATCATTAATAAGCTAAAAATTTAAATTAGAAGAGAACAAAAGGTCATCTTATCCTTTAAGATGACCTTTCTTTTATCTATTCAAGAGATAAAAATCCGACAAGCGCTATAAACCTATAATTCCCTTGCATCAATACGTTTACGTAACTCTTTAGGGGGAAGATATCCTGGTAAAATAGCACCATCTTCTAAAATAATTGCCGGCGTTCCCTGTACTCCCATCTCTAAAGCAAGCTGATACTGCTCCGCTATAGGATTTTTGCAGCTCGCAGGCTTAGGTTTTGCTCCACCTCGATTATCAGCAAAAGCAACAGCCTCATCTAATGCTTTATTACGATCATCAGCACACCAAACAGATACCATCTCTTGATACCCTTCTGAGTTGAGCCCACGGTAAGGGAATCCTACATAGCGGATCGTGATCCCTTCTGCTAAATAATCATCAATCTGTGAATGAAGCATACGACAAAATGGACAATCTGTTGTTGTAAATACAGTAACAACATGCTCCTCTTTCGGCGATTGATAGATCACCATATCAGTAGGATCTAATTTAGCAATCTTCTCTTTATTTTGTCGATTGGCATAGTTTTCACTCATATTGACCCCTTTGACGAGATCAATCGCATTTCCCTCTAACATATACTTCCCATCCTTAGAGAGAAAGATAGGATAAGGGCTCTCTTTTACAAAGACCTCATACAAACCATCAATTACTGATGGTTGGACCTCTTCAACAGTGACCCCTTGAATTAAGTTATTAAAGTGCTTCAAGTTTGCATCTGCATTTGCAACTGCCGATAAGCCTAATAGAGTGGCCGAAACCAGGAGTAATTTTTTCATGAATTGCCTCTGTGGATATTTTAATAATTGTCTTCTTTTATGATCAGTGTCTGCTCAATTTCTCGCTTACCTGCTCGTTCACTTTTACAGGACACTTTTTCACAATAATGTAGAGAGTGTATCGTATTCACTTACAATGTAAATAGAATATCGTAAAGATCAAACACTTTTTATCAGTACTCTTTTCCAGTAAACGCACCTATCATTACCCTCTCGGGTGATTTAAAGCATGTAACTGTTTTAGTCGCTCTTTAGCAACATGAGTATAAATTTGTGTGGTAGAGAGACTGCTATGACCTAATAAGAGTTGCACTACCCGCAGATCAGCACCATTGTTAACTAAGTGAGTTGCAAATGCATGGCGTAAGGTATGGGGCGAAACCTCTCCTTGAATACCAATCTCTTGGACATACTTCTTTATTACATACCAAAAAGCTTGCCGAGACATTGCCGTCCCTCGATTACTCACAAAGAGGGTATTACTCGCACGATCCTTGAGAAGCAGCGGTCTTGATCGATCGATATAGCTTTTTACAGCCTCTAAAGCGACCTCGCCAATAGGAACTAAACGCTCTTTATCCCCTTTCCCAACAACACGCACATATCCCACTTCAAAATTAATTTGACTATATTGCAAAGAGATTAACTCTGTCACACGAAAACCACATGAATAGAGAATCTCCAACATTGCATAATCTCTTAAACCTATTGGCGTTGATCGATCCGGTGCGTTGAGAAGCGCAACAACCTCCTCTTGCGAAATAGATACCGGAAGCGGTTTATGAAACTTAGGCAGCTTAATTTTCTCTGCAGGATTCCCTTCATTGACCTTCTCAAGCTGTAAAAAGGTATAAAAATGCTTATAGCAAGAGAGATAACGTGCAAGACTTCGCGGATTTGCATCTGCCTCAATCAGATCTTGAAAAAAATTATTAAGATCTTCTGCGGTAATTGAGACCAAATTGAGCTCACGCTCTTGTAGATAACGACTCAATTTACCTAGATCTCTAATATAAGAATCATCTGTTTGATCACTCGCACCCTTCTCAAATATTAATGAGTCACGAAATCGCTCGATCGCCACTGCATCATCTAACCACTCCATTTTTTGCTTTAATGCTCCTATCTTTACTCTAAGTTATGATTAAACGTTATGACTCAGTGTCACTCTCTTCCCATTCTCTCTTTTGAGCATACCGACCCGATACTTGCTCAAAGCGCTCTAATAATTTGAGCAATAGGTCAACACTACCTATAATAACCTCTTTCACTCAATTCTTTCTGCATCTAATGTCTGCAGCAAATAGATCTAGCTATTAGATACAATCGATTATCCACAACTATATAAATTTACGCTATCTGATTTAATTGATCTAGATAATTTAATAATTTAAGCGAGGCAATGTGGTCAAAAAACTACTTAAAAATATCGGCATCATTGTCATTACTGTCCTTCTGCTCTACTCATTCTACCTCAATGGTGATTGGCTTGAATTGTGTGCAGGTCTTGCCTTCTTCCTCTTTGGAATGCAGAGCATGCAAGATGGACTAGAAAAACTTGCCGGTGGTAGATTAGAACGAATTTTAGCGAAGAGAACGGAAACGCCCTTTAAAAGCCTTCTCTTTGGAATAAGCTCAACCTTAATTTTACAATCAACCACTGTTGTTGCCTTACTTATTATTGCCTTTATCAGTACCGGTCTTATCACTTTAACTGCCGGTATTGGCATTATTATTGGGGCCAACATTGGTTCAAGTGGTGGTATCTGGCTTTTAGCTCTTGCAGGACAAAATGTGAGCTTAGGTCCTTTTGCCTATCCGATGGTTGTGATGGGAATTCTCGCCTCGTTTGCCGGGAAAACAGCCAAAGCTGCCGGACGTGTCTTAATTGGTGTCGCATTTATTCTATTGGCGATTGATCTTATTAAGAGTGGTTTCTCTAGCTTTACAGAAGATTTTGATATCTTAAGCTATCAACTAGAAGGGTGGATGGGGATCTTAATTCTTGTCTTTGTAGGAACCGCATTAACCATAGTGCTTCAATCAAGCCATGCAACAATAATGTTGATCTTAACAATGCTTGCTCTTGCCCAGATAGATGCACCTCAAGGCTATGCTTTAACGATTGGAGCGATCGTCGGAAGTGCCTTAGCTACAGGTATTTTAGGTTTTTTAGGCGGAGATCGCGCCGGCATGAGAGTTGCCGGATCGCATGTTATCTACAATGCAGAAACAGCAATTGTCATTCTAATCCTATTCAAGCCGATCATTACACTACTCGATCTCTTCGCAATAAAATTAGCATTAGATCCCCTTATCCAAATTGCAGCTTTCTATACCCTCTTCAATATTGTAGGTCTTCTACTCTTTTGGCCGCTGAAAGGGAGATTAGCGCTCTTTTTAGAAAAAATGATTCCTAACATTCCCGAGCCAAAGCAGATTGTCGATTTTAGTGGCGACTATAGTGAGAGAGAGGTAGAGGTTCAATATACTCCCCCTAAATATCTTCTCGATACAGCGCTCTCTTCAACACAAACAGCAACCCAAGCTGTGCTCCAGGAGCTCACCTATCTCTCTAAAGTCAGCCTAGAGGTGATCTGCCATATCCTCTTTTTAAAAAGAGAGGTACTATCGGCTAAAGAGGTAACCCCAGAATCTATTACCCAATATGATGATTTTGATCCTGTTGATGCTGATCTACTCTATCGAAAGCATATTAAAAATCTCTATAGTGAGCTCCTCACCTTTATCAGTAAGATTGAATATAACAAGAATGAGGAGAAGTATCAGAGCGTTCTTTCAACTTGCCAAATTATCGCTTTTAAGTTGGTCTCTGCCGTTAAAAATAGCCATCATCTGCAAAAAAATCTCAAATATTACCTCTCACGAGATCCAAGCATGGCCCAAAACTTCTATATCCGTTTGAGAGAGTATATTGTCAGTAATTTACGGACGGTCTACTCACTACATGTCTACAATGAAGATGAATCCTCTTCTCATCTCTCTAGCCCAGAGATGAAGGAGGAGTTAAAGAATCAAGCATCTCTTCTCTACCCACAACTACAAGAGATTCCCCTTGCGGAATTGATAGAGTACTCACGTAAATTTGAGAGTCAATTTCGCTCTGATGTCTACTCAGCACTCAAGAGCGGCTCAATTGATGGATTTACCACCAGTTCTATCTTAAATGATTTGAACTACTCCACACAGATCGTTGAGAGTCTATTCAATATCCTCAAAATCATCTCACTACAAGACCAACCTTTTCTAGAAAAGGTCGATGATATCTTAACAATGGAAGAGAATGATCTTTAGCAATCATTGGTAATCTCTCTCCAAAGTCGCCTTACCCTCTTTCAGCAGAGGCTTAACCTAGAGCTATTTGATGAACAAATAGCTCTTTTTTGTGATTTTATTGCTTTTTACTGCGACTTCTACGCTAAAATAACGAATTAAGATGGTGAAAATTTAAATAAAATCAAATGAAATCAAAAAAAATTAAACAAATTTAGAAAAATTAGCTAATCATTGCTCTCTATAGTTTTTTTTATAAGGTAAATACCGTATAATCGGAGAGATAAACTATTTAAGTATTGAATATCATTTCAATATTCATTTCGGCATATCATTTCGATATTACTTAATCACAAATAATCACTTATTATTTACTTGTTTTTTAAATAATATATTCACTCTACAATAAGGATATTTGACTATATGAAAAATATTACAAAATTACTCTTAATCAGCTCAATCGCTTTTGCAGGTCTTGTTGCATGCTCAGATGAAGCAAAAGATCCCAAAGCAGCTGCAGTCAAACAGACTGAAGAGATTGCTAAAAAAGCTGAGAAAGAGGTAAAAAAAGCAGAGAAAGAAGTTGTTGAGCAAGCTAAAAAAGAGAAAGAAGCAACTGAAAAGGCTGCAAAAGAGACTGAGAAAAAGACCATAGAGCAGGCTGAAGAGACAAGAAAAGCGGCTGAAGAAGAGGCTAAAAAAGTAGAAAAAGCGGCTATTGAGAAAGCTGAAGCTGAGAAGAAAGCAGCTGAAGAAGCTAAAAAAACAGCAACAAATAGTGCTGAAGAGAAAGTTGATGAAGCAAAAGAGAAGTTAGCTGAAGCGGAAGAGAAAGCAGCAAAAAAAGCTGAAGAAGTTGCAGAAAAAGCTGCGAAAGAGAGTGAAAAAGCAGTTGATAAAGCAGCTGAGTTAAAGCGCGAAGCAACTGATAAAGTCGCAGAACAAGCTGAAAAAGCAGAAGAAGCTGCAGCAAAAGCGGTAGAAAAATCCGTTGAAACAACAGAGAAAGCCGCTGCAGATGCTGCGAAAAAAGCTGGCGACAATATGGATAAGATCGAAGAAGCTAAAAAGGCCGCTGAAGAAGCAGCTGCTGAAATTGCAGAAGAGATGAAAAAAGCAGCTGAAGATGCTATGAACAAGACCGTTGAAGAGACTAAAAAGTCTGTAGGTGATCTTGTAAAATAGAGAGAGCTTAGCTCTAAAACTTAGATCTCTTTAAAGAATCCACAGGGATTCTAGATAAAATTAGAGAACTAGAGAACAAGAAAAGAATAAAAAGCCATCCTCTTTAATGAACTGCACCCTAAAAGTCAAGTGAACCCCATTAAGAGTGATGGCTTTTACTATTTTAAGATGACTTCTTTAAGAGTTTTTGATCTTTTAAGAGTTTTGATTTTTTGAAATATTTTACGATATCTTACAAATATACCCAAAAGGACCTAAAAGATACTTACAGCATATCTGAAGGATATACCGCAAAGAAAAAGAGATGAGAATAGAGAATGGGAGAACCGTCTTCAAAGGAGCTTTCAAACTTTAGACCTTTAATCGCCTGACTAATCCATCTGTCCCGTCGATCTTTAACATTAATGCCAATTGCATCAACTCTCCTAACTCACCTTTTGGAAAGCCCTTATCAGCACGATTAAACCATAAAAGATACTCCTCAGGTAGATCTATCAAGATCCTTCCGGCATAACGACCAAAAGGCATCTTGATTGTCGCTAGTTTTAATAGATTTTCTTCCGTTAGAAAGCTCTCCATACGATTAAACTCCTCATCCCTGATAGATGATAGATGATAGATGATAGATGATCACTAAGTTAGCACTTAACTACTTCTTCCTAATGCTCTTCCCTATTATCTCTTTCTAATACTACTTACCGATACAGAAGTTAGAAAAGATCTCCCCTAAAAGGGCATCAGAACTAAACTCCCCTGTAATCTCTCCTAAAGCAATCTGAGCCAGTCGCAGCTCCTCCGCTACAAGTTCAATTGCAACTTCATCTTCAATCAATGATAATGCCGTTGCAAAATGTTCTAAAACAGAACGAAGTGCTTGCAAATGACGCTCTCTCGCACTAAAGAGTCCTTCTTGCGCCTCAAAGCCGACCTGCTTTAAGATCGCACTCTTCAGTGCCTCTAACCCTTGACCATCTTTAGCACTAATTGCAATATATTTCTCATGTGCACCAATTGCTCTACCCGATAGATCCGCCTTATTATGAATAATAATTGTAGGAATATTGAGTGCTGCTATATCGGCATCAATGCCCTCAAAAGGAGTGCGATCATCATGCATCCAGAGCACTAAATCTGCAGTTGCAGCTTCCTGTTTTGCACGCTTAATCCCCTCAGCTTCAATCTGATCTGTCGTCTCTCGAAGACCTGCTGTATCGATAACATAGAGGGGCATTCCATCCAAAATAATCTGTTCACGCAACACATCTCTTGTTGTACCTTCAATGTCGGTCACAATAGCTGTCTCTTCGCCAGATAATGCATTAAGAAGACTCGATTTTCCAGCATTAGGTCTTCCGGCGATAACAACACGAATACCATCGGTTAAAACTTTCCCATTGCCAGCAGATTTTAATAATTGAGAGACTTGATCATTTAACTCTTTTAAGCCTTTAACAACATTACCATCTGAAATAAAATCAATATCTTCTTCACTAAAATCGATCGCTGCCTCAATATAGACCCGCATCATAATAAGGGATTCTAAGAGTTCATTTACACGCTTAGAAAAATTACCTGTCAAAGAACTCATAGCCGCTTTTGCCTGCGCTTCACTCTGACTAACAATAAGGTCATGAATAGCCTCTGCTTGGACTAGATCGAGCTTTCCATTTAAAAATGCTCGCTCAGAAAATTCTCCTCTGCGTGCCATGGTTGCACCTAGTTCCAAAACACGATTTAAGACTCTGTTGAGTACAATCACGCCTCCATGCCCTTGAAGCTCAACGACATCCTCCCCTGTAAAAGAGTTAGGTCCTTTATAGAAGAGCACAACACCCTCATCAATTGTAACGCCATCATGATCTAAAAATGGAGAAAAATAGGCATGTCTCGGCTTAAGATCTTCAAGAGTTGTCATCTTTTTAACAATCTCTAACGCTTCACTTCCCGAGATTCGGACAATGCCAATCCCCCCTATTGCGGTACTTGTTGCAATAGCTGCAATTGTTTGATCTTTTAACACTCTTATACTTCCTCATAAAAAACAATCCCCATATAGGGGATTGTAAATTGTTATCGTTAATAGTGATTTTAACTATGTTTTTTCGAGTCCCGCTCAACACGCTTCATAATAATAGTCTGTTGAAGGATTGTTAAGAGGTTATTTGTAATCCAGTAGAGAACGATTCCTGCCGCGAACCACATGAACATAAAGGTAAAGACCACTGGAATCCACTTCATAATCTTCGCCTGCATTGGATCTGTTGGCGCTGGGTTTAAACGTTGTTGGAAGAACATCGTGATTCCCATAATGATCGGTAGAATAAAGTAAGGATCCATCTTCGAGAGATCTTTAATCCATAAGATCCATGGCGCTTGACGTAACTCAACACTCTCCATCAACATCCAGAAGAGCGCAATAAAAACAGGAATCTGAATAATAATCGGCCAGCAACCACCTAAAGGATTGATCTTCTCTTTACGATAGAGCTTCATCATCTCTTCCGATTGTTTTTGACGATTATCGGCATATTCTTCACGAATTAGGGCAAGCTTAGGTCCAACCTTACGCATTCTTGCCATTGAGGTATAACCCTTATTCGCAAAATAGAAGAGCGCAATCTTAACAGTAACTGTTAAAAGAATGATCGACCAACCCCAGTTGCCTAAGAATGAATGATAGAACTTCAAGATCCATAGCATCAATTCTGAAATTGGGCTAAACCAACCAAAATCGAGCGTTAAATCAAGATATTCTGCTGTCTCTTCTAGCTGCTCTTTCAACTTAGGACCGATAAAGTAACGACCTTCAAAACTATGAGCTTCACCTGGCTTTACAGTAACCGGAGCTTGGTCCATCATCCGAATCACATAAGTATTTTGTGATTCATCTTTAAAGTTACCATACTGCAACGTCTGAATGACATTTTGAGTCTGCTTTGTGGCTTCTTTATCTTTACCAGGAATAGAAGCAGCGACAAAGTATTGCTCAATCATCGCAACCCAACCACCTTCACCTCTAAACTCTTTAGGACGATATTGCACAACCTCATGCCCTTCAGCATTGAAGCCTCGCTCAGTAGTTGTCATTTTGCTATAAGCTAATTTCTCATACTTATAATCATTGTTAGGAAGAGAGAAGACGCTACCATCGAAGCTTGATGCGCCAATAGCACTCCCTTTAGGGGTCTGCGGTTTCTTAGTGGCAATCTCACGATACTCTCCACCGACCCAAACTTGGTCAGAATTGTTCTGCAACTCTTGAGTATAACCAATAGTGTAGAGCCCACGCTTGAACTCATAAATCTTATTAACGGTTAATCCGCTCTCAGGATCAACATAGGTTAGAGGAACAATGATGCTCTCATCACCAGGTTGTAACTCATAATGATCTTTTTGACTACTAAAGATAGCGTTCGTATGATTGGGCGTCCCCTCATGAGTCTGGCTCGATAATCCAGAACGAGTGACTTGGTAACGCTCGCTACTATTATCCATCACCTTAAAGGGTTTATCCTTCTCCTCTAAGCTTTCAGGATATTTAAGAAGCCCTACCTCAATAATATCACCACCCTGCTTTGCAATATTGACCGAGTACACATCTGTAACGACAGTAATATACTCATCAAGAGCAACCGCAGTTTGTACTCCTTGATCTGAGGAACCAATCATCGGGACCTGTCCATCACTATTTAGACTTCCAGTTGCACCTGGCACAACCTGCTCTACTGGCGTAAGTGGCTTAGGATCGTTGTAATCCACCCACTTCGTGTAGAGAAAATAGATGATGACAGCTAAAATCAATAAGAGAAAAAGACGCTGCTGATTATTCTGCATAAATAATTTCTTTAATAAATGTTAAAACAAATTGAGAAGTTCCTAAGGTACAGGATCTTCTCCACCTTTACAAAGTGGCTGACAACGAACAAGCCGTTTAATTGTCAACCAACTTCCTTTGATTGCACCATATCGCGTAATTGCTTCTAAAGCATAAGTTGAACAAGTCGGCTCAAAGCGACATTGATTCCCCACTAGTGGGCTCAAAAAATATTTATAAAACTTAATAAGCCATATCAAGATTGTACGCATATTTTATTGATCTGTTCCCAATGTTTTTCAAGTGAAGCGTGTAATGCTAATGAATTATGCACATCTGTCGTTGCTCGACTCATCACAACAATATCAAGCCCCTTTAAGAGCGCTTGATGTCTTCGAAATGACTCTCGAACCACTCGCTTTACAAGATTTCGATCTACTGCTCTTTTAAAGTTCTTTTTTGAAATCGCCAGACCTAATCTCGGCACTCTCAAATCTAAAGTATTCTCCTGCTCTTTTGAGTCAGATCGCTTTACTAGTTTAACTAATATAAGGAAAGAGCGATCTTTAAAACTACGGTTATCTTTAAACACCGCACTATAATCTTGTGCGGTTAATAACCTTTTCTCTCTTCCAAATTGAAAATTATTCATATCGATATATCTGATCTCAATAGATACTAACGCAATAGAGTACATTGCAAAACAAAAAGGCGCCTATTATTCAACGATAACAAGCGCCTTGAATCTTTAGAAATTGATTCTATTTAATTATGCTGATAAACGAGCACGTCCACGAGCACGGCGACGGTTGATCACTTTACGACCATTTTTTGTAGCCATACGCGCACGGAAACCGTGGTTACGTTTTCTTTTGATTAAGCTTGGTTGAAATGTACGTTTCATACCTAAATCCCTTTATTTATATAAGTGACAACACTCGTAGCGGTTACTGTTAGCACTACGAGTATCAAATTCATACTAAGACAACGGAATATTCTAGCTTTTTCCACTGCAATGTCAAGAATAATTGCATCAAGATGGAGAGAGAATAACCATTTATCTTTGCCAATTAAGACTCTTTAAGACCCGCCTCTTCTCTGAGGATATCAGCCTTATCTGTCTTCTCCCAACTGAAAGCTGTTGCCGTAGTTGTAGTTCCATCTGCAGCCTCATATTCGATCTCATAAGGATGGCGCCCAAAGTGACCATAACTAGCAGTTGGAAGATAGATAGGATGCAAGAGATCTAACATCGTAATAATGCCATAAGGGCGAAGATCAAAATGTTTACGTACTAATGTTTCAATCTCTGCCTCAGGAACTTTATTCGTTCCAAACGTAGTGATCGAAATAGAGGTTGGCTCCGCAACACCAATAGCATAAGAAACCTGAATCTCACACTTATCAGCTAATCCGGCAGCTACAATATTCTTTGCAACATAACGTCCTGCATATGCAGCTGATCGATCCACTTTAGAAGGATCTTTTCCAGAGAAAGCACCTCCACCATGGCGCGCCATACCACCATATGTATCAACAATAATCTTACGCCCTGTTAAGCCACAATCTCCAACTGGTCCACCAATTGTGAAGCTACCTGTCGGGTTAATATGATATTTTGTCTCTTTTGTTAACCACTCTGCAGGAAGCGTCTTCTTAATAATAAGCTCCATCACAGCTTCTTCCAAATCTTTCGCCTTGACTTCCTCATCATGTTGCGTTGAAAGAACAACAGCATCAACGTGAGAAATGGAACCATCATTATTGTAGGCAAAAGTCACCTGACTCTTAGCATCAGGGCGAAGCCATGAAAGCTGACGACTTTTACGTGCTTCTGACTGACACTCCATTAATCGGTGCGCAAATGTAATAGGCGCCGGCATTAAGACATCAGTCTCATTCGATGCATAACCAAACATCAAGCCTTGATCCCCCGCTCCTTGCTCTTCCGGCAATTTACGGTCTACACCTTGAGCGATCTCACTACTCTGTTTACCGATGATATTTAAGACACCACAAGTTTTACCATCAAAGCCTACTTTTGAAGAATCATAACCAATATCTGTAATTACACGTCTGACGAGATCTTCAAGATCTACCCAAGCATTTGTAGTTACTTCACCAGCAACGATCGCAACACCTGTTTTAACAAGCGTCTCACACGCGACTCGCGCACCCTTGTCTTCCTTAATAAGAGCATCAAGGACAGCATCAGAGATCTGATCTGCCACCTTATCTGGATGGCCTTCCGATACTGATTCAGAGGTAAATAAATATGTCATACTTCTCTTCTTTTAATGTTCAATAGTAAAAAAACTGCTCCCAAGCTCTTTAATTTTACCCTTCAGTCTTACTCATTAGACCTACACTTTAGATCTGTATGAAGGGTTTATATCAGCTTGAAAAAGTTTAAAAAGGATTCAATTAGTTCCGATAATTCTACCATTTTCTCCCATTATGTGCCGAATAAAATATCTTTCAACAAAATGGAAATTGAGCTATTTCCTTCACGCTCCCTCCCTCTCGCCTCCCCATATCACCACTCTCTCCAAACAACTAAAATATAATTCAATGAGTTACCAAAGAGAATAAACCCCACCAAGATAATGCTACAAGATAGAATCAATTCCATAAAAAACTGGTAAAACAGACAAAGCTGACAATCTAATGAGACTGATAAAGAAGAGGAGTAATAGAAGACAATAAAAAAGGATGGTACCACACATACTCTATTAATGGCCTCCGTAGCTGATTTCTGCTACTGATCACCGCTGCTGATCAAGATTCCATATGAGATTAATATTATTGATACCACCCGTTAAAAGATCCCTAAAATCTCCTCTAAAGGATCTACTTAAAAGGATAGATAACCCTTTGCTAATGCTCTATTTAATGCCGAGATAACAGCCTTCAATGAAGATCGTGATGTGTTGGCATGTGTTGCTGCACCAAAGAGCGTACGGTTACCGATCTGCATCTCCACATAGGAGACAGCATGTGCTGATGAACCTTTACTTCTGGCGTGCTCGCTATAATCTACGACATCTACATCCCAGGAAAAAAGCTCATTGACCCCATTCACTAAAGCCGCTATAGGTCCATTCCCCGTTGCTTTTAATACTTTCTCTCCCATCGGAGTCTTCAAGGTTAACATCATAGAAGTATTACCTTCTGCGTCCTCTTCAATATCGATTGGTGTCTTAATCTCTAATAGAGGATTAATATTGAAGTACTCTCTTTCAAAGATCTCATAAAGATGATTTGAGGTAAGTTCTACCCCTTCACCATCAGCAACCTCTTGTGCAACTTTACTAAATTCGATCTGTAATCGTCTAGGAAGCTCAATACCATGATCTTCTTCAAGAAGATAAGTAACTCCCCCTTTACCTGATTGACTATTCACTCGGATCACAGCCTCATAAGAGCGGCCTAAATCAAATGGATCAATCGGCAAGTAAGGCACTCTCCAATGTTGCTCAGGATTCTCTTTCATATCAGATAACCCTTTTCTAATCGCATCTTGATGTGATCCTGAGAAAGCGGTAAAGACAAGCTCACCGGCATAAGGATGTCGAGGATGAACTGGTAAATCAGTACAATACTCCACCTCTCTAACAACCGTGTTGATCTTACTAAAATCTAAACCAGGATGGAGTCCTTGAGAATACATGTTGAGCGCAACTGTGACTAAATCCACATTTCCTGTTCGCTCACCATGCCCAAAAAGACACCCCTCAACACGATCAGCACCGGCCATTAAAGCAAGCTCTGTCGCCGCAACAGCACAACCGCGGTCATTATGGACGTGAGCACTGATGACAACAGAATCACGACAACTAATATGATCACTGAACCACTCAATTTGATCTGCATAGACATTAGGTGTTGACATCTCAACAGTTGCCGGCAAGTTCAAGATTAACTTATTCTCTGGTGTTGGCTTAAAGACCTCACAGACAGCTTCACAAACCTCGAGTGAAAATGGCAATTCTGCATCGGAGAAGATTTCAGGAGAGTATTCAAAATGCCATTCCGTTTCAGGATACTTTAATGATTCAGCTAAAATCATCTCACCACCTTTTACGGCTAATGCTTTAATCTCCGGCTTTTCCATCTTAAAGACAACACGTCTAAAAGTGGGGGAAACAGCATTATAGTAATGAATAATCGCTTTCTTAACCCCTTTTAATGCTTCAAATGTCTTTGTGATAAGATCTTGGCGCGATTGTGTTAATACCTGAATCGTCACATCATCTGGAATACGATTCTCTTCAATCAATTTACGTACAAAACTAAATTCTGTATCGGAAGCTGATGGGAATCCTACCTCAATCTCTTTAAAGCCACACTCAATCAAAAGATCAAACATCCGAATCTTCTTCTCAACACTCATTGGTTCAATCAGTGATTGGTTACCATCACGTAAATCTGAACTTAACCAACGTGGCACTTTAGTAATCTCTTTATTCGGCCAAGTACGGTTTGTATAGTTAGGAACTTCAAAGCGTTGATATTTCTGCTCAGGATTAGGGACCATAATTAAATTCTCCTCTACTTTTATTAGTATGCTATTTCTGCGCACTCAATATGCGCTTATTATCAATAAATCGATGAATCAAAAAAAGGGGGCGGTAACAAAAAGGAAAGGTAGCAATTGCCGAAAGTGAGTACCTCAATCATCAATCACAAGAGAGATAGATGACCGACAAGATTCTACTCTTCCCAATCAAAAGAGCTAAAGAGTAGTTGTAAACTATAGGTTAAGACATGCCAACGGACGAAATGATCATTTCGTGTTGTGATATTGATTAAGGTATTTTTATCTGAGAAAGAAACTAAGGGATTCATAATCACACCAAAGAGAACTACGGATTTCTAAAATCTTTAAAATAAGCAGATTTAGGCTGCAACCATTGCGGTTACAGCAGAATAAGTCGTAGTGGTAGAAGTGTGATATTTTTAGTTTTCATAAGAAAAACCTTACCCTCTTTTAAAAAAGAGTTCAAGCTTTATTTTAAATGAATGATTTTCAATCAATCACTATTCAGTAATTCTCTGGATGAATAGAGCTCAAGAGTAAGTGAGTAAAAGAGAAAAAGAGAAGAAGAGAAGCAGCAAAAAGATAACATAAAACGATAGTGTCACGCTTTAGAAAGCCATTTAAAACAATAGGTCATCACAAAAAAAGGATGTGGCCCTAAAGCGCACATCCTCTTAATGATGAGGTAATTTCCAACTATCCTCCTCACCATCATCTCTACATTCATTATTAAGCAATTATTGAGGCTTAAATGCATCCGGCATATCCGCACCATCACCAAAAAAGAAATCATGCATCTGTTTTTCTAAAAACTCTCTCGATTTAGGATCAAGGGGGTTAATACGATACTCATTGATTAAAATTGTTTGCGCTCTTAACCATTGTTGCCATGCTTCATTAGAGACATTTTCAAAAATTTGCTTTCCTAGCTCCCCAGGATACATCTGTCTTGGCATACCTTCTGCTTCTTTTTGCAATTTGACACAAAAAACTTTACGTGACATAAACTTCTCCTCAAGTTAATTCATCTGATCTCAGTTAAACTGATCTCAATTGATTTGATCTCTAATTTCGATTCTCCATTATATAGAATGCCCCGATAGATTGCTGAAGAATCTCCTTATCGTTAGAAGATCAGACAAGAAAAAAGGTATCACTCTAACGAGTAATACCTTTTCATCTTTTTATATGGCTGGGCTACCAGGATTCGAACCTGGGAATGGCGGGATCAAAACCCGCTGCCTTACCGCTTGGCTATAGCCCAATAAATTTTATTCCATTGAGAAGAGAGTACTCACTGATTCCTCTTCATGAATGCGACTGATAGTGTTAGCAATCACATCTGCAATTGAGAGAACTCGAATCTTTTCACAGTTTCTAGCTTCTTCACGGAGAGGTATTGTATCAGTTACAATCATTTCGTCAAGCCCTGAACCTTCAATATTTTCAATTGCTTTTCCAGAGAAGATCGGATGCGTACAATATGCTCTAACAGTCTTCGCACCACGAGACTTTAAAACTTTCGCAGCTGACGCTAATGTACCTGCAGTATCAACAATATCATCAACAATGATACAGTTACGACCCTCGACCTCACCAATAATGTTCATTACTTCAGCAACATTCGGCGCTGGACGACGTTTATCAATAATTACTAAATCTGCACCCGGAATCTGTTTTGCAACAGAACGAGCACGGAGTACGCCACCAACATCAGGAGAGACGACAGTGATATCTTCAGCACCCTGAGCAATGATATCATTTTGGATAACTGATGATGCATAGATATTATCCACAGGAATTTCAAAGAACCCTTGAATTTGATCAGCATGGAGATCGATAGTCAATACACGATCACACCCTACACTTGTAATCATATTTGCAACAACTTTTGCAGAGATAGGTACACGAGCTGAACGAGGACGACGATCCTGTCTTGAGTAGCCATAGTAAGGAATGACTGCTGTAATTCTACCCGCTGACGCTCTACGAAGCGCATCACATGCTACCAGAAGTTCCATTAAGTTATCATTAGTTGGATAACAAGTTGGCTGAATAAAAAAGACATCTTTACCACGAACATTTTCATTGATAGAGATCATCACTTCCCCATCTGAGAAGCGTCCTACTGTCGCATCCCCTAACTCAAGCCCTAAATGTTCAACTACCTTTTTAGCTAACTCTGGATTGGCGTTGCCGGTAAACACCATCATCTGGTCTTTGCTACTCATTACAAAGAATCCTCTATCAATAAAGAAAATTTTCGAAAATTAAAATAGAAAAAGGTATTGCAACTATTTGTAATTTACCTCTTGACATAATCAACTCAATTACAGTGCAATACCTTTCATAATATGGCTGGGCTACCAGGATTCGAACCTGGGAATGGCGGGATCAAAACCCGCTGCCTTACCGCTTGGCTATAGCCCATCAGAAGAACAACTATTATAAACATTTATATTTTGAAGTCTAGTTTTATTTATGTCTTATTTTCGACCAACTTAACTTCTGTTTATAAGCCGCTTCAAAGTGTAGAATATCATTCTCTTTTAAGAGATTTCTTTCTGCGCTGTGTAACGACGGAAACAATTCTATCAAACTTTTTTTAAAAAACCATGAAAAGATCAAAAATTATCCCTTTTATTTTTTTCACTTTAGCAGTTACCGCCTGTACAGCCCCTAATTATGTGTCATTAGAGGAATCTGACTACTATAAAGTTTTTGGCAGAACCGCAATCAAGCATCCGACACAGAGCGGGCAAGTGAGCTTTGCTATCGAACAGGCCAAAAATAGTACGATCAACATTATCATTCAAGGACCTTTTGCCCAAGGTCGTGCAGATATCGAGATCGCCGATAATGAAACAACCATTACAATCGATGAACAGACCTTTAAGGATCGAGGTCCGGATCAACTCTTTTATAACCTTACCGGCATCGAATGGCCTGTGTCAGGCACTCAAAATTGGATTAAAGGAAAACCTTACCACCCCGATACTCACATCACTTACGATAAAGATGGAAAGATAGAGCGTTTCAATGAAGATGGTTGGAATATTAGTTACCAGGAGTGGACCACTAAGAGTGGGTTAGAACTCCCCTTAAAGATGACAATCACTCGTGGCAATGATATTCGCTTACGTTTCTTAATTGACAACTGGATTATTCGATAAGGTAAACAATGCAATATTACCCTTCCCCTGCCAAAATCAATCGCATGCTTCGAGTCATTCGACGCGAAGCTAATGGTTACCACTATCTACAAACGGTTTTTCAATTCACCGATCTCTATGATGAGATCGGCTATCAAATTACCGATCATCCTGAGATCACCTTCCACTACCCTCATATCAATTTCCCGAAGGAAGAGGATCTTATCTATCGCGCCATTATGGCACTCAAAGATGCGACCCAATGCACCAAAGGGGTGATGATCGATCTTGTCAAAAATCTTCCAATGGGTGCCGGCATCGGAGGTGGTAGCTCCAATGCGGCAACAACCCTAATCGTATTGAATAAACTATGGAAACTCAATCTCACAAAAGAGCAACTGATCGATATCGGGAGTCAATTAGGGGCGGATGTCCCTATCTTTATCTATGGAAGAAGTGCATGGGGGGAAGGAATAGGTGAAAAACTAACGCCTCTCGATCTTCCTGAAGAACGCTTCTTAATGATCAATCCCGGTATTCACATCAGTACAAAAGTGATCTTTGAGAGCCCTTTTCTACCCCGAAACTCAGCGATGATGAGTGAGTGTTATTTCGATCAATCTCGTGCGATTAATGATTGCTTGCCGGCAATATATCACCACTATCCTGAGATGGAGCAGATCATGAAAAGGCTCATAGCGCTCGATTTTGATCCTTATATTACCGGTACAGGTTCATGTCTCTATATTAAAGAACCCTCCAAAGAGAGCGATGGAGAGACTAAGTATCAACAAATCAGAGAACTTGCCACACAGCATCAATGGCAGCTCATCCCTTTCCAAAGCCGCAATATCTCACCTCTTTATAGCGCTTATCCTCAACTAAAACCTTATGAAAAAAGGATAGATTAGAAGTCAGCTTATGAAATGAGCTTATGAAATAGATCTCAGAAACTGTTTTCTAGAATTGGTTTCTAGAATTGATTTCTGGAATGGGTTTCCGGAGTGAGTTTAGATTAAATTTGGCGCAAATTGAGACTTATAAAATGTCATTGCATAAAAAACACCATTGAGTGGGATCTCATTTCAATGGTGTTTTAAGTGGGGAGAGCGATAGATATTGAAGAAATTGAATCTTATCTAATCGATTTAGACTCGATGCTGTCTTTGTCGTTGCGGCAACGCCTCATGGAGTCGCTCCTCTTTACTCGCCTTCCGATCTCTTTCAAAGAGCAGCTCATCAGGTCTTTCACCGAGATACTTCGGCCATCCTTTAATTCCTGTGCGTAAAAAGTCCTGCCGCATCACTTCTCGAACCCTCTCAACACTATATCCTCTCTCATCCACTAGATAGAGATAGATCGCTTTGAAGAGTCGATCTAAAGCAATAGCATATGCTCGACCGAAGCTTTGATAGAGTGAGCGAGCTAACGCCCTAAACTCCTCAAAAGGCTTGTCAGCAAGAATAAGCGGTAACGTTTCACGATAACGGCCTGAGTTTGCGATAAGATCCCAAAACTTTGCAAAGCGCTCCATCTCCATTACCTCAGGAAATGGTAGCTCTCGATTTTGTAAGATTGAATAGGGAGGCTCTTGGCTAAATCGATATTGAAATTCATTGGTATGTCGAATAATCGGCACTCCTTTAAGTCGCTTCAAAATACCGACCTGAATCTCTTGAGGCTCCCATGACCAGAGCTCATTAAACCCCACAGCAAAACTCTCTAAATCCTCATCAGGCAACCCCACAATAAGATCGACATGGAGATGGACATCGGTATTTTTTGAGAGCCAAGAGATATTCTCTTTCGCAATCGGAAGATTAGTACGTCGTGAAATAAGATGTTGAGTTGTGCTATTGAGTGTCTGAATACCTATCTCAAATTGCAATGAACCATCTGGAAACTCTAAGATTTTTGCTTTTAATTCATCAGAAAGATAATCAGGCACCAACTCAAAATGAAGAAAGAGGGGATCATCGGGATTCTCGGCAATTTTCTGTAGGAAAAAATCTAAAATTGCTAGAGTAAAATCTTTCTTTAAATTAAAAGTTCGGTCAACAAACTTATATTGACGCAAGCCACGACGATAGAGATCATCCATCGCATCTAAAAAAGGCTCTAAAGGAAAGCGCCAAGCTGTCTTATCTAGACTAGAGAGGCAAAATTCACACTTAAAAGGGCACCCTCGAGAGGCTTCAATATAGACTGTTCGATATTTAATATCCTCTTCTGTATAGAGATAATAGGGCAATTTAATCTCCGATAATGGAGGCTCTATCCCCTTTATAACTTTACTCTCCCAAGGCTGATTCTCAATCAGAAGTGATTTTGCCAATTGATAAAAACTGATATCACCCCAACCTGTAATCAGATAATCAATCAGAGGAAATATCTCAATTTCTTCATACTCATAAGAGACTTCAGGGCCGCCAATTGTAATAACCAGATCCGGCATAAGGGCTCGAAGATCTCGAATAAGTAGTGTCGTCTCTCTAAAATTCCAGATATAGATACCAAAAGAGACGATTTTAGGTTGACGATGATAGATCTCCTCTAACATCGCCTCCCTATTTTGTTGAATCGTAAACTCAAGGATCTCTGCCCGCTCTTCTAGCTCATAAAGATTCGCCTTTAGATAACGAAGACCTAGTGAAGCATGGGAATAACGCGCATTTAATGTAATTAATAAAATATCCATCTGTCCTTGTATCGATTCTCTTGTCATTGGAATCTTTCTCTAAATCTAAATTAATACTCCTAACAACTACTCTTCAATAAATGAAACTTTACCACCGGCAAGTGAGGCAACACGCGCGAGAGATTGAACATTAATTCCCTCTTTTTCTAACCTTGCACGCCCTTCTTGGAAGCTCTTCTCAATAATAAAGCCCATACCAGAAAGCGTTGCCCCTGCTTGATCAATTAATGATTTCACTCCTAACGCAGCATTACCATTTGCCAAGAAGTCATCGATGAAGAGAACATTATCCTCTTTAGAGAGATACTCTTCACTGACACAAACATTGTATGTACGATCCTTAGTGAAAGAGTAAACTGTTGAAAGATACATTTTTTCCATTGTTTTTGGTGTTTTCTTCTTCACAAATACAACCGGAAGCTCTAATAGGTAGCCTAACATAATCGCTGGTGCGATACCGCTTGCTTCAATAGTAATAATTTTATTGATCGGGAGCGTTGCAAAACGGCGAACAAACTCTACCGCAATCGATTTCATTAAGATCGGATCCATTTGGTGGTTAATAAAGCTATCAACCTTTAAGGTCCCATCATCAAATGCTAAACCATCTTGGACAATTCTTTCGTGAAGCAGTTTCATAAATACCTTTTGTTTCTAATAGAGCACCAGCGGTGAACAGATTACATGATATCCCACATCATTCATTAGAGATCGAATAATCGATAAGAATAATCGATAATGATTACCATCACACTTATTGTTAAGTGCTAATATAGTGAGGAATATCAAAAAAAATTTGTGCAATATTGTAGCCTAAATCGAGGGAACATGCCCTACTTTATTCCCATCTTATGGGCTTCTCTATTTACGATACCCCTATTACACAGGATGCCTATAATAATATTCCGCACCCATTCATATGGTTGTACATATCTGCGTATCCATCTGTACATTTGTACATCTGTGCATCTGTGCATCTGTATATATGAGGCGTGTGGCATGTGGCATGTGTATATATAAATATATGCGCGCACAAATAGGTTACTATCGAAATTACTGTCAAAATTGCTATCAAAGTACATTATCAGTTTGATAGCACCCCATTGATGGCGTAGCACAAAAATAATTATAAAGGAGATTTAAAGCATTATGATGAAAAAAGTCACTGATCTTCTCAAAGAAGCCATTGCTGTTAATAATCGTCCCTGGCCCTGGGAAAGAGCAATCGGTGCCGGAATCGCCATGACACTTCCTATCTTAATTGGAATTTGGCTAGATCAGTTACAGTATGGGCTTATTGCAGGATTAGGGGGCTTTACCTATCTCTATGCCTTTCCTATCCCTTATGCCCAACTCTCAAAGCGTCTACTATTTGTTGCTATAACTATTGTAACCTGCTCTTTTCTCGGCTCAATATTATCCCCTTATCCGCTCGCTGTTGCTATTGTGATGGGCCTAATTGCCGGGGTTAGTCTCTTTATTTTTAATGCACTACGTTTTATCGGTCCTTCGGCAATCTTTTTTGTCTTAATTTTTGCTTTAACAGCAGATATGACTGAAACAGACCTTATCGGCGCACTAACACGTGCAGGATTAGTGGCTCTCGGAGCGTTGCTCTCTTGGATTATTGCAATGAGTGGCTTTCTCCTCAACCCTCATCGCCCTGAAATTAGAGCGATCCGTAGAGCCTATCAACAATTAACCACATTTACAGAGAGTATCGGGACAGATCAATTTCAGAAGGAGAAGTATAAAACAATGGGGGTCTTCAAGGAGAGCTTTGACACCTTAATTGCCGGCGAACTCCCTTGGCAACCCTCCGAAACATATCGTCGCCTCCTGCATCTTGCCATTGAAGGAAATGAGTACTTTTTAACTATCCTCAATAATTGCTCCGATGATAATACAGCTATTAACCCCGAACTAGCGTTCTATCTGCAACGCTCCTTACAAAAAATCGAATCTGATATTGATCATAAATTTCTCAATAGAAAAAATAGGGATATCCTTCTCCATAATCACTCTAAAAAGAATAATAGTAGTACTACCGCAGATATCGACACCCCGAAATTGCCGGCACTCTCTCCATCAATGGCCATTATTACGCAACAGCTCAAAAAAATGGAGCAAGCCTTGCATGCTCCTCTTGCAGAATTGGAACCCGTTACATTAGAGAGCAAAACATCTGTTAAAGATCTCCTGGTGAATGCCTTCGATCGTAACTCGCTTGTCTTTTTAACGGCTATACGTTTTAGTGTTATCACTACAATGGCTGCGCTTATCGCCTATAGCTTCGACTTCACTCGTTCTTACTGGATACCACTCTCCTGTGTCGCTGTAATGTCTGGCGAATCGATGATCGCAACACTGCATCGCGCCATTCAACGCTCAATTGGTACTTTTATCGGAATTATCATTGCCAGTTCAATTCTCTACTTTAAACCTTCTGGCTATCCCATCGCACTCTTTATCCTCTTCTTTACAGCGACAATCGAGCTTTTCATTATCCGTAACTACGGTTTGGCAGTAATCTTTATTACCCCCAATGCGCTTCTCTTAGCCGAAACAATCACCGGTGGAGAGTTTTCATTCTTCCACTTCTCTAGCGCAAGAATGATCGACGTCGTTATCGGAAGTGCAATCGGTATTATCGGTGTTCTTCTAATGGGAAAACGATCTGCTTCAGTACGTATCCCACGAATTTTAATGCGTACATTACGAAACCAGTCTCAAATGATTCTTCTACTCTTCTCTCGAGAGAAAGCGAGTACTGAAAAGCAGATTCAAGCTCGACTAATAAAGATGAAAACTAACTTAAATAATCTTATGGCACTCTATAATGCTGCTATCGGAGAGATTCCTAAAAAGAGAGAGTTGCTAGAATACTACTGGCCGATTATCTACTCAATGGAGAAACTTGCCTTCCTTCTCGAGAGTGCAGCTGAGAAACCATCCCGCCCCATTCTAAAAGAGGAAGATCTAGCATCTCTGCTCTTTCTATTTGAAACTCTCGCGAATGCTGCTCAATATTCAGAAGCAGAAAAGATCAAGCCAATCCCTGAGATAGAAGGTTTTGATAGTATTCAGCGCGAAATCGATACCCTGCAACAAGCTTTTGCAAGCCAATAACTATCAAAAGATAGGAGTACCGAAAAAACTCCCATTGAAATAAGTTATTTGTAATAGCTGTTATATTAATTTTTACGATATTTTCTGTAATAGACTAAAAGGAAAGTTATGCAAAACACCTCTTTTCAGCCACTCCTCTCTTATCTTATCCGTAGCGCAATGATGGCTGACAAATTAACAGAGAGATTAACTGAAGGTGATCGCTCAACTGAACAGCTAACAGAAATGCTTACAAACCTTCTTAACGAGCAATTTCAAAACCTCAATCAAGAGCATCGAGCAAGCTATTTAGATCACACGATTACAATAGAGGAGTTTTCAGAGGAACAAGAGATTAAAACCCCCTACCAAATTTCACTTATTGATTATCCTAACGAAATAAATGATGTAGTCGGATGCCAAAAGGCTCAACACTCGCTACTACTATTTATCGCAAATCAAGAGTCAAAAGAGATGCTCGATGAGTATCTACAAACGCTCGAGCAATATGGCGCCCTACTCAAACCTCATACAATCTCCCTTAAAGAGGGAGCAATGATATTTCAACTTGTTGAAAAATATTATGACTTTGGGATAGGTACTTATAATGATTATCGGTAGTAGTTATCGATTTAGACCTGATCATTGAAAACACTACAGACGAAGCTATAGCCCTATATCTGAAAGTAACAATAACCTCTAGGCCTCTTTCAAAGTGAAGTTATCCGTATATTTTTCTAAAAAATCAAATAAGGTAATGCATGGCACACTAAAAGCCTCAGCAATATCATATAGTGGGACTTTTCTCTTCATGTCAGGATTTCTGACTTCATTCGTTACTATGGTATAACCATATTTTTTAGCATATGCAATCAGCCAAGCATCAGCCTCATGCTCATTTGCAAACTCTTCTAAAGCGTAATCAAAATAAGGATGTCCGCAAATTCTCGGATATTCTGTTACCGTAACCCACTCATCAACTGCATTCCAATGGTCTAAAAACATCTCCTTAGGTAAGCTTCGAATCCAATCTGATAACTCGTCTTTGGTTTTTAAAAGCTCTTGTTTTACTACCTTGACTGTAAAAACCATTCCTGTTGCATGCATATCTTGTAAGAGAATCCAAAAATTTCCACAAAATGAGAAACGATAATGCAGATTCTTAGACTGTATAAATATATTGCTATCTAATAAATATTTTGACATCAGACTTGCCCTTTATAAATATCCATTACAACCTTGGGGCTCGCATTAATTAATTGCCCTGCATACTTTAAGGTAATTTTCTGATTCATTGCACTACGAACAACTGTATTAGTAAATCTCCTGCTATTTCTAATAGGTATCATATAGATATATTTAGGGCCGCCAGAGCTTGCTCTTTCTTTTTTTCTTTGTAGTGCTAATGTTGTTTCATGCTGAATTTTTGAAACATAAGCGCTATCAATTAACTTGAGTTCATTCGCTCGTATAGCAGCAGCTAATGCGCTAACTCCAAAATAGTTAGCTATATTATAAGCCTCATGTTTAGGCTCATTACTATTATTCCATTTTTGCTTAAATATCTTGTGAGGCATGAGAAACTCTGCAGCGACTTTATTACAAAATCGCTCTATCAAAACCTCTCTGCTTGGCTTTTGAATATTCATTAAATATTCATAATCAATATTACTAACACCTTCTAACCCAAGCCATAAATGAGCTAGTTCATGTACAAGTGTAAATAAATTTGCAGCTTTACTATCTCGAGTATTAATAAATATCGCTGGAGCATATTGATTAGAGATTACGAATCCTCTGAACTCATCAACACTTAAAGGTTCTCTAGTATTATTCTTTACTATAGAATTTCTAAAAACTAATATTCTGCTCTCTTCAACGGCATTGATAAGGTTATTTAATAGAAGATCGGTCTTTATTGGATATTCAGGTGCCCATTTCAATTCTCTTATAATATCCTCTACGACAGTAGTTACGGATAATTTTAGGTTAAAATTATATTTACCTATGAAAGAGAGAGGTTCATAGCCCTCTTCTTTCAAAAAATCCTCATACCAATCTACCTTTTTCCGAACATCTTTTAATATTTCAAAGAAGTTACTACTAAGTTCTATTGGAGTCGCTGTTTGTCTAAAATCTGGGAACTCAATCTTTTGATCACTCAAAGGCAAATCATGAAGCAGAAAAGCTAAAGGCTGCTTAGAAACTTTAGCTAGCTTTTGTATCGCGCCTTTTCCTAACTTCCCCTCTTTAAAGTCCTCTTTTTTCTTGGGTGCAATCTCCTCGGCAAGAGTGTCAATACTCATGCCTAGAGAGCCGGCGATCCATTTGATTTTATCTACTTCTACCGTAAACATAATCACCCCAAAAAAATTAAAACAAACATCATGATTATAATTATAGTATTTATACGTTAAATATACCAAAACCTAGCTGCAGATGAATCGAGGCTAGAATGAAAATAATGAGTAAAATAAAAAACATACTTAATATAGTCTAGGGGCTGTTGAACATTCATAACTTCAGCCAAGTATAGGCACAAGCTAAAGCAACATTGTTTTTATAATGTTGTTTTAGCTTGTCACATCTTGTTGCTACACCTCTAAAATGTTTCAGCCTTGCAAATGCATTCTCCTCTAAATGCCGAGTTTTATAAATATACCAGTCCATATGACTATTGTTTGTAAGAGTATTTCTCTTTTTGGGAATAATGGCTTTAGCTCCTTGATTTATAATCTCTTCTCTAAAACTTTCAGAGTCATAGCCTTTATCTGCATTGCCATAATCTGTTGTATTTAAAGGAGTCTTACTTAGTAGCTCTAGAGCGATCTTTATATCGTGAGTCGTTCCATCTGTTACGATAAATTCAGAGAGATTACCGCAAGCATCTACGATCATATGAATTTTTGAACTATTTCCACCAACACTTTTTGATATTCCTTGAGGATTATCTGTGGCTGCTCCCGTGCTATGCTGGTGAGCTCTAATATGAGTTCCATCTATAATCAGCCATTCATAATCAATATCTTGTGATAGTTTTTTAAATAATTTCAATAGCTTGTTGTTTTTAGACCAACAACTAAAAGTCTTAAAAGTCGCATTAGGTCGCCCAAATTGTTCAGGAATATCCCTCCAAGGAACACCTGTTCTCATTCTAAATAGAATACCCTCAACGATATTTCTTAAATTTGGTTTGTCATAAATATTTAAATTAAATATTTAAATCTAGGAGAATAGACTTTAGTTTCAGCCATAGCTTATCTGTAAGCATGGTTCGAGACATAGCGAGTGGCAGGTTTTGTTTGACGATAATATTCTACCGCTCGCTTTTTTTATTTTGAACTACAATGCTCAACAGCCCCTAGCACTTCTCCCAAAAGTTCACTCACAAATCCATTCCCACTGGGAAGTTATACGTTACAGTAATTACAATCCAATTTTCAGCATCACGTTTTGATTTGAAACCCACTCACTTTAGTAGGCTTTCTGCTGTTAGGCTGGGATTTTCTCTGGCTAAACTCACGCTGATCGATGCTTTACCTCGATTAAGCTTGAAAAGCTGTTTTTCTATGGATGTTTGTGCTTGTTTTCACCTTCAAAGATCATCCTTAAATATGGACTCGCCCTTCTTTGCCGATTAATATTTTCTTTCGTTTGGCTTTTCCTGGCAACGAGTATCGCGCTTCTGCGCCCGTGTAGTGATCACGGTCATTCACAAAATAATTTATGCTTATCGCCATCTGATCGTTGATGCGTAATTACCAGCATTTGTTAACCGCTTGCTACCGGCTAGTGCTTTGACTTAATTAAGACGTAAATCCCGCCAAATTTCCCGCCAAATCAGCCTTCAGGCAACAAAAAACCCCGCAATTATGCGGGGTTTGGGCCTTTAGTTGGTGGGCCTTGCTGGGCTCGAACCAGCGACCGCTCGATTATGAGTCGAGAGCTCTAACCAACTGAGCTAAAGGCCCTTATAAATTTGGTAGGCGTAATTGGATTCGAACCAACGACCTCCACCATGTCAAGGTGGCGCTCTAACCAACTGAGCTATACGCCTGAAGCAAGATGCATATAATGCAATATATTTTAGAGTTTGACAAGCCTTATTTCTTGATTAGCTAATAATTAGTCAAACCTATCTCTATACCGCCATTTGCTAACAGAGCCTAATTAAGATTTAGAATAATACCACAAGTAGAGAAAAGAGCAAACTCAGTGATTAACTGATAGAATAACCCTTAAAATTTAACCCCCTATTTATAAATTCTAAAACAGAATAAAGAATAAGAAGTAGAGATTATGGCTGAAAAGAAAAAAGGTTGGTTTAGTAGATTATTTGGTGGCAAAAAAGAGGATAAGGCTGTCTCTCAAGAGACTCCGCTTGAGGAAAAATCTTCCGTTCAAGCAGTCAAATCCCCTGCTGAAGATGATAAAGAGATCCCCTCTCAAAAAGAGAGCTCTCCTCTTTCCACTGTAGAGCATATTGTTGAGGAGATTGCTCACGATATTGCAGATGAGATTAAAGAGAATGTTAAACCTCAGAGTCAATCCGATTCTGCAAAAGAATTGCCGGCACAACATCAGTTCTTAGAAAAGATCGCATCTGATGCCAAAGAGGAGACTCTTGAAGCATCTAATGAACAGGGTCATCTTCAAGATGAGAAAGTCTCAGAAGAGCATGTTACAGAGAGTAAGATGCCGCTTGATCCCTCCCCTATTGAGGACTCCAAAGAGGAAGCGACTGAAGTAGTTACTGAAACTGAAGAAACTGAGGTTGAAAAGATTGAAGTTGAGCAACCGGCAATCAGCGACGCACAAACAACTTCTATCGATGAAGAAGCCGATAAGCAAATTGCTGATGGTCAGATTAATGAGCAAGCTGAAGAGTATGTCGAGGTCACTCAAGAGAAGCCAAAACAGAAGAAAGGATTCTTTGCCCGCCTAACAAGTCGCCTAAGTAAGACACGCAATAGTATTACTGAAGGAATTGCAGATCTTTTCCTTGGTAAAAAAGAGATTAATGAAGAGATCTTAGAAGAGCTAGAAACGCGCCTTTTAATGGCCGATGTGGGCATCAATGTTACAGATCAACTTCTCACCTCAATTCGTGACTCTGTCTCCCGTAAGTCACTCTCTAATGTGGATGAACTCTTTGCGGCATTAAAGGTAGAGATGAAGGAGATTTTAGAGCCCGTATCAAAACCATTAGTAATCGATAAGGAGCATACACCTTATGTGATCTTGATGATTGGTGTAAATGGCGTGGGTAAGACAACAACTATTGGTAAATTAGCGAAGAAATTCCAAGCAGAAGGTCGCTCTGTAATGTTAGCCGCCGGCGATACCTTTAGAGCTGCTGCTGTAGAACAATTACAAGTTTGGGGTGAAAGAAATAAGATCCCTGTCATATCACAAAAAGAGGGCGCTGATCCGGCTTCTGTTATCTTTGATGCGATGGAATCAGCAAAAGCTCGGAAAATTGATATCTTAATTGCCGATACTGCCGGCAGACTCCATACAGACTCAGGCTTAATGCAGGAGCTTGCCAAAATTAATCGAGTGATTAAACGACATGATGAGAGCGCTCCTCACGAAGTAATGTTAGTGGTTGATGCCTCTACGGGTCAAAATGCGCTTAATCAAGCACGTCAATTTAATGAGACTGTTCCGATTACCGGCATGACATTTACCAAACTCGATGGAACAGCGAAAGGGGGAATCCTCTTTGCCATTGCGGAAGAGCTTGAGATTCCCATTCGCTTTATTGGTGTCGGCGAAACAATCGATGATCTCCGTCCGTTCAACTCAAATGAGTTTGTAGATGCTTTAATCTCAACCGAAGAGAGTGAAATCGAAAAGGGTGAGTAATGGTAGATCGCTCTTAAGTAGAAGGCCCTAAAGATCTAAAATCTCTAGGGCCTTTTTCTATGCTCTGTTCTATACTTTTTTATCTCGGCTTATCTATTCAATTCTATACATTCACTTAAGTTGAATTGTCATAACTTGAATAGTCATAACTTATAATAATTCTAAGCGTTTCTCTCTCTATTCAAACTGAAAGCCTTGTACACCTTGATTAAAAGCAGGGATATCAAATTGCGATTCTGCTCGCTTCTGATCAATGATCGATTTAAGCTGATAAAGCGCACTATGATTAGGCTGAACAACTAGACCTATTGCGACATACTGCTCTGCGATATCTAACTGTCCATAATTATAAGCATCATAAGCACTGCGATAGTAGATATCGGCAATATTGAGTAAACCCTGTTGCGCAGCACTATTTTCTGGATCTAATTTTAAGATCTCTTGATAATAGTGGTAAGCATCGTTTTGGTCGACCCCCACATAATTTCCCTGTGTATAGGCGATATCAGCCTGAAGAAGATAACTATCGATTAAAGATTGGGCTTCTTGTGAAAGATCTCCTACCGAATCATCGAGAGATAGAAGCGTTAAAGCAGGCGATTCCTCAACCGTAGTCTCAACAACAGATATCTCATCATCACCCGTTGCATCATTGTGACTTACAATCTCCACCTGGGTAAACTTCTGTGCTTCTGTACCCTCTAATGCCGGCACTTCAACCTCTGCTACGTCAACGACTTCACGAGGCTCTTTAGGAACATAGATATAACGCTGCCGCTCCTCTTCCGGAATAGCTGGATTTAACGCCGCCATTGCCCCCGATTCCTCATTAGGAACTGCCACATATTTCACCTCTTTTCCACTATAGAGAGACTCCTCTCCAAACATAAAGTAAGCAAACGCAGCTAACCCTACGAAGAGCAAACCAAATATAAATAGACTAAATCCTTGAAACCATCCCATACCTAATTGACTCCCGCGTCGTTTTTTTGGAGGATTAACATTGACATCTTCATCCTTATTGATCGATTCATCACTTTCTAGCTGTGCTGCTCTCTCCTCGATCTCCTCAATATTTTCTGCCACGATAGAGTCGATCGCACTGAAAGATTCTACCTTTGCATCACTATGATCAGAAATCACGGGCTCTAATCGGCCACCTCCTAGATAAGCGCTTCTATTTTCAGAGTTCATCTCTGAAAGCACACTACTCTCTAGAGCGGCATCAAAGAGCTCTGGAGTAGAGCGATCAGCAACAAATGAAGGGGCTTTGAGATGCGTTAACTTATTATTCGACTTAACGTTCTCATTAACATCTGATGGTGCTTCATCATACTCTTTAACAGTAAATTCTAATGGCTCACCTAACAACTCGGCATGAGAAGCCTCAACAGCAACATCATTATAGAGGCCCGACTTCTCCGCTTGTAGAGACCCCTCCCCTTTCACCTTACCCTGCACTTGAACATCTGTAGGTGATAATTCCGCCTCTTGCTTCTGAGTCACCGCTCTCTTCTCTTCTTCTCTCTTAACTGAATTCATCTTTCAAACCGATATTAATGTCGATATTAATTCTTAAAATACTCTCTATAACAGTGCTAATGCAAAATTTATTATCAGTATCTTCTTGATAACACTTTAATAACACTTTACTGATAACTTACTTCCTACAACTCCAACAGAGACTGAGGTCAGGTTTTCGCTAGACCTACACTACAGATCGATACTAGATCGATGCACGATTAAGCATCCATCAGATAACAATCAAACTCTTCTAATGCTTTTCGAAGTTCAAATAGCGGTAATCCCATAATGCCGGAATAACTTCCCTCGATCGACTCAATATACCCCGCCATTACCCCTTGAATTGCATAACCACCAGCTTTATCTTGTGGCTCACCACTTTGCCAATAGTGATGAATAAAGTCTTCCGGCAAGATAGAGAATTTTACGCGACTTTCACTTAACATTGTCACAAATTTCTCTTGAGTTCGAGCCCCTTCTGCATCAACCTTGCAACCTGACCCCACTAAAGTAATTGCTGTAAAAACAGTATGATGCTTATTAGAAAGAGTGCGCATGATATCAAAAAAATGAGCTTCACTCTCCGGCTTACCAATAATCTTACCACCGTAACTAATCGCCGTATCAGCCGTTAAAAGAAGTCTTTGATGATTGATCTGATCCCGATATTTTGAAAGTGCCGCTAGTGCCTTGGCTTCTGCCATACTTTTAACATAAAATTCCGGCATAATAGCTCCCTTTACACGCTCATCAACCTCAACATCCACTGTTTGATATTGAATTTGCAATTGTTGTAACAGCTCTTGCCGTCTTGGTGAGCGAGACGCTAATAAAATTTCATATTGACTCATCAAGTAACTCCCTTCAATAATCATCGATTAGATAGCCATCATATAAAATAAGATTTACCCCATAGGATAAATCTTATCTACACCGGCGAGTGACTCTATCTCTCTTCTACACTCATCTTCTGACTATTCAGCATCAACTACTAATTGTGACTCATTATCTCCCTCTAAATAGAGATAACGACCTTGCTGATCGAAGTGAACTTTAACAGTACGTGCTTTTTTCACTTTACCACTTGATGTGGAATGTTGAAAAACATAGTACCAAACATCAGGCTCATAAACATCCGTTACCAGTGGCGTCCCTAATAACATCTGTACCTCATGCTTACTCATTCCCGGCTTTAAATTCTCTATACGCGTCTCTTCAATATAATTACCTTGAACAACATCAACGCGATGCATTGAGCAACCAACAAAGAGAAGGCTTACACCCAATATAACGAGTGGTTTTATCATTTTCATCTTCACTATTCTCCTAAAAGAGTCGTTATAAATCATACCCTTTTTTCTCAAAATTTCTATTGAATGTTTTCAAGTTCTAACCAACGTTCGTACTTCTCTTCTAATAATGTACTCTTCTCAGCAAGCTCTGTTAACTTATCCGTCTGATAAAGATGGCTCTCCTGATAAAATTGTGCCGATTGTACCAGCGCCTCTAAAGCTTCAATATCGCTCTCTAATTGCGCAATAAGCTCAGGAAGTTGTGCTAACTCATGAGTCTCTTTAAATGTTAGTTTTCTCGGCTTATTCTCCTCACGCTTCTTATCTGAATTAGAAGATACTCTCTTATCATCAGCTTGGGATTCTTTCGTCGCGCTCTTCTCTCTCTTACGCTCAGCTGCCTGCATTTCTGCATTCTTTGCAGCTAAACGCTCTTGCCAATCGCTATAGCCCCCGATATATTCCCCGATCTTTCCCTCACCTTCAAAGACTAAAACAGAGGTGACGACACTATCTAGAAAAGCACGATCATGAGAGATTAACAGTAGAGTCCCCTCATAATTAGCAACCAGTTCCTCTAATAGCTCTAAGGTTTCAATATCGAGATCATTCGTTGGTTCATCCATAACTAAAAAGTTAAAAGGTTTTGTAAAGAGCTTTGCTAAAAGTAGACGATTTCGCTCACCCCCAGAGAGTGAGTTTACAGGACTTCTGGCCCTTTCAGGGGTAAACATAAAATCTTGTAACCAACTGATAACATGTCGTTTTTTACCCTTAATGTCGATAAAGTCACTTCCATCTGCAACATTATCACTAACGGTTGCATTAAGATCGAGTTTTGTTCGAAGCTGATCAAAATAAGCAATTTCTAACTGCGTTCCCCGCTCAATATGACCACTATCGGGCTCTAAATCCCCCATTAATAACTTCACTAAAGTAGATTTCCCAACCCCATTAGGACCGATAATCCCCACCTTATCGCCACGCATCAAGGTGAAAGTAAAGTCTTTAATCAAGCTTTTACCTGCAACTGAATAGGAGATATCATCGGCATAGAGCACCCGCTTACCCGATTTTTGTGCCTCTTCATGATGTAAAACAGCTTTTCCCTGACGCTCTAAACGTTCTTTTCGCTCTTGGCGCATCGCTTTTAAGGCTCGAACGCGCCCCTCATTTCGGGTTCTTCTTGCTTTGATGCCTTGTCGAATCCAGACCTCTTCTTCTGCTAACCGTTTATCAAAGAGTGCATTTTCTTGCGCCTCATTATGAAGTTCGATCTCTTTAAACCGCTGATAATCAGAAAATGATCCGGGATACTCTGTTAAATTTCCACGATCTAACTCAATAATTTTAGTGGCAACATTATCTAAAAACTGGCGATCATGAGAGACAAAGAGAAGCGCACCACGGTAGAGATCGATCAATGTCTTCTCTAACCACTCAATCATCTCAATATCGAGATGGTTTGTTGGCTCATCTAACAAGATAAGGTCAGGGTCACTCACTAAAACTCGAGCTAATAGAACCCGACGAATCCAACCGCCAGAGAGCTCATTCATCCGTTTTTGACCATCGAGCTCCAATCTTGTTAAGATTTCTGCCACCCTTGAATCGAGAGTCCAAGCATTTAAACGATCAAGCTCACTCTGAAGATCACCTAATTTTGCTAAATCAACATTGTCGCCAGCATCAATCATTGCGTGATACTGCTGTAGCTTCTCACCCACCTGGCTTAAACCACTTGTCACAACCTCATAGACACTCTGCTCTAAATCAGTGGGAATCTCTTGATCTAATTTTGCAATCTTCAGATCATCACTAAAAACGACCTCGCCACCATCTGGCATAATCTCTTGCGATACAACCTTCAAGAGTGAGGATTTCCCCTCTCCATTACGGCCTACTAAACAGACTCTCTCACCCTTTGAAATAGCAAATGTCACATCCTTTAGAAGCGGTCTTGCCCCATAAGCTAAAGAGACATCTTGTAAACGTAGTAGTACCATAAAACTCCTGAAGAATAGTCTAAAAAAAGAGACCTAATATAATCTATTGACTGTCCATTATACTCGATCATGTTTCATATCATATCTTGATTTTAGGGTGATATGATCTCATCTGGGATGCAGTTTACATACCTAGAATCAAGAAAAATTAATCCTTGCTAAATCAATCGATCTGACTCATCAATCGAAACTCCATATTATCTCCTTCTACTCATCGCTAGCAGAAGGCTCCCCTTGGATAATCACGATCCCCAAAGGAGCAGCTATCACTCTTTTTTCAGCTTCTACAATCACCTTCTTAACCCCCTCAAAGTAAGGCTTTGCCATTTTTGAAGGGATCAACATCTCAGGATAGAGTTGAGCCTCCTCTATGGGATTATCATCGCCAAATCCAAGAAGTTCTAAACTCTTCTCATAATTAAACGCAGCATAGATCATGCCGACAACGATGATAAAAAGGAGTAAAATCCAAGAGACTAATGCTTTATTAAGCGTAAATGCCGGTTGCAATTCTGCGGTCACAAGACGAACTATCCGACCGGGATAACCATATGAGAACGCATGTAAACGATTGAGATCCCGAGAGGAGCAATCTGCTGTCTTGCCATGATGCTTATAGATATGCCAAACGAGCTCCTTGATCTGCATGTGATTAATCGGACCAATTGTAAAACTCTTAGAGTGAAGTAGAAGCTCCTTTGAGTAGATATCTTGGTTATTAAGATCCATAAAGAGAACTACGACCACATGGATCTCTTCTTGCCCTCTTCGAAGTCCTCTCTTATTGATCGCCTCTTTTGTACGATAGATAAAAGAGAGCTCCTCAGTAGTGAGCTGATCTGCATCATCCACTAGCAGCACCATCTTTAAACCTGTTGGCGGAATCTCCTTAAGACGTGTAATAATCGCATCTTCATTCGCCTCACACTCTAAAAGAGTGGCTATCTTGGTAAAAATAGAACCCTTGCCGGCAATCACTTCACGCGCAACAATATGCCCATACTCATTTAATCTACGGCTCAGCTCCATCATAAAGCGAGATTTACCACACCCTGAAGGGCCATAGATAGAGTAGAAATCCCCGAGCCCCATACTAATATGTTGCTCTACCCGTCGCATCACCTCTTCGATAGGCCCTAAGGATAACCAAGGTAATTTATGCATAAGCTCATCTCTGTGCATCTAAGGTGTTCCAAATTCAATTGCTTCGATAATAAACTCTTCAGGAACCTCATCCGTTATGATTGCCTTGCCTATCGTCTCTAAAAGTACAAAACGAATCTTTTGTGTCACATTCTTCTTATCTAATCGCATCGCATTTAAGAATGCAGGAATAGAGAATGCTTCAGGAGCAATACAAGGCAGTCCAAAAAGATCGAGCAGAGAGGTGATATAGAGCTGATCCTTTTTACTAATGTATCCCATTCGACATGAGAGATAGCCGGCCATATTAATACCAATTGCAACAGCTTCTCCATGGAGGATTCCTTGATACTTCATCAATTTCTCAATCGCATGCCCAAAAGTATGACCAAGGTTAAGTGTCGCTCGAATACCTGATTCTCGTTCATCTTGATCAACAATACTCTTCTTACAAGCACATGAGTGATAGATCATCTCTGAAATCACTTCGGGATCTTTTGCTAAAATCGCTTCATAATTGAGTCGCATCCACTCTAAAAATGGGGCATCTTGAATAAATCCATATTTTAAGACCTCTGCAAGACCACTAATATATTCACGCTGTGGCAATGTCTCGAGCAATGAGAGATCAATTAAAACACGTTTAGGCTGATAGAAAGTTCCAATCATATTCTTCCCCAAGGGATGATTGACCGCAGTCTTTCCGCCGACTGAACTATCGACTTGCGCTAAAAGTGTTGTAGGAATCTGAACAAAGTCGATACCTCTTTGATAGGTACTTGCAACAAACCCGGCAAGATCACCAATCACACCACCACCAAAGGCTATCAGAAGACTTTTACGATTAAATTCTAACTCTAAAAGACGGGTATGAACCTCAGCAAAAGAGGTTAAATTCTTATACTGCTCCCCATCCTCAATGATGACCACATGGTCTCGATTACCATCAACTAGAGATAAAATTCGATCTGAGTGGAGGGCGTATATCGTATTATTTGTTAAAACAAGCCGCTGAGTATAGGGAAACTCATCTACAAAACGCTTCGTCGCTAATAGGTTCTTATCAATCTCAATATCATATGAACGATCGGCTAAATCTACAGTTAAAGTCTTCATCTATTATCACTTCCTATAAGCCACTCCGGGAGAGGCGATCGATTTTGAACAATACTCTCTATGATACCACTAACAACCACCTTCGGGGGGATATTGTCTGAAAAAGCAGTATATGCCGCAACCTCTCGATAGAGAGGATCACGGATCAGGTAGAGTGCTTCAAGAACGGCCTGCGGATCATCCTGCTGCAATAGAGGCCGCTGGTTATCAAACCGAACTCGTTCATACTGCACTTCCGGCGAAACATTAAGATAGATAACAATACCATTATCAGATAGTTGTCGACGATTCTCTTCTGCCAAAATAGCACCGCCTCCTGTGGAAAGAATAATCCCCTCTTTTGCCGTTAAAGCCTCTATCGCTCGTTTTTCTCGCTCTCTAAATCCTGATTCTCCTTCTAACTCAAAGATGTAAGGTATCGTAACACCTGTTATCTCCTCAATGTAGTGATCACTATCAAAAAAAGTGAGATTTAATGCTTCCGCCAATAGACGCCCTACCGTGGATTTACCAGCCCCCATCGGCCCTACTAAGTAGATATTTCTCTCAATATTTCTCTCAGTACTATTCTCAGTATTACTCTTCACCAAATTCCCCGCTCCTACAAAATCTATCTTGACAATAACCCCTACTAACTTCTTATCTATTGCCAAACTCTATTTTAATTTTCTCTTTAATCTCTGCTTCTATTTTCGCTTTGATTTCACTTTGACTTCACTTTGATTAAGGACTCAGTGTATCAACTATTCTTGGCCTAATAAATATTAACAACTCTGCCTTTTTCTGCTTATTTCCCTCTCGCTTAAAGAGTCTCCCTAAAAAGGGAAGTCGACTCAAAAAAGGGACTTCTGAAACAGTTGTTGCGGTATCATACTCATAGATACCGCCTAAAACGATTGTCTCACCATGATTGACTAATGCCTGCGTTTTGAGCTCTTTTTTCGAAATAATAGGCTCCCCTTTTGGATCATACCCTGAGATCTCATCTTTAGAGATTAAGATATCGATCAAAATCTTCCCCTTTGGGGTGATTTGCGGGACGACATTAAGCTCCATAACCGCATCTTTAAATTCTGTATTTGTCCCCTCATTAGAGCTTGTTGAATAGGATACTTCAGTTCCTTGCTTGATATAGGCGGCTCGCCGGCTTGTCGTTAAAATCGTAGGATTAGAGAGCATCTCACCTCGCCCCTCTGATTGCATTGCCGAGATCTCTAGACCTAAATTTAGCCCTTTGCCTAAAATCATATAGCCCATAGAAAAATCGGGAAGAGAGACCCCTAATGAGGTTAAACTTCCTAATTGACCTCCAAAGTGACCTGCACCTGCTTGCTCATTAGGAATCGTTCCTGAAAGCTCATAAGCTCCCCGTTGATAATTGAGTCCCCAATTGACCCCAAGTTCTTTAGCAAAATCATCAAAAGCAGCCACAATGTAAGCGGAGATCTCCACCTGTTGTGCAGGCTGATCTAACTGATCAATAAGGCGTTTCAACTCCCTCATTTCAGATACAGATGCGGTTATCACTACCTGATTGAGACGATGATCGACACCGAGAGTGAAAGTTGATCCATTACCACCTCCTCGTAATTCAGCTGATCCTCCTGATGCCTTTCCTCGCAAAATCTCAGCAATTTCCTTTGCTTCTGCATAATGGAGCGCGACAACCTCAGTAATGATCTTCTCTTGATTCATTCTTGCAAAAGTATTGTGGCTTGCAATCATGATGACACCATTTACCTCCATTGAACTTAACCCCGTATAGAGAAGGAGAAGCTCTAATATCTCTGAAAAACTCATCTGATTAAGATGGAGTGTAATGTGCTGATCAACAGTGGGATCAACAATAATATTTCTCCCTGATTCTTTCGCCAATAGATTCACAAAGTAAGAGAGGCTGACGCCATTTAGCGAGAAAGAGTAGAGAGGCTCTCCATTTTGAAAGCTCTGTGAACTCTGCACATCCGGTACCCAATCATTTGTCGCGATAACAGAAGGGAGTGAGCCCGTATTATCAGAGGACTCCTCCTTCGATAGGCTATCGATCTGATTACTTCCAAAACTGATAGGTTGCAGTATAATCCCCAATAATAGTATGAGAAAAATAGCTATCACAATTGATCTTCTTACTGTCACACCCTTCTGTTTCTCTGCTAAACATCTTATCTGCTCCAATTTTAATCCTAACTGCATCACTACCCTACTTCCCTCTGCTTCTACTCTACTTCCAAATAGCATCTACCCCCCCTATGCCTTATCCAGCAGTCACTCTCTTAAGGCTTCTTCTTGAAGATAGTCTATAAACTCCCGATTAAAGAGCAGAAGCTGATCTCTATAAAAATCGATCTCTACAGATTGTCGCTCTAAAATAGAGAGATCAACAGCTATTATCTTCCCATTATTATAGGAAAATAGTGCTCTTCCACGATGATCGAAGGGGGATAGCGATAACGCCTCTCTCTTAATCACTCCTAAAAAACGAATTCCTTGAAATACCTCTCCCAACTGCCAATGAAATAACGGCTCTTCATGCCTCTTGAGCATGCCTTCTATTGCAGAGTAATGATCATTGTGATCCAATCTCACAGAAGAGAAAGGGAGCCGAAATGATCCTGACTCGGAAGATAAATTTTTTGAGATAAAATTTTGAGCAATCCACGCTTGCCAATCACTGAGCGATAATTGATGGGTTAAAAGCTCTTGGGAGATATCACTAGCCTTTGTTGCCGGGATATCAGATAGAGAGGAAATTGAGCGCTCGGCCTCCCCTAAAAGTATAAAAAGATCATAAAATTTTAGCTGAACCTTAAACATCTTCCTTGGCATCTGCGCTGCCATCTCTTCTATCGCAGTATCACAAAGGGCATTACTTGACATCTTCGTCCAACTTTCAATCTCTACAAGATATCTAGGATACTGCTCCGAAAGTGAATAGAGGCTCTTTAAAAGTTGTGATGTATCACCACATAACCGTAACTTAAGAGTAAGACTTCCTCGATGAGACGCATCAGAAATAGGAGTAAATAGTGAAAGGATTAATCCATTATCGATGAAAGAGCGATAAACTCTCTCCGCAAAATCATCAACCGACCCCCATTTTGTCAATTGTTGCTGAATCATCGCTCTCACTTCCTTGAGCTGAGGAGATTTTAGTAATGCCTCCTGCTCCTCTCTTACAAGGGTTAATAGTGATTGTTGCCGTTGATATCGCTCTTCTAACTGTTGCAGCTCTCTTCTCTCTGAAAAATCAAATCCTAAGGGGGTCCATTTTAGAAGAAGAAAACTTAATAACAGCAAAAGAACCGATAGCAGTATCCAACGACTTTTAAAAGAGAGCCGGCAATAATCGTGCCAGTGAAACTCCCGAAGATCTCGCTTAAAAAATTGAACTAATTCTAACAATGATCTCCTCATTCTCCACCTACTTCACGTAAAGAGAGATGAGGCTCTAAAGAGAGTGTAAATAATCGAAATGGCTCCTGATCAGCACTCATTTGGGTAGTTATTTTCCAGCCATTTTGAACAAAGAGCGCTTCGATCTCACGCATTAAATCAAAGGAAACAACTCGTCCTTGCAATACTAAAGGAGCTTCCCTTTTCTCTTGCCACAGATTAGTGAGATAAATTTTTTGTGAATAGTGTTGCTCTATTTGCACTAAAAGCATAATCAATGAGATCACGCTACTCTTTTGCTGAAGAAGATGGAGATCTCGCCATCGATAGAGTGGATCGAGAGCTTGATCTGCTCTTCTGATCTCTAATTGAGTTGCTCTAAGATCTTTTTCCAACTCTTGATGACTCAATCTAAGCGGAACAATCAAAAGATAACGCATTACAAGGGATAATAAAACAATCAGAAAAAGGAGCAAAATAGCCCCTAATAGCTCAATTAAAATAGGACGCTTCTGCCATAAGGATCTTAACTTTGTAAACAAAGAAGAGAAACCCAATAAACATCTACTTAAAATCCCTCTTTGAGACCTTGTATATTGATGCTTATGGGTCTGTTTCTTTTGTGCCTTAATATCCGAGTCGGAGAGCTCAGTAATTATAATCTTCACCTTACAACTTCTTCCTCTATCATTACGCAACTCATTACTGAAGCAATTGCATAATACCCTTAAATTCCCACTGATATTTGATTTAACTGACTTAACTTACTTGACTGACTTAATTTATGGGCTTATTGATCTAAAGAGCTAGGATAGCCTTATATAGATCAGCCTCAATAAGTTAAAACTTAGTTTCTATTTCGCATCACTGGGAAAATAGAGTGGTTTAGAGGGCTAGATATGAAAGTTTTCAAGGCGCTAAAGCAATATAAGAAGAGGATTTAAGAAGAGGATTCTCTTGAACCTCTCAATCAATAGAGAATCTCTTCACAATGATCTTGCAGTTAACTCGCTATTACTTCGCTTTACTCCCACTACGAGAATGGTGAGAAGAGGGATCATCTATCTGATTTCTATCATCATGATCCATAATATAGAGGTCCTTCGTATAGTAATATCCTAACTGATTCTTCCCAGTATATCCGCCAACATGTGGCTTAACTAAACGAAGATTTGCAAAATAGAAGATTGGAATAATTACAGAATCCTGATCTAACTTCTCTTCTGCAATTTGATAGAAATGAGCTCGCTCTTGATCATCTTTCGCTGTTAAAGTCTGCCTCATCAACTGATCAAATTCATCGCTCTTATAATGAACGGTATTAACGCTACTATCCCCTATCATCATATTTAAAAAGCTAGATGGCTCATTGTAATCAGCACACCACGAAGCTCGGACAACATCATAATTTCCAGCACGCCGACTATCTGCATAAGTCTTCCACTCCCGATTATCTAGTGTCATCTCTACACCTGCATTCTGCTTAAGAAGTGAAGCTGCGGCAACACCCATCTTTTTATGAAGATCAGAGGTGTTATAGAGCAGTTTAATTTTTAAAGGATTAGATTCATCATAGCCTGCCTCTTTTAAGAGCGCTTTTGCTCGCGCACTACGCTCCTCCATCGGCTGATTAAACCATTCTGGAACGGTCAATTTCTCAATGCCGGCAATATAAGGAGGGGTAAAACTATAAGCGGGTAGATCACCTTGCGCTTTTACCCGATCTGTTAATAATTCTTGATCAAGTGCTAACTTTAACGCCTCCCTTACTCTAATATCAGTAAAAGGCTCCCGGCTATTATTGATCCCGTAATAATAGGTGCAAAGATAAGGACTTACCTTAATCTCATCAGGGATCTCTGCTTGTAACTTCTGAAAAAAGTCGATAGGAATATTGGCGGTAATATCGATCTCTCCGGCACGATAACGCTGTGCCTCTGTCACTTCTGAGGTAATCGGTAAAAATAGTACCTCATCAATCACCGTATTATCATTATCCCAATATGCTTGATTCCTTTTTAGCTTAATAAATTCATTTACTTGCCACTGTGCCAATTGATACGCGCCATTACCCACAAAATTCCCAACATTGGTCCATTGATCACCATATTTTTCTATCACTTTTTGGGGAACAGGCGACATCGCCGTATGCGCTAAAAGCTGTGGAAAATAGGGGACAGCAGTTGATAATCTCACCTCTAATGTCTCATCATCTAACGCTTTAACACCGAGATCATCTGCCGGCTTCTCTCCTAAAATGACATCATCAATATTCTCAATGTGTGCATATTGCAGATAACTGGCATAAGGGGAACCCGTTGCCGGATCTGCTAATCGTTTCCATGAATACTCAAAATCTGATGCCGTAATAGGATCGCCATTAGACCACTTAAGGTCAGGTTTTAACTTGAAACGCCAAACGATAAAGTCCTCATTCTCCCAGGACTTTGCCACTCGAGTCTCCATCTCCCCATCATCATTGATAATCACAAGCCCTTCAAAGAGATCACGAGATAGGTGAGACTCGGCAACGCCTTCAATTTTGTGTGGATCCAATGATTGAGGCTCAGTACCATTATTGCGAACTAGACGCTGTTGATCTGCCAACTTAACTCCCTTAGGAACAATTGCAGAAGAGGCTAACTCAACTGAAGCTCCCCAAAGCGAAAATCCTACAGCAAGCGGCAGTAATGCCAAACGCCCTTTATAAAAACGATTTTTCTGCTCCATCGTCATATCTCCTTTTAAGACTTTTTTTAAATCTCTCTAAATTCTCTCTAAAATGTCCTTAAGACCTTGATAACTTACTCTTTATAACTGATTCCCTCTTCCTCGATTCTTCTATCTTCTTCTCTACTTCTTTTCTACTTCTTTTCTATCATACTTTTAATATTATGCGCCAATACCAGGGGCACAACACCTTATGCTAATAGTAGTAATACTATTTTTAATACTATTTTTAATACTATTTAATAGTATTAAAAAAAGCAGCCAAAATGGGGTACTCCATTCAGCTGCTTTTCTACTTGCTCATAGTAAAAACCATGTAATGAATAGATCGATAGATCAATATAGAGATATACCGATATCGACAAAACAAGATGATTAGCGCAATATGATTAGCGATTAACGATTAGTAATTAATGCTCAATAATATACATATCTTTCGTATAAGCATAACCTAGTGGATTGTTAACGCTATAACCGCCCACATAGGGTTTTACTAAACGAGGAGATACATAGTAGTAGATAGGAACTAATGCACTATCTTCATCGAGAATTCTCTCAGCTTCTTGATATGCTTTTACGCGCTCATCTTCTGTCGCTGCGGTAATACTTTTACGCATTGCGGCATCAAATTCATCACTCTTATAGTGAGAGGTGTTATTACTACTAGTTGAGAGCATAATATTTAAGAAACTTGATGGCTCATTATAATCTGCACACCAACCGGCTCTTGCAACTTCATAATTACCCTGATGACGGCTATCTAAGAATGTTTTCCACTCTTGATTCTCAAGTTTTACTTCAATGCCGGCATTCTGTTTTAAGATCGATGCAGCGGCGATGGCAACCTTTCTATGCGCCTCAGAAGTATTATAAAGTAGTGTAAATGAGAGCGGATTACCAGGACCATATCCTGCATCTGCTAAGAGTTGTTTTGCCTTCTCATTACGCTCCTTCTGTGTAAGCTGGAACCACTCTGGCTCAATCGCTTCCATATCAACTGTTGAAGGCGGAGTAAAACCGAAGGCCGGCGTCTGTCCTTGTCCCATGACTTTATTTGCAATAATATCGCGATCAAGCGCTAACTTAACAGCCGCTCTTACCCGTGCATCATCAAAAGGTGCTTGCTCATTATTAATTTCATAATAGTAAGTACAGAGTGATGGAGAGATCTTCACCTCATCTGGGATATCACGTTGCAATCTTGAGAAGAGATCTACGGGGATTGCATTATTGGTCATATCCACTTCGCCACTACGATAACGATTCACATCGGTAACCTCTGAAGGGATCGCGAGGAACGTTACTTCATCGATCACAGTTTTATCGTTATCCCAATACTGATCGTTGCGCTCAAGAACAATACGCTCATTCACCACCCAATCTTTTAATTTATAAGCACCATTGCTGACAAAATTCTTCGGTGAAGTCCACTGATTACCATACTTCTCAACAGTTGCACGATGAACAGGAACAGTTGATGTATGCCCTACCAATTTATCAATATAGGGAATCGGCTCACTTAACGTAATTTCAAATGTATGGTCATCTAGAGCACGGACACCTAATGTATCAGGATCTGCTTTACCATTAACAATATCATCGACATTTTCAACATGGGCATATTGAAGATAACTTGCATAAGGAGATGCGGTATTTGGATCAACTAAACGTTTCCATGAGTAGACAAAATCTTCCGCAGTTACCGGATCACCATTAGACCATTTCGCATCTTTGCGCAGATTAAAACGCCAAACACGATAATCATCACTCTCCCAAGATTCAGCAACTCCGGGACGGATCTCACCATTAAGGTCAATATTGACAAGACCTTCAAATTGATCGCGCGCTAAGTTTGCCTCCGGCACCCCTTCAATTTTATGAGGATCAAGTGATTGCGGCTCTGCACCATTATTTCGTATCAGTTTCTGCTCTTTATGAAGTTTAGTACCTTCCGGTACCTCTGCCGCAACGGCACCACTTACTGCCATTGTCGCAATTAATGCCGATGCTAATAGACTCTTTGCAAATCCTTTTTTCATAATCTCTCCTAACATAGTGATAAAAGTGGGGGCTTAAAAATCCATCAGAATCTATAAGATAAGAATTGCCAAATAAGAGTTTCCAATAAAAATCTGATTAAACGATAATCTAATCCAGTTCTATTTCACCACTTTTATATTTAATTTTTAACATTTTCACTATAGCACGGGATAAAAAAGATAAAAGTATTCCACTTCAAAAGTGTGAACAAATAAGATGCAAACTTCAGAGATTAGATCAATAAATCACAATTAATAAGAGCAAAATCATTATGCAGTAAAAATCGTTCGAAATTTTCAATCAATAGAGCTAACAACTCTAACTACCCCCGCTAATCTCTCTAACCTGCTTTAATAAAAACAGATGGTAGTTTGAGCCAAGGTAAATCTCGGTTCAAATCTTTATACTAATTTATACTGTTTTATCATACTGTCTTATACTACTTAAAGAGGCTTAAACTTAAGAAATAGAATGACAGGATTGTAGGATTGCAAGATTGCAAGATTGCAAAACTCTATTAAATAGAGTCAATAAATTCAGATAAAAGGAACTAATGATGAAGATTAACATGAATCTAACCCCCATGAAAAAAGGTCGACTCCTTATTACAACTGTTGCAACTGCTCTTCTTTTAAGCGCATGTGCTCAAGGTGTTGATGTAGCTAAACGATTAGAAAAGTGTGTCATTGATGGCAATCAAAATAATAACTGCGAGCTCTCCACTTTAGAAGGAAGAGACGAGAGTACTAAATAGATAACATAAATAGATCGGCATAAAAAATCCCTAGCCTCTAAAACTCTACAATAGAATCTTAAAAGCTAGGGATACCCCGTTCCCACCCATATAGAGAATCAGTATATGGTAGTCAATAGTCAAGTGTTACTTGTTCTGTGGCTTTGCCACGGAGTTAACTGTTCTTAACGTTAATTGTTAAAGGATACATGGTTAATGCTATGACAGTTATCAGTTTTATACTCGCCTTCTCTATATTGCCAATACTGATTGTACCTCTAAAGTAGCTCTGTACGCCAATTAATTGATTGTATCTGGTTATCAAGCTCACGCCATGCTTTCGAGAGCTGATCATATTCTTTACTAAGCAACTCAACATTCACGACAGAGATAAACTTAATTTCAGACATACTATAACGATTACTATTTTCCGAAGCTTTATCGATCATCTGTTGAACAACTTGACGCTTTTTCATCAAATTTTCTCGCTCAATGAGTGCTTCCGACAATTTCTTATCCTTATCAAAATCTGTTGCAAGATTCGTTTTATTAATTCGCTCGATCAGAACACCTAATGCATCTATTGCCGTAAAGAGCTCCTTTTTCAAACTATTAGGTGAAAGCGCCGGCTCATCTCCTTCTTGAACTTTAATATTATCGCCTAAACGTGTTGTTAATTGTGCGATTCTTGTCTGTAGATCAGCACGATTATTGAGTGCTTCTCCTAACGTTATAGCTTCGGTTTCTTTCATTTTTCTCACTTGCTCTATCTTGTTTATCTTGATTTATCTTTTAAAAAAGATGATGGAAAATATTTTATCTTATAGCTTACAACCTTCACTATTATTTAACGCTCTCTTAATGCCTCTTTAACACGGCCAAAAGGCTTCATCAAGTAATCAAATACGGTTTTATCGCCTGTTTTAATATCAACTGTTGCTATCATCCCCGGCACGATGGGAAACTCTTTACCGCTCTTTTTATCAACCAAAGAATCTGTCTCTGTTCTAATAAAAACGCGATAGTAGAAAACATCAGGTTTTGTCTCATCTTGAATTGTATCAGGAGAGATAACGGTTACTTTTCCATCTAACCCTCCAAAGATAGAGTAATCATAGGCTGTAATTTTCACTTTAGCTTCTTGACCTGGATGAATATAAGCGATATCTCGCGGAGAGATACGCGCCTCAATTAAAAGCTGATCATCTAATGGAACAATTTGCATTAACTCTCCATTCGGTGGTACAACTCCCCCACGAGTAGTCAATATGACATCCTTAACAACACCTCTAACAGGAGAACGTAATGTTAATCGGGAAAGTGAATCCTCTCGTCCTCTGACGACAGACTCCAATGACTCCGCTTCTGCCTGAACTTTACTCAATTCTTCCCGAGCTTGCACCATATACTCAGAGAGTTTATCAGTAATTTGAGACTCTAAATCGACTACTTGTCTTTGTAATTTTAAAACATCAACATTACTCGCAGCTCCCTGTTGCGCTAAAGCTTGGGTTAATTGGAGCTCAGATTTTACCAATGCAAGTGACTGCTCTAAACCACGAACAGATTCTTCCAACGCTTTTCTTCTAGTCTCATAAAGACGAGTCTCTGCTTGGATCAACTCAGGAAAAGCATCAAGTTCATCTGGAAAATCTAACTCACTATGATCCACTTCTGCCTCAAGACGCGCAATACTGGCAAGCGCAGCACGATACTTCGCTGCACTCTCCTCAACAGTAGCTTCAGTTTTAGTTAAATCGAGTTGCGCTAAAACCTGCCCTTTATCAACAATATCCCCTTCGCGCACATAAAGATCAGAGATAATTCCCCCTTCTAAGGATTGAATAACCTGCTCACGAGAGGTAGGAACAACTTTTCCAGATCCCGTTGAGACCTCTACAATTTCAGCAAAATAAGCCCATACTATTAAGGCTACTAATAGTAGTAAAAAAGCCCAAATAATACGGGATGATTTTACTATTTCAGACTCCCCAATATGATCTTTATAACATCTCTGATCTTCTTCATAATCTAATAATAAAAGATCACGTTTTTCATCGGTTTTACTCATATAAACCTCTTAAATTCTTCTAATACTCGTAGAGAAGATTAGTTTCTATCATTCTAATAGCACTAATCATTTGATAATTATCGCTAAAACTTATCTATTTAGCATGATCGGTTTCTCTACTTAAGACCTACTTCTTCCCCGATAATTGTGCTAGCACTTTCTCTTTAGATCCATCTAATACAATTCGACCATTGTTAATTACAATAATACGATCCATAAGATTTACAACGCTCATCTTATGTGTCGCTACAATCAGAGTTTTTCCAATACTCCAGCCCTCTAATGCCGAGATAAAGCTCTTCTCTGTCACATCATCAAGCGCCGAAGTTGGTTCATCTAAGAGCGCAATATGGGGGTTACGAATAAAGAGTCTTGCCAATAACAGGGATTGCTTTTGTCCCCCAGATAGACCATGCCCACCTTCCGCAATAACGTAATCTAAACCTGTTGGTAGTTGACTGATAAAGCTTGCCGCTCCGGTCATATTCAGAGCATGAAGTAGACTCTCATCAGTTGCTAAAGGAGCACCAAAAAGCAGATTTTCTCGAATCGTTCCGTGAAACAATCGGGAATTTTGGCTCATCAACCCTATATCTCGACGAACATCAGCCGGATCAATATGGGACAAACTTACCCCATCGAGCGTAACCACGCCCCCCTTAGGAGTTAACAATCCTGAAAGGACCTGTAAAAGGGTTGACTTTCCGGCACCATTGCGACCTAAAACTGCAATTTTCTCTCCCGGTTTAATCTCTAAATTCTCAATCGTCAATGAAGGTTGTTGACTCTCTGCATGATAGAAAAACTGCGCATTTTTAATCTGATAATGACCGGCGATCGCACTCTTATGAACCCGTTTCTCCCCAGGAGGATGGTCCACCGGAAGCTCCATTAGTTGATTAATCCCTGCTAAAGCGACTTTTGCCTGCTGCCAACGATTTAAAACTTGCGTAATTCCTGCCATAGGTGCAATCATTCTTCCACCTAAAATAGATGCAGCAATAAGAGACCCTGTTGTTAAATCCCCCTCCATCACCATTGGAGCCCCAAATAATACAATCACAGCAAAAGCTGATGTTTGTATACTCTGTGTCCAACTATTGAGGGTACTAATCAAGGAGCGCAGTTGAAGATTAACATCAGCTGAAACAGCATTATAGTTATTCCATTGCGTCTGAAAACGATGTTCTGCTTGCAGTGTCTTAATATCCTCATTGCCCTGTATCGCTTCCACTAACATCGCATTTCTTAATGCCGACTCCCTCATTGCCTGATTAGCAAAAGCGCGTAATTTCTTTTGGGCTAAAATTCCAGGTAGAACCATCAAGATAACAGCACCAATAGGAATCCAAACTAAAGATCCCGCGATATACCAAAAGACAAAACAGAAAAGAAAGAAGAACGGCATATCAGCAAATGCTGTAACAGTGGTTGATGTTAACAATTCACGAACGCTGTCTAACTCTCTTACTTGAGAGATAAATGTCCCGGTCGATTTAGGTCGGTGCATATTATTGATACGCAACACATGACCAAATACACGATCTGAAATGCGCATATCTGCCCTTTTCCCTAAAAGATCGGTTACTCTCGTCCGCAATTTTCGCATAATAAAGCCAAAAATAATGGCAACTAAAACACCACTAAAGAGAACATAAAGCGTGGGATAAGATTCAGCTGGAATAACCCTATCATAAACTTGTCGAGTAAAGAGAATCCCCGCTAATGCTAATACGTTCACAACAAAAGAAGCAATAAAGATATGGCTATAGGGCTTCCAATCTTTTATGACAATCTTTCTAAACCAACTGCGATCATGAGGTTTAACATACTCATCAACTCTTGCATCCCTAACGGTATGTGTTGGCCTTAAAACAACGGCTAATATGACATTCTCTAAAAGGTCTTTTCTACTAATTCGACTCTTCAGACCCCCATCACCACTATAAGTAATACCGAGGTCACCATCTTTATCGATCGCATCAATAACACCGATCTGACCCTCTTTTAGCTGAACAACTAAGGGTAAACGCCAGACAGACAGTTCAGAGTCCTCTAATTTTATAACACTAAAACTCAAGCCCGCCTGACGAGCAATACTTCGCAATACATCACTAACCGGTCTATCGCTGAGCCAGTGGCTTGTCAATAAGATATTCTCTTTCGAACACTCTATACGATAATGCTTAGCCACCATTAAAATGGCTTCAATCCATGAACCATAATCTCGATTATCTGGTTCACTAACTGTTTCCTCGACTTCTTCCGTTACTGCTTCAATATTTTCGTTCTTGTTCACAAATTTACTTCCAATATTAATAATTAATTCCGAGTGATAGAACAGATCTAAACACAGTCAATTTTATCTTTTATTATACTATTTTGATGAATATCAATATACAATTTATTCAAGATCATCAATAACTCATCTCTTTTTGAGATTTAAATAAAAATAACAAAACAATAAAAAATAAAAATAATTTTTTACATCTGAAAAAGAAAAATCTGCCAATCCTATTAAACATTGACAGATTATAATAATGATATTGATATCAATTATATATTAATTAGTTGCTAATAAGAATTCAATTATCAACGATATTGATTTATACCTAAACTTTTCCCTAATTGGCCTTGATAAAATGCACAATCTAATTGTGCTTGAATGATATCAAGCTGGTTATTGACAACTTCAACCTGAGCCTGATGATATTCTCGCTCAGAATTTAATAGATCAACTAACGTTCTAGTTCCTAATTCTAAATATTGTTTCTTATATAACTCTTTAGTATGTTTAAGATTATCAACACGTTGCATCAAGAGATTTTTCCGCTTATGGAGGTTTTCTAAATTGACTTGGGTATCGCTCAATTTTTGACTCACATCTAATTGAACCTCAGCTTTTTTAGCATCAGCTGATTGAGCTCGATTCGCAGCAGCTCGCTTACTAGCTGACAGCCCTCCCCCTTGATATACCGGCATCGTCACATTAAGACTCACGGTAGAATCAATGCGCGAACCATAACGAGGCGTAGCATTGAGCGCTCTTGAAGCATTTCCTCTCAATGAAATGGTTGGTAGTTCATCTGCTTTTGCCCTTTCAAGCTCAGCAAGCGCCCGTTCAGCTTCCAATTCTGCTACTTGATATGCAGGGATAGCACTCCAATCAGGTGCAACGTCACAAGCTAAAGAGAGACCGGCAGGAAGCGATCCAATCGTTGCATTACTCAATTGGGGCTGACCGATAATAATCCCTAATGTTCTCAAAACTGTTTGATGCTGGGTTGCAACATCTAGCTCTTCAGATAGAACATCATCTAAGCGCGATTTTGCTTGATAAACGTCGGAAAGATTGCTTGCTCCCTTTTCATATCTCTCATCAACTAGCTTTCCTAATGCTGCAATTCTTTGTACTTGATCTTGAGATAACTGCATCAACTTTTTATAACGATCTGCAGCAACAACTGTCAATGCGGCGATATGCATTAGCTCTTCATTCGTCATTGATGTATAAGCTTTTGCCGTCAAATAACTATACTCTGCACTCTTAACTGCACTTGATCTTTTACCAAAATCATAGAGAACTTGCTCTATTTCAAGATTGATATCTTGTAAAAACTCACGATCATAACGATCTGAGCGATTACTATCTCTACGCATCCCAATACCCCCATTAATTTGAGGGTAGTATTTCGATTCCGCAACTGCAATTAACTCCTCTTCGGTACGCTCTTCTCCTTTCGCCTGAGCTACACGAGGATGAAATAGAATGATTTCTTGAGCAGCATCAACAAGAGTAATACTATTGCCTCTCTTCTTATAATTCGCCTTCTCATTCTTCTCATCTAACTTTAGCTGATTCGATTCTTGAACTTTCTGCTCTAGTTGTTTCGATAAAGCTAATAATTTTTGCGCTTCTGCACTGTTAACCTCTTTTATCTCAATCTCTTGAGAATTAAGTGAAGGGCTATTACTGTTGGCGCAAGAAGCTAATATTATACTTCCGAGGATAATAGTTATTCTTTTAACAAAAGGCATACTTTTCATTGGAATCCATTAAAATTGAAACTTGAAATTGAAACTTGAATCTATAAGGCTCTTTCAATCAATTGTTCCCTATAGATTCTGTTATAAATCAAAATCTCTTAGATCGAAGATTATAACTTATTATAGAAAGATATAGTAAAATTATTCCCCCATTAATCCCAATAGATACAAACAAATAGAATAGAGTTTACTACTCCCATAAAAAAGCTAGATAGATTATTCTCTATCTAGCCCATCTAAAGTCATTTATCGATATGACTATATGATTTTTACTAAGATTATCGACCTGCCATAATCTCATCAGATGGAATTTTTGAGATTTCAAGGCCACTCATTGGGGTCCCTAAATTTTTAGAAAGTTGTACTAAAAGCTCAAAATCCTCATAATTTTTAGTCGCTTGCACAATAGCAGATGCAAACTTCTCAGGGTTTTCAGATTTAAAGATACCGGATCCTACAAATACTCCATCAGCACCTAAAAGCATCATTAATACAGCATCAGCGGGTGTTGCAACACCACCTGCCGCATAGTTAACAACCGGTAATCGTCCTAATCGTTTTACCTCTTTCACTAATTCATAAGGTGCTTGATGATCTCGTGCAAAAACCATCAGTTCATCATCAGCCATATTCACTAACTGACGAATCTCAGCATTCACTTCACGCATATGACGCACAGCTTCAACAATATTTCCTGTCCCGGGTTCACCCTTAGTTCTAAGCATTTTTGCCCCCTCACCTAAGCGACGTAATGCTTCGCCAAGATTACGGCACCCACAAACAAATGGAACACGATAATCACTCTTTAAAAGATGGTAAACATCATCTGCCGGCGTTAACACCTCACTCTCATCAATATAGTCGATATTCATCGCCTCTAAAATTCTAGCTTCTGCAATATGCCCTATACGAACTTTTGCCATCACAGGAATCGATACTGCTTTCTGGATCGATTCGATTAATGCCGGGTCTGTTGTTCTGGCAACTCCTCCCTCTTTACGAATGTCAGAAGGTACTCGCTCTAATGCCATCACTGCACAGGCACCTGCAGCCTCTGCAATTTTAGCCTCTTCAACATTCACAACATCCATAATCACGCCACGTTTAGGCATTTCGATAAATTGACTCATTTTCTCTCCTTCATAGTAGATATTATATTAAATAGATTTAAACAGATTTAAATAGTTGTTATCACATGACTGTCAATTACTATCTGATATATGATTTTTATATATTTTATTAGTAATTGAAAATATTGTTTATTGACAACTATTATTCATGATTAACATCGCCGTTGAAATAGATATATAAGTGGGATATAGATAGAATATTAGATGGAATATATGAATAGTAATAACCATACTTATTCGACCATACTTATTCGCCACTTTTATCAAACAAACTCTACGATATAGAACTTTCTCAATCTATAAAAGATCCATTTGGATGAGTTTATACCCATCCATTTAAAGCCGATCTAATCTCTGGTAAATTAAACAGTAAAGAAGGAGATCATTTTTAATAAATGATCTCCAAAAATAAGAAGAGATCCTCGCCTCTCCCTCAATAACAATTTAATTGACAAATAACTCAAATAACAGTCGTCCCATGCATTTTGACATCAAAAAAAATAGTAAAAAACCTCTCTACCAACAAATCATCGAATCTATCGAAGACGCCTTAATAGCAGGGAAAATATTACCGGGGGAGAAACTCCCTTCCGAAAGGGAACTTAGCCAATTCTTTTCTGTCAATCGATCGACTGTTGTAAGAGCAATGGAAGAGCTTCATGAACGTCGCCTTATTATCCGAAAAGTAGGCTCCGGCACCTATATTAATCCACAGAAGTGGGGTCAATTTTCAAAACCGAGATTACAGTGGAATGGTGCATTTAATAGAGAGATCTTCCAACCAAAAGTGAAATATGATCTCACAAATGGCGATCTTCCAATAGAACTATACCCCTCTCTTCAGCTTCCTGAAATTGATTGGCAATTGCTATTAAATGCCGAGCGAGAGCAAGAATCGATGCGGCTCGGTACAAGAGACTTAAGATCTGCAGTTCAACGTTATCTTAAAAGAAGCCATCGATGGGAAGTACCTATTGAGGAGATTATGATTACCTCAGGCACACAACAAGCGCTCTCACTTATAGCGCTTGGACTCTTAAAAAGCGGAGACTCTATCGCTATTGAAAATCCATCCTATTTCTACTCGCTCTCCATCTTTCAAGCTTTAGGTATTCGAATATATGGAATCCCTATGGACCAAGAAGGTGTCATCATTTCAAAGCTTGATCAATTACTCTATAAACATAGAATCAAGATGATCTTCATCAATCCTATCTTTCATAATCCTACGGGTCGAGTCATATCGTCTCAAAGAAGAGGAGCATTAATAGCTTATTGTCATCGAAAACAGCTACCTATTGTCGAAGATGATGCTTATGGTCAATTAGCATTCTACAACTATATCGACAATCGCCCGCTAAAAATGACAGATAAAAATCATAATATATTTTATTTAGGCTCTCTCTCAAAATATCTAGGAAGATCAATTCGTATAGGTTGGATGGTTGCACCCCGTTCTATCATCGAAAACTTAGCCAATATTCGGCAACAGCTTGATTCAGGCTTAAGCTCCCTTCCACAATATATGGCAGAGTATTATCTTGAACATTATGCAAATCAGCATGAGTTAAAATTACAGCAAGCTCTAAAAGTAAGAGCAGATCGCCTTGTCAATTGGCTCGATAAAAACTTAACTGATCTTCTAACTTATCAAATCCCTCAAGGAGGATTTCACCTCTATGCAACACTAAAATCGAAAAGCTCACAAAAAATGGTAGAAAAAAGATTATCAGAACTCAAAATAAAAGGGATTCAAGATAGTTACTTTGGCGGCGATGGCTTAGCTTATCGATTCTCTTTCCCCCACTTTTCTCTCTCGGAATAACCACAAGACTGCAAGTGTTAATGGTAAGATAAAAAGCGTGGGGCTACGATAACTATAAAGAGAATTAAAAGAGAAGATATCAACCCAGACAGTATCACTAAAAATAAGGAAGAGTAAAACACCCAATGTACCTACTAAAAGTGCATAAAATGCCCCTTTTTCACTATAGCCTTTTAGATAAAATCGCCCTAACATCACCGGAAAGTGGGCGCTTGCTACCCATGAAAATGCAAGTCCAAAAAGAAAAGCAAGATTCATTTCTCTAAAAAAATAAGCAAGTATCGCGCCAAAAATAAAGATGATTAATACGGCTAAACGAGCAATGATCAACTGCCAAGCCTCACTTAACTGTTGCTCGGTTTTTAATAGTGGTAATAGATCATGAGTCACTGTCGCACTAGCAGCCATGACAATACCAGAGATAACTGCTAATACCGTAATAAGAACCAATATTGCTAAAATCGTTTGAAAGAGACCTCCACCCAATAGAGAAGCTAAATGAAGTAGCGTCATATTTGCCCCTCCTGTTAGCTGCTCTCCTTCTAATAAAACTACAGCACCAAATCCAATGATGAGATTAAGAATAAAAAAGATTGCGATCAGTAGCGTTGTTCCTGATGCTGAAAAGAGCGCAACAGATTGATTTTTAACTGTAAAAAAACGCATTAAAATATGGGGCAAGCCTAATAAACCTAATAATAATCCTAATATTAATGAGATTTGCTCAATTCCTGAACTAATAGCGCTACTTGGCATCAAATAATCAAAAGAGGTAACGGCTGCAACACGCAGAAATAATTCTTCAAATGAGAAATTCACTCTCTTCAAAACTAAAAAGAGCAATGTAAAGGCAAATAGAAATAGTAATAGCGCTTTAATACTTTGAATAAACGTTGTTGCTCTCATGCCCCCTACTAAAACAATAAAAAGTGTTAAAAGAGATATAACTAATAATGCACTTACAAAGGTTAAATCTAGTAGTAGAGTAAGTAATGCGCTAGCTCCCACCAATTGTACTAATAGATAAAATATCGATATGAGAAGACTTGTCACTCCACTTAAAACTTTTAATCTTCGACTATTAAATGAGGTATTAATCACATCAGAGAAAGTAAAGGCACCAGTAGCTCTTAATTTATCGGAAAAGAAGAGGAGTAATAAAACCCATCCTAGTAGTGTTGCCACTGCATAGAAGAGAGAATCCATTCCCTGGGTAAAATACATTGCTATCGAGCCCAAAAAAGCTGCTGCAGAGAGATAATCTCCAGCTAGCGCGAATGAGTTTTGCAATACACCTATCGACCGATCAGCTAAAAAATAGCGGGTCACACTTTTACTTTGATGCATCATTATTCCCTGTAGTTCTATAAACTTTATTCATCAACTTCCTATCTCATACTCATTAAGAGATTGGCTATTATCGATCATCCTTTATTTGCAAATCTCTATTTAAAAAATAGAGTAGCGCATAAAAAAGAGCAATAAAAGCCCCCCATAACATCACTACTACACCGCCTAAAATAGAATAAGGGACTCCCCATATAAAATGAGTTGCCATAAATTGTGGCCAAAAGGAGAGACCAATGTAATAGATAATCATTGGAAAAAGGGCAAGAAATGCTAATAAAATTCGATATTTTTTCATTTAAAACGTCATAACATAAAAGGAATTATTGTGGTCTGCATAAAATATTAGAACTGAGACATAAAATATTTACCATTGTATCAATCTTCGAACTCCAAAATCATCTTAACTCTACTGAAAATTAGCCATAATTTTAAGAGAGCAGCTACTATAGGCCTCCTCTAATAATATCAATGAAGTTATTATTTCAAACTTTTCCCTTTGATATTTTTATAAGTACCGATCTTAAAACAAATAGAAGCTAATGAGTTGCCGGGGCTCACCATCGCATTCTTCCAAAAACTGCCTGCCGGCAAGGGGCATAGAAGAAGCCAGCCAGCAGACATGCAGTTGTGATAAGAGTGAGACAGTCGGCTCCTGCCACTCAATAAATCCTCTTATAAGTTCAAACACTAAAACAAACAGAGGCTAATGAGATGCCGGTCTTCACTATCGCATTCTTCCAGAAACTGCGTGCCGGCAAGAGGCATTGAAAAGACCCAAACTGCGGGCATGCATTGGTTAAAAGAATGAAACAGTCAGTTCTCGCTGTTCCTAGAATTCTCTTAAGAATCATAAAGATGAGTAGTTGAAATAACAAAGGCTGATGAGTTGCCGGATCTTACTACTGCATTCTTCCAATAATCACGTGCCGGCAAGAGGCATCGCAAATGCCAAACTGCGGGCATGCACCGGCTAAAAGAATGAAGTAGTCGGTTCCCGCAGCTCCAGGAGCTTTCTTAAGAATAAAAAAATCCAGACAAAGAAAAAGCTCCTAGCTAATTAGCTAGGAGCTCTTAATGAAGCCCTAGGGTTGACCTACTCTCACATGGGATCTCCCACACTACCATCGGCGCTGCTACGTTTCACTTCTGAGTTCGGGATGGGATCAGGTGGTTCCATAGCGCTATTTTCCCCAGGTAAACTGGTTTGTGCTTGAAGTGTTGATGCATCTCTGCATTTTATCTTGCACTCCACTCACGAATAAATTTGATTAGTTGGTTAGTAACAGCAATGTCTGATTGAATTGCTTAAGTTGTTTGTATTCGCGTCAACTTTGGAAACGATCATGTCTCGTATCAAAATTGTCTAAGACCTATTATATGGTCAAGCCTCACGGTCAATTAGTATTGGTAAGCTCAATGCATTACTGCACTTACACACCCAACCTATCAACGTCGTAGTCTTCGACGGACCTTCAGAGGGGTTAAACCCCTAGGGAAATCTAATCTTGAGGTGGGCTTCCCGCTTAGATGCTTTCAGCGGTTATCCCGTCCGTATGTAGCTACCCGGCTATGCCATTGGTATGACAACCGGACCACCAGAGATACGTCCACTTCGGTCCTCTCGTACTAGAAGC